>DEHW01000121.1 GCA_002352135.1 Lysobacterales bacterium UBA2790
AGCACCTGCTTCCACAGGTTGTAGATGCTGCGGTGGCATTCGTCGATGATGATGAAATCGAAGGTCTCCACCGGCACGGCCGGGTTGTAGCGGACGAACTTTTCCTGCGCCTTGGTTTGCTGGGTTTCGTTAAGCGACAGGTCTTCGGCGGATTCATCAATCGGCTCGCCGGAAAGGATGGAGTACATGCGCTGGATGGTGCTGATGCACACCTGCGAATGCGGATCGATGTTGGGTGAGGCCAGCCGCTGCACGNNCGATAGACCGAGGTGATGGCGGTGAAGGTCTTGCCCGCACCGGTAGCCATGTGCACGAGGGCGCGCGGCTTGTTCTGCGCCAGCGATTGTTCCAGCCCGGTGACGGCACTGATCTGGCAGTCGCGCAGATTGCGCTCGGGGAGCACAGGCATTTGCTCTGCCAAACGGCGACGCAGGGTTTCTGTTTGCGTCAACCACGCCGCCAGCGTTTGCGGCTTGAAGAAGTGGAAGATCTCGCGCGAACGCGGCACGGGATCGGCGTTGTCAGTGAAACGGATGATCTGACCCGTGGCTTCGAACAGAAAGCGCAGTGGGGTGTTGTCCTTGCGCCATTTGAGGTTGGCGTGGGCGTAGCGCTCGGTCTGGTTTTCGGTGACGGTGAGGTGTTCGCCCGCGCTGTCTTTCTTGGCTTCGATGACCCCGACCGCATTGCGGTTGACGAACAGCACATAGTCCGCCGGGCCGCTGTCGGTGGGGTATTCGCGCACCACGACACCGAACGCGGCACCGAGGTTGAGTTGCTTCATGTCCTGAATGACCCAGCCGGCGTGTTCCAGCTTCTGGTCGATCTGCTGGCGAGCTTTCGCTTCTGGAGTCAAAGGTCCGTCCTTTCAGTCGTCTGCCGCACCAATGCCAAAGCACGTTCATCTGATCTTGGATTGTAGCGTGTGACCTGTTCCGGCAATGGGCGGATTGCCAATGCTGCCTCTCACGATGGGAACACGATGCATGGCGTGGCCTGCGGGAGAGTTCGAGGCGAGTTGGTCGGCAGTTCCTGATCCTTGATCGTTGTCATGGCTGTCTTGCGGCGCAGCGGTGAGCATCGAGGCATCTTTTGCTCTTCGGAGGTCGCAAAGATGTTCAGAGCACTGGTGGTTCTCATCGCCTCGATGGCCAGCGGAATGGCGTGTGCTCAGCTTGCGTTGACGCCGCAGTTCGCGTTGGACGTCACTGAAATTGTCGAGCCGCATTTGCCGGGCGAGGGTGTCGGCTACGCGGCGGTGGGTTTTGACGGCACCGATTACTGGATTGCTCGCTGGTCTTCCTCGCGGTTCACCCGGATATCGCAGGCAGGCGAGTATCTCGAGTCGTTCGATATTCCCAACCTGAGCGGAACGCGCAGTCTGACCTGGGACGGCACGCACTTCTGGGCGGCCAACAACACGACGACCTTGAGTCGGATTGATCCGGTGACCCGAACGGTGGTCGCGACGCTGACCTTGCCGGTGACCGCCAGGTACGCGAGCTATGACGCTACGGCCAATGCAGGTGGCGGCGGATTCTGGATAGGCGAATTCAGTAGCGATATCCGTCTGGTGGATATGGCTGGCAACGTGCTGCAGACGATCTCCGCCGAAACCGTGGGCTTTGGTGGTCGCTACGGGGCTGCCGTGGACAACAGTGGTGAATCGCCGGTGCTCTGGTTCTTCTACCAAGGCGGTGTAAACAACGTCGAAATCGGCGCGATCGATCTTCCCAGTGGTACGCCACGGGCCGAGTCGCTGGACTTGCTGGCCTGGGTTCCCAATGCGACCAGTGCGTTGGCGGGCGGTCTGTTTCGCACCGATGCGCTGCCCGGCGGGCAGAACCTCCTTCTCGCGTTGGCACAAGGCACGCCCGATGACGGCTTGGTTGCGCTGAGTATCGCAACCCGAAGGATCTTCAAAGATGGCTTTGAAGAATCACCTGCGCGTTGAGCTTGAGTGAGGTATCGATCGGCTGCGGGGACGTCATCGAGCGAGCTGCGCTATCGGCGTTCAGCGTGGGAGTTGTCGTTCTCGCGTTGGCGGATTCACCCCGCTTGATCATGGTCATGGTCGCCCGCTCCTGCTTCCCCGAGCATGGCCGCCTCTTTTCGCAGGTGTTGAGCCATGACTCTGGCGGTAGAACTGTTACGGGCTTTGAAGGCCCATGGTGCGCGGGAGATTTTCGGCATTCCGGGGGATTTCATCCTGCCGTTCTTCAAGCACATCGAGGGCAGTGGGATTTTGCCGCTGGTGTCGCTCAGTCATGAGCCTGCGCTGGGTTTTGCGGCGGATGCGGCGGCGCGGATGAATCTGGGTTTGGGCGTCGTGGCGGTGACCTACGGCGCGGGTGCGCTGAACGTGGTCAATGCCATCGCCGGGGCCTATGCCGAGCAGTCGCCGGTGGTGGTGTTGGCCGGTGCGCCGGGTGCAGCCGAAGGGCATGGCGGGCTGGTCTTGCATCATCAGGTGCGGCATCTGGATTCGCAGTGGCGCATCTATCAGGAGATCACCTGCGATCAGGTGCGATTGGATGATCCGCTGACCGCACCGGGTTTGATCGCGCGCGCCTTGCGTCGTTGTCGCGAGTATTCGCAGCCGGTGTTGATCGAGATCCCGCGCGACATGGCGGACCGCGCGATGGAGGCGGTGCCGATGTTGCCGCCCAGTCCGGTGGTGCAGGCGGCCGTGGACGAGTGTGCCGAGGAATGGCTGACGCGGATTCGGGCGGCGAAGGCACCTGTGCTGGTGCTGGATGTCGAAGTGCGACGCTTCCGCTTGGAGGAAAAGGTCGCCGAACTGGCACGACGTCTGGACTTGCCGGTGTTGACGACCTTCATGGGACGCGGCTTGCTGGCCGATGCCGGATTGGATGTGCGTGGCACTTATCTTGGTGTGGCGGGCGATCCCGAGGTCAGTCGCTTGCTGGACGATTCCGATCTGCCGGTGATGCTGGGAGCGATTCTGTCGGACAGCAATTTCGGCGTCAGTGCGCAGCGCATGGATTTTCGTCGCGCGCTGATCGCGGCACATCGTGAGGCGCGCGTGGGGCATCACGTTTACCACGATATTCCGCTGGCCGATCTGGTAGATGCGCTGCTGGCGCGGGTGGCGCCCTCGGCGCTGGCACGTCCCGCCAGTGCGCCGCCACACGTGCCGCGCGGTCTGCTGTCCGATGACGCGCCCGTGCGTGCGGCGGATCTGTCGATGGCGCTGAACGATTGCATCGAGAGCTATGGGCGCATTCCGATTGCCTCGGATATCGGCGATTGCCTGTTTGCTGCAATGGAGTTGAGTCCGACGCCGCTGGCGGCACCGGGTTATTACGCCTCGATGGGTTTTGGTGTGCCAGCGGGAATGGGCATGCAAGTCACCAGCGGCGAGCGAACGCTGATTCTGGTCGGCGACGGGGCGTTCCAGATGACCGGCTGGGAACTGGGCAACTGCCGCCGCTACGGTCTCGACCCGATTGTCATCGTGTTGAACAACCAGAGCTGGGAAATGATCCGCGCCTTCCAGCCGGAATCGCAGTGCGCGGCGCTGGGCGACTGGCGCTATGCCGATCTGGCCAACGTGTTGGGTGGCGATGGCTACCGCGCGCGCACGCGCGCGCAGCTCAAGTGGGCGCTGGATACCGCCTTCACCAGCGGCGGTCGCTTCCAGTTGATTGAAGTGATGTTGCCCGCCGGGGATTGCACGCCGACGTTGGCGCGTTTTTCCGAAGGCATCCGCGCCTTGCGTGCGCGTGCGAACGTGACCTGATCGGCCCGATTTGCCGCTTGTTGCGCTGCGGTAACCGGATGCTAACAAGCGTCGGAGACGGATTTAACGCTTGCTGCCGACACTGCACACGTCTTCGCAAGAGTGTGCTTCATGTCATTCGACAGCTTGGCAATTGGTCCTTCCCACGCGCCAGCCGGCGTGGTTCCGCAGGCGCCGAATTGGAACTTTGAACCGATCCCGCTGGCGCACCCGCGTCGCGTCGAGATCGAGGGTTTCATTCGCCAGTGCTATGCCGAAACCTACGGCGCGCAGCTGCAGTCATTGGCGCCGTGTCTGCTGGCCTTGCCTGCCGGTGAGCAGTTCAAGGCGGCGGTCGGTCTGCGACGCGCGTCGGAAGGCCGCTTGTTCGTCGAGCACTACGTGGACGCGCCGCTGGAACGGGCCGCCATGCTGGCGGCGGGTGCCGAGATTCAGCGCGAAACACTGGTCGAGATCAGCAGTTTCGCGGCGTATCACCCCGGCGATGCGCGGGCCGTCATCGTCGCGCTCACCTGTGGCCTGTATGCGATGGGATTCCGTTGGGTGACCCTGGTGGCGACCCGCGCCCTGCGCAACGCCTTTGCGCGATTGGGTCTGGCCCCGGTCTCGCTGGGTCAGGCGCAGCGCTCCCGTGTGCTGGACGACGGCACCGACTGGGGCAGTTACTACGACACCGCACCCGAATTGCTGATCGGCGATATCGATGCGGGCATGCGCTATCTGGTGGCGCGCGGCTTGGTCGCGCCGGTCGAGGGTGTGTTGTCGCCATGAATGCCGTATTGCAAGCCTGGGAGGCGCGGGACGACGCGACGCCGTGGGTGTTTTCTGCCAATGGCGCTTTCGACGGGCGAGCCTTGCAAGCCCGCGTGGCAGGCTGGCGCGAACGCTTGCTGCAGCGTTCGGCGCAGCGTATTGCCACTCGACTGGACAATGGCATCGACTGGCTGTGTCTGGATATCGCAATCCGTCAGATCGGTGCCGTGCATGTGCCGTTGCCGATGTTCTTCTCGCCCGCGCAGGTCGAACATGCCTTGCAGAGTGCGAGTGTTGATACCTTGATCCTGCCCGCGCCGGTGGCTGCACCGGAAGGTTGGGCGAGAGCGGACGGTTCGGCGGGCAGTGATGCGCCCCGACTGCATCGTCGGCTTGCCGCCTTCGATCAACGCGCGGTTCTGCATCCGGGCACGGCGGTGATCACCTACACCTCCGGCACCACGGCGCAGCCCAAAGGCGTGTGTCTGGATTTCAACCATCTGCAACAGGTTGCGCAGGTGCTGGCGGACGCGGCGGCACCGTGCGCGCCGCGTCGGCATCTTTGTCTGATGCCGCTGGCGACCTTGCTGGAAAACGTCGGCGGTTTGTACGCGCCGATGTTGTCGGGCGCGGAAATCTGCCTGCCGAGTCTGGCCGAGATCGGCTACAGCGGCGCAGGCGGGCTGGACATCGCGCAACTGCTGCGTTGCCTGCATCACTATCAACCGCACAGCATGATCCTGCTACCGCAATTGCTGCGTGCCCTGGTGATGGCGGCCGAAGGCGGCGCCTCATTGCCGACCTCGCTGCGTTTCATCGCCGTTGGCGGTGCACGGGTGGGTGCGGCTCTGATCGAACGCGCCATGGCCCTGGGCCTACCGGTGTTCGAGGGCTATGGAATGAGCGAATGCGCGTCGGTGGTCTGTCTCAATCGACCGGATGCGTGGCGTGCGGGTAGCGTCGGGCGCGCCTTGCCGCATGTCGCTCTGCGCTTGGGCGAGGGCGATGTGCTGGAAGTGCAGGGGTCGCACATGCTGGGTTATCTCGGTCAGCCTGCAGCGGCACCCGGTCTGTGGCGTACCGGTGACCTTGGACGCATCGATGATGATGGCTTCGTGCATGTGCTGGGTCGCGCCGACAACGTCATCGTCACCGCGTATGGCCGCAATGTGGCACCCGAGTGGGTCGAATCCGAACTGCTGCAGCACGCGGTGATCGCGCAGGTGGCGATGTTCGGCGAGGCGCAGGCCTTCAACACCGCCGTCATCGTTCCGCGCAGTGTGGACACATCGGCTGCCGCGCTGTCTGCCGCCGTGCGGCAGTGCAATGCCGATCTGCCCGAATACGCCCGCATCGCCGCCTTCGTGGTCGCCGACACACCCTTTCAACTTGCCAACGGGCAACTCACTGCCAATGGCCGACCGCGTCGCGCGCTGATCGCGCAGCACTACGCCGATGCCTTGCTGGCGCTGCAGCCGCAGTCCGAGCTGTTGGGCGCCAAGCTCACTTCCCATTCCAATCTCCATTTGCAAGGACAGCCCACATGAGTTTCTTCGAGCAACTGCAACAGGCCACCGCGTCCGCCCGTGCGGAACTGCAGTCCATTCCCGTCATCCTTGATGCCATCCAGGGCAAAGTCAGTCGTGAGGAATACCAGCGCTTCCTCACCGAGGCCTATCACCACGTCAAGCACACCGTGCCGCTATTGATGGCCTGCGGTGCGCGCATTCCCGCCCAGTGCGAATGGCTGCGCACCGCCATCGCGGAATACATCAAGGAAGAAATCGGCCATCAGGAATGGATTCTGGACGACATCGAAGCCTGCGGCGGTGATCGGGCGCAGGCCATGCAGTCCGCGCCGAGTGCGGCGACCGAACTGATGGTGGCCTACGCCTACGACTGCATTGCACGCGGCAATCCCGCTGCGTTTTTCGGCATGGTGCATGTGCTGGAGGGCACCAGTGTGGTGCTGGCGACGCGCGCCGCCGACGCCATCGAACACGCGCTTGGCTTGCCGCGCACCGCGTTCTCGTATCTGCGTTCGCATGGCGATCTCGACATCGAGCACGTTGGTTTCTTCGAGTCATTGATGAATCGGTTGGACGATGCCGAAGCGCAGCGCGCCATCATCCATGCGGCCAACATGTTCTACCGCCTGTATGGCGACATCTTCCGCAGTCTGCGACCCGCGTCGGCCGCCTTGGCGGAGGCAGCCTGATGGAGCTCAAGGGCGTGGGCGTCGTTCTGACCGGTGCCAGTGGTGGCATTGGACAGGCGCTGGTACGCGAGTTGGTGTCACAGGGCGCTCACGTGCTGGCTGTGGGGCGTCGAGTCGAGCCTTTGCAGGCATTGTTGACCGACTTGGGCGAGCGTCGCGCGCAGGTGCAGATCGTGCAGGCGGACGTCAGCAAGACCGAGGGGATGTGGCAGATTCTGCAGGCCTGTCGCCAGTCCGCCTCGCCGGTTCGCGTGCTGGTGCATGCGGCGGCCATCGGTGGCTTTGGCGGCTTCGAGAACACCGAACCCGCACACATCGCGGCCAGTCTGCAGACCGATCTGCTGGCTCCCTTGTTGCTCACCCAGGTCTTGTTGCCTCTGTTGAAGGCGCAACCGCAGGCGCAGGTCGTGGCCGTGGGTTCCGCGCTGGGGCACATCGGCTATCCCGGTCAGGTCAGTTATTGCGCCGCCAAGTTCGGTTTGCGCGGTGCCTTCGAGGCGCTGTCGCGGGAGTATGCCGACAGCACGGTGCGATTCCAGTGGCTGGCACCCCGCGCCACCCGCACCACCTTCAATTCCAACGCGGTGGACGCGATGAACGCCGAACTGAAGACCGCCGTCGACAGTCCTGAGGCGGTGGCGGCGCAATTGCTGGCGGCGATTCGCGATGCGCGCCCGCGCCTGCAGATCGGCTGGCCGGAAAAACTCTTCGTGCGCCTCAATGGTGCCTTCCCCGCACTGGTGGATCGCGCGCTTCGACGCGATCTGCCGGTGATCCGACGTTATTTTTCGACCGCCGCCGAGGCGGTCGTTCCATTGCAACACGCTCAAGGAGATTCGCCATGACGATCAAACTCATACTCGGCCTGAGTGGCCTGCTGTTGACCGCGCACGTCTGCGCACAGGATGTCGCCCCCGCACCCGCCAACGAGGTCGCCAGCAGCCCGACCGCCGTCGTGGAAGTCCCTTATGTCGCCCTGCAGCGGCAGTGGGAACAGGCCAAGTACAACACTCCGCAAGCCGAGCGTGAGAAAGCGCTGGAAGCCCTGAGCAATCAGGCCAAAGCCGTGCTCGCCGAGCACCCCAAGGACGCGCCCACGCTGATCTGGAGCGCCATTGTGCTGTCCAGCTATGCCGGTGAAAAAGGTGGCTTGGGTGCGTTGTCGCTGGTGAAGGAAGCCAAGCGACTGCTGGAACAGGCGATTGAAGTCGACCCCAATGCCTTGAACGGCTCGGCCTATACCTCGCTAGGCAGTCTCTACTATCAGGTGCCTGGCTGGCCGGTCGGTTTCGGTGACAGCGACGTCGCCCGCGAAATGCTCGACAAGGCCCTGGCGACGGCACCGGATTCGATTGACGCCAACTACTTCTACGGCGATTTCCTGCTCAGCGAGGAAGACTACGCAGGCGCCATCGAAAAGTTCGAAAAAGCCCTGCAAGCCGCACCACGTCCCGGTCGCGAATTGGCCGATAGCGGTCGCCGACAGGAAGTGGAAGCGGGCCTGGCCAAGGCGCGCGCTGAGCTCTGATGGCGGGAGCGCCGTCGAACGGGTGCAGTCGTTATCCCGACGACTGCACCGACACGCTGCATCTGTTGAAATGGCGCTCTGTCTGTTTCGGAGTGAGCCATGAAGTTTCTACATGCGATGGTGCGGGTGCGTGATCTGGAGGCGTCCCTGCGCTTCTGGTGTGAGGGTCTGGGGCTGGTGGAGAACCGCCGCAAGGACTACCCGCAAGGGCGTTTCACCCTGATCTACCTCGGTGCGCCGGAGAATCCCGAGGCGGAGATCGAGCTGACCTGGAACTACGACGACGAGGACTACGGCAGCGCGCGCAACTTTGGTCATCTGGCCTTTGCGGTCGACGATATCTACGCCACCTGCGCGCACCTGCAATCTCTGGGCGTGGTTATCCAGCGCCCGCCCCGTGACGGACACATGGCCTTTGTGCGCAGTCCGGATCTGATCTCCGTGGAGCTGCTGCAGAAGGGTGAGCGACGTGCACCTGCGGAGCCGTGGTTGTCGATGCCGAATGTGGGCGTGTGGTGAGTTGGCGCGTCGCGCTGACACACGTTTTCGCGGTAGTTGTGTGGCTTTGGTTGAGTCCATCGCATGCCCGTGAAGTGGATTTTCCGGACGCCGAGGAGAAGGCCGGCGCATTGCGAGCCTTGATGGCGCTGCCGCAGTCGGCTTCGTCGGCGGCCCGAATCGTCGCGACGGACCAGCGTCGCGGGTACTACGAAGGTTGGACGCATCATTGGCGGCGTGGCGTGGGCTATCGCATCGGTGATGTCAGCTTGATCGATGGATTCGCCAGTCAGGTGGATTCGCGCTGGTTGCCACGAGCGGAGGCCCTGCAAGACAGCATCCTGCCGCACGGCCATGAGGCGCGCTACCCGCAGGCGAGCGAGTCCCTGTGGTTGCATCGCGGCGACACGGCAATCAGCCTGGTGCTGCGTAGTGATCAAGCGCAGCGTCTGGGCCTGCTGCCGTTGTGGAGCTTGCCTGCCGAGGCGGTTCATGCGGAGCAACAGGAAGACGGGCTCTGGTTGTTGCAATTGCCTGCGCAGGAGGACGCGCGCGTACCCACCGTGGTGGCGATCAGTGCCAATCACCTGATCGATTGGCTGCCGCTGAGTGACGCGGCGTTGCCGGAGGCGCTGCGCCAGCCAGCGCGGTATCGCGCGCTGCTGCAGACCCGGGATCGCCAAACCGAGCTGCAGGTTCATCTGGTCTTTGACCGTGATCGACATGCCGCTTTGCGGCGTGCGCGGGATTTGGTCGCGCAGGATGTTCCTGCGCAATTGCTGCGCAGCGCGTGGCGCGACCTGTCCGCTGGGGTGCTTTGGACGTCGGATGCCGAGTTCAACCGCGCGTTACTGTGGTCGCAGTGGTCTGCGCTCGGCTTCGTGGTGGATGAGTTTGGTCCCGGCATCTGGGCGGGTTTGCCGTGGTTCCGCGACAATTGGGGACGCGATACCTTCATCGCCTTGCCTGGCACCCTGCTGAGCAGCGGACAGTTCGATGCGGCACAAGCGGTCATCGATGCCTTCGTCGCGCGGCAGAGGACGGACCCCGCCGATGAGAACGAAGGGCGCATTCCCAATCGCGTGGCCGCCCATACCGAAACGCTTTACAACACCGTCGATGGCACGCCATGGCTGATCATTGCGGCCTGGCGTCTGGCGCAGCACACCGGGCGTTGGGACCGCATGCTGGCAATGCGTCCAATGATGGCCCGCTACATCGCTGGGGCCGTTCGGCATCATGTGGATGCGGACGGACTGTTGACCCACGACGATGCCGATACGTGGATGGATGCGCGCATCGAAGGTCGTGAGGCCTGGTCGCCGCGCGGCAATCGCGCCGTCGAGGTGCAGGCGCTGTGGTACGCCGCATTGCAGATTGCCGCGCGTGTCGAGCGCAAGGCAGGTGACATCGAGCAGGCGGCACAGTACGAACATCTGGCCGCGCGTGCCCGCATCGCGTTCCGGGCGCGGTTCTGGGACGGGCAGAAGCTGGCGGACCGTGTGACCGTCGACGGCCGTGCGGATTTTCGCTGGCGACCCAATGTGCTTCTGGCGGTTGCTCTGCAAGACGACGACCTGGGCTTGCCTCCCTTGCTGTCGGTCGACGAGCAGGCGCGTGTCGTGGGCGATGCGTTTCGCCACCTTGCCTATCCGTGGGGGCTCGCTTCACTCGATCCGCAAGATGAGGACTTCCACCCGCGCCATGTGAATGACGCGTTTCACCACAAGGACGCGGCCTATCACAATGGCACCGTCTGGGTCTGGAATACGGGTTTTGCCATCTCCGCGCTGGCGCGGCTGGGAGCAACGGAGGCGCTCAGTCGCTGGCTTGGCGAACTGACCACCCAGGTGCTCGACATGGATCCGCCCGGCAGCCTGAGTGAGTTGGTGGATGCCTGGCCGGACCGTGCTGGGCGCGTGTCGCCGTCGGGCACCTTCAGTCAGTCCTGGAGTGTGGCGGAGTTCACCCGCAGCAGCATCAACGATGTGGTGGGCTATCAGCCACGGCTGCTGGAAGATCGCGTGCTGTTTCGTCCGTCGTTGCCACGGACCTGGAGCCACATCGCGGCCAAACTGCCCATCGGCGAGGGACGCTTCATCGCGCTGACTATTCGGCAGCGTGCCGCCACGCAAACCTGGCATGTGCAGACCTCGCATCGCTTGGCAAAGCCGTGGCGACTGCGCTGGGAGTTGAGGGCAGCCGATGGTTCCTTGCGCCGCGTCGAGGTCGAGTGGCGGGGTGAGCCCTTGCGTATGCAGTGGGCGGATGACACGGCGCACATCAATGGCGAACGCTGGCACAGCGATACGGTGGAGCCTTCTGTCCGCAGTGAGCTGGGTGAATTGCGGTTTCTGAGTGCACCGCCTTACCGCGATGGCTTGCATCCGGTGACACGCGGCAAGGACGTGTTGCGCAGGCGGATTCGCCAGGCTGATCCCTCCGAAGGCAGGTGAGCAGCACGCTCACCCGCCGGGTCAGCTCAGGGTTGGCGCAGGCTTCGGATCAAGGGCAGGTCGGCGCAGTTGACGGCGTCACTATCGGATCCAGCACTCGCGACGATGCGAATCCGGGTAATGCTGGCACGGAAGGGTGGTTCCGCAATCAGGCCGAAAGGTTGATTCACGCCACCCATGTCGACGCCATGCTGGGCGAAGCAGGCGAGTGGCAACTTCAAAGTGTGTTGCTCGCCCACGCCGAAGCGCTGCAGGATCGCGCTGAGATCAAGCACCACGCCACATTGCTCGCCGCACCGCATTTCGAAATGAACCGGCGCGGTTGCCGCCTGTTCAATCCGGATGTCGAAACTTACGGCCGCCTGCGCATGCGCCAGTGCATTCAGATTGCTGCCCGAACCGGCGCTGGCGACGAGGCTTGCCGGTGCCAGCCAGGTGACATCCTTGGCGTCCTGCTGGGTATTCATCTGCACCGTTGCCACCCGCATGGCGGGGGATTCCGCAGGCCATTCGATCACGGCGTTGAGATCTGCACCCAGAGCGCGGGACTGCTCCTGGTGGCGCATTTCGAGCGCGAAAGGGGCGGCATCGGCCATGTTGAAGATCGGCAGAGCCGTCGCCGGACCGCAGGCGTCGGGAATGTCGACCGGCAAGGGTGCCGCGGTCGATGGGCTGGCGTAACTCTGACCCTGACCAACCTCGAACAAGGACGTGCTGTCCTTGCGTTCGGGGCAGGCATTGCCGGGCCACGGGAAGCTCAGTCGGCCAGTGAAATCGAAGGCGGTGCCATCCGGGCTTGATCCGAACAGGACATCACTGATGCCCTTGCCCTCGGTGCCCGGCAACCACGCCGCAACGAAGGCGTGCGACAGATTCAGCAGGTCGTTGACATACAGCGGGCGACCGGACAGAAACACCGTGACTACCGGTCGGCCACTGGCCTGCGCCGCTTGCAGCAGCGCCAGGTCAGCCGGATCACGTTGGCTGTGCGCCAGCGTGAACGACGACAGGATGTCGCCATTGGTTTCCGCGTAGGGAGCCTCGCCGATCACCGCGACGATGACATCGGCGTCGCTGCTTGCAATCGCGCTGCCGTCCGCGCTGTAGCTGACGCGTTCGGCACCCACCTGTTCGCGTACACCGCTCAGCAGCGTGTCGGCATTCGGAAAATCGGCATTGCTGGTGTCCGTACCCTGCCAGGTGATCGACCAGCCGCCGGACTGATGCGGCACGCTGTCGGCAGCCTCACCCACGACCAGCACGCGCTGGTCGCGCTTGAGGGGAAGCGTCGCGGCCTCATTCTTCAGCAGCACCAAGGACTGGCGAACCGCTTGACGCGCCAGTTCACGATGGACGAGTGCGTCGGGTTTGCCGGCAAATGCGCTGTCCGAGGGCTTCTGCTCGAACAACCCGGCGCGCAACTTGACGCGCAGGATGCGGGTTACGGCGTCGTCGATCCTCGCCTGCGTGATTTCGCCGGATTCGACCTGCTTCAGGGTGTTTTCGATGAAGGCCTTCCAGTCATCGGGGACCATGATCATGTCGATGCCAGCATTGATTGCGGCAGCGCACTGGCGGTTGCTGCAGCCGGGCAATTGGCCGACGGCGTTCCAATCCGAGACGATGAAGCCGTCAAAGCCCATGGCGTTCTTCAAGGCGTCGGTCAGCAGTGCCTTCGCGCCATGCATCTTGCCGTACTCGATTGCTGCGGCCGGATCAGTCCAACTGTTGTACGAGGCCATCACGGTTTGCACGCCCGCTTCGATGGCACCGAAATAGCCCTGCGCATGCGTCGTGATCATCTCGGTCTTGCTGATCTGCGCGACACCCTGGTCACGGCCCAGCTCGGTGGCACCATCGCCAATGAAGTGCTTGGC
>DEHW01000167.1 GCA_002352135.1 Lysobacterales bacterium UBA2790
TCAACGTGTGGCCCGGCGTCGCGATTACCTCGAATGTCAGTTCGGTGCCCGGTGGGGCGATCCGGTCGCCGTCACTGACCACCTGAATCTGTCCCGGAATACGCGAGTCGGCCGGGGCATAGACGGGCCAGTTGTAGCGCGCCTGCAGTTGCTCGATGGCCGCCACATGGTCACTGTGGTGGTGGGTGACCAGTACGGCAGTAACCGCCAATCCCGCCTCCACCGCATTGACCACGACCTCGGCGTCGCCCGGATCGATCAATACCCCGGCGTGACCCGATTGGCGGAGATACCAGATGTAGTTGTCATCCAGCGCAGGCAGCGCAATCAGGTGCAGCATGGCAAAGGCACGATCAGGAAAGATTCGCAGTGTGGCACACGATGCTGTGGCGGTTTGTTGGGTTTTCGTTGCGTTGAACGGATTCAGGCGCGGTGCGCCACTTCAGCCGTTCTGGTGCTCACTCATTCGATGCGCACGCAGACCTGCCCAATGCCTTCGACGGCGGCAATCAACTGGTCGCCGCGTTCGACCGGCCCCACGCCAGCAGGCGTGCCAGTGAAGACCAGGTCGCCTGCCTGCAGACGAATAAAGTTTGAGAGATTGGCAAGCAGTTCCGGTACCGACCAGATCAGATCGCTGATTCGCGCGTCCTGCTTGATTTCGCCGTTGTGCTGCAGGGTGATCCGCGCATCGATCGGGTGACCGCACTGGTTGACCGGCACGATGGCACTACACGGCGCGGAATGATCGAAGCCCTTGGCCATATCCCAGGGCTTGCCGCCCTTCTTGAACTGCGCCTGCAAGTCGCGGCGCGTCATGTCCAGCCCAACCGCATAGCCGAAGACCGCTGCCTTGGCCTGCTCGGTCGTGAGATGCGCACCGTCGCCGCCGATGGCGACGACCAACTCGGCCTCGTAATGGAAGTCTGAAGTGTGGGCCGGATAGGGCACCACGCCGCCATCGGCGACGATGGCATCCGCAGGCTTAATGAAGAAAAACGGCGCTTCGCGACTGGGATCGCCGCCCATTTCACGCGCATGTTCGGCGTAGTTGCGACCGACGCAGTAGATGCGTCGCACCGGGAAATACTGCCGTGTGCCGACAACCGCCACCGACGGCAATGCGGGTGGTGGTAACACATAGACCGAATCATTGGCGGAGAAAGGCATGGACGGCGCTCGCATGAGGTGGGTCGGCAAAGCATAGCGAAGCGGACAGGAAATGCCTCGCGATGGTCGGGAACGTGTTCGCGCGCGCATGGTACGGACCGATGCCCTGTTAAACTGCGGCCTTCGATTCGCAGCCTTCCGCCATGACTGACGCCAACGACGCCACACCCGTACGCAATGACTTCATCCGCCAGATCGTCCGCGAGGACGTTGCGGACGGTAAACACGCGCTGATCCAGACGCGCTTCCCGCCCGAACCCAACGGCTATCTGCACATCGGTCATTCCAAGTCGATCTGCCTGAACTTCGGCGTAGCGGGTGAATTTGGCGGGCGCTGCAACCTGCGGTTCGACGACACCAATCCCGCCAAGGAAGACCCGGAATACGTCGAAGCCATCAAGGAAGACGTGCGCTGGTTGGGCTTCGAGTGGAGCGAGCTGCGGCATGCCTCGGACTATTTCGAGGTGTTCTATCAGGCTGCTGAAAAGCTCATTCGACAGGGTGATGCCTATGTCTGCGACCTCAGTGCGGAAGAAGTCCGCGCCTATCGCGGCACCTTGACCGAGGCGGGGCGCAACTCACCGTATCGCGAGCGCAGCGTCGACGAAAATCTGGACCTGTTCCGGCGCATGCGCGCGGGTGAGTTCGCTGATGGCGCGCGCACCTTGCGGGCCAAGATCGACATGGCGTCCGGCAACATCAACTTGCGTGATCCGGCCTTGTTCCGCATCAAGCACGTCTCCCATCAGAACACCGGTGACGCTTGGTGTATCTATCCGATGTACGACTATGCGCACTGCCTGTCGGATGCCATCGAGGGCGTGACCCATTCGCTGTGCACGCTGGAGTTTGAAGATCACCGCCCGCTCTACGACTGGTGCGTCGACAAGGTCGATCTGGTGAATCATCCCGAGCTGCTGGCCTCGTTGGCGGATCGCGGTTGGCACCAGGCCGCCGCCAAGCCCCGGCAGATCGAGTTCTCGCGCCTCAACATCAACTACACCGTGATGAGCAAGCGCAAGCTGCTGGCCTTGGTCAGCGAAAAGCTGGTGGCGGGTTGGGATGACCCGCGTATGCCGACCTTGCAGGGCATCCGGCGTCGAGGTGTGCCGCCGCAGGCATTGCATCTGCTGGCCGAGCGCGTGGGCATTTCCAAGCAGAACTCGGTGATTGATTTTTCGGTGTTCGAGGGCTGTATCCGCGACGCACTGGATGTGAAGGCGGTGCGTCGATTGGCCGTGCTGGACCCGCTCAAGCTGGTCTTGACCAACCTGCCGGAAGATCTGCGCGAAACCCTGCGTTTTGCCAACCATCCCAAGGACGAATCGCTTGGTCAGCGCGAGGTGCCGTTCTCGCCGCAGCTCTGGATTGAGCGCGATGACTTCATGGAAGTGCCGCCAAAGGGTTTCCATCGCCTGACGCCGGGCGGCGAGGTGCGTTTGCGTGGCGTGGGAATTGTCAAATGCAACGAGGTAATCAAGCAGGGCGATGAGGTCGTCGAATTGCGTTGCACGCTGGATCTGGATACCCGTCCCGGTGGCGCTGCGGTGGACCGCAAGGTCAAGGGTACGATCCACTGGGTCAGTGCTTTGCACGCGGTGGCGGCGGAGGTGCGTTTGTACGACCGTCTGTTCAAGGTCGCTGATCCAGACGACGAGTCCGAAGGCAAGACCTATCGTGATCACCTCAACCCGGATTCGATCCGCACCGTGCAGGCCTGGGTTGAACCTGCTTTGGCGGCAAGCGCGCCCGAAACCCATGTGCAGTTCGAACGGCTGGGGTTCTTCGTCAGTGATCGACGTGATCATTGCGCGGAGAAGCCCGTGTTCAATCGTGCGGTGACCTTGCGCGATACGTGGGCAGCGAAGTAGTGCGTCTGGCGCTGAGTATGGGACTGCTTGCTCTCTTGCTCGGCGCGTGTGCGTCCACACCAGACCGCGCGACGGAATCCAGCGTGGTTGTCGAAACGAGTGTTTCCCGCGCCTGCCGGAGCGATGCCGACTGCGCGGTGCAGAATGTCGGCAACTGTTGCGGGTACTATCCGGCATGCGTCAACAAAGATGCAGAAACCTTTCCTGAGCGCGTGGCCGCTGAGTGTGCGAAACAAGGCGTTTCGTCCATCTGCGGATTCCCCGAGATTCCCGGCTGCCGGTGCGTGGCTGGACAGTGCGAAGCCAAAACGCTCGAACACTACCCACACGAGTGAACCATGCTGTACGCACAAATCCATTTGACATTGCCCGCCTGGGTGCACGAGCTCGCCCCCGAAGGCGTCGTTTACGCGGGCGATGAAGCCAAGATGCAGCTCGCCATTGCCTTGTCGCGTCGCAACGTCGATGCGGGAAGCGGTGGTCCGTTTGGAGCGGCGATTTTCGACACGCAGGATCGTCTGCTCGGCGTCGGTGTCAATCGCGTGGTGCCGCAAAGCTGTTCAGTCGCGCATGCCGAGATGATGGCCTTCATGACCGCGCAGGCGCGCACGCAGCGTTTTCGTTTGAACGAAGGCGAGGACAACGTGACCCTGGCGACCTCGTCGCAGCCTTGCTGCATGTGTTACGGCGCCAGTTTCTGGGCCGGCATCGATACGCTGCTGATCGGTGCGCGCGCCGAAGACGTGATGAGTCTGACCGAGTTCGATGAAGGTCCGTTGCCTGTCGATTGGATGGGCGAACTCGAAGCGCGTGGCATCCGTGTGCGGCGCGACATCCTGCGCCAGCCCGCCTGCGATGTGCTGCGCGCCTATGCCGAAACGGCGGGGACACGCTATTGAGCGCCATGGCCGCTGGCCTGTATCTCCCTTGTCGCGCGGGCTTCGAGCCCGAGTGTGCGGCCGAAATCGTTGATCAGGCGGCGCGCTGTGGTGTGGCGGGTTATCCGAAAACAGATCGTGACAGCGGCTTCGTGCGATTTCTGGGCCTGGATTCGGGTAGTCAGTCGCTGCTGGAGAAACGCCTTTCTTGGCGCGCTTTGATCTTTGCTCGGCAGTGCTTGCCGGTGTTTGCGGAGTTGCTGGAGATCGATCCCAAAGATCGCCTCACCCCGGTACTCGCCGCCGTCGCGGCGCGCGGGCAGCGCTTTGGCGATTTGTGGATGGAACACCCGGATGCGGATGAGGGGCGCACC
This sequence comes from Lysobacterales bacterium UBA2790, assembly GCA_002352135.1. Classification (GTDB taxonomy): domain Bacteria; phylum Pseudomonadota; class Gammaproteobacteria; order Xanthomonadales; family Xanthomonadaceae; genus Aquimonas. The sequence continues at coordinate 4,294 of DEHW01000167.1, forward strand.
CTGTCGGGATTGGCGCGCAGCTTCGGCAATGCGCTGCGTGGCGGATTGCGGCGGGTCGGTTGGCTCAGCGCCAATACCGATCTCAACGCACCTCGCCTGCACGTGATCCTGCTAGGAGGCACGCATCTGCTGCTTGCGCACAGCCATCCTGCCGACAGTTCGCCCTGGCCGCAGGGGATCCCGCGTCTGCGGCTCGCGCATGATGCGCCGAGTCGTTCGGCGCTCAAGCTCGAAGAAGCGCTGCTGACCCTGATGAGCGAGCAAGAGCGATCACGCTGGCTGAAACCCGGTCAGCGTGCCGTTGATCTCGGTGCGGCACCCGGCGGCTGGAGCTGGGTCCTGGCGCGTGCGGGCCTGCAGGTCAGTGCCATCGATAACGGTCCCTTGGCCGAGAGCGCCATCGGCACAGGCATGATCAAACACCATCGCGCCGATGGCTTTCGCTGGCGGCCAGAACATCCGGTGGATTGGCTGGTTTGCGACATGGTCGAGCAGCCCAAGCGCGTGGCCGAGCTGATCAGCGACTGGTTGGTACAAGGCGATTGCCGACGCACGATTTTCAATCTCAAGCTGCCGATGAAAAAGCGCTACGCGGAAGTCTGCCAACTCCGCGAATTGATGATGCAGCGCCTGCACGACGCCGGTATCGAACTGCGATGGCGCGCACGCCAGCTCTACCACGACCGCGAGGAGATCACGGTGGCGCTGGTTCCCGCCGATTAGGGAGAATCTGCGGGTGATGGCGCAGTTTCCTGCTCCAGCATACGAACCACGTCGCTTTCCCAGTCACGGCGGAAAACGTGCTCCGCGCCGTCGGCGAACTGCACCCTGAAGTCCAGATGCACATCGTCCAGCCAGCCAGGAAACGTGCTGTGCAGGCCATCCTGACTGCGCCAGATGGCGAGTGCTGCCTGTAGAGCAGGATCTCGCGTCAGAAGAGTTTCGCCCCGTTCCCGCAGGGCGTCTTGGATGCGCGCGCGAGTGGGCCAGTCGTCCGGAATTTCGTGTCCGATCAGTACCACCACGCTGGGGATTCCCAGATCCTCCGCTCGGACGGGAATCTCGATGCGTAGGCTGCCGTGGCTTTCGTCGTATAACTGCGAGAGATGACTCGCCATCGCACGAAGCGGCTCGGGAATGTCGCTGACTGGGGTGACGGATGCCTGCTCAGCTTCACCCGCAGCGGGGCGAGCGGGAACGAGATTGCCGTGCACCTCGCCATTGCTGAAGTCCGCAACCAGGTAACGCTCAGGTGCAAGCTGCGCTGCGGGCAATTGCGCCAGACGTTGGTCTTCGGAGCATTGGTCGCAGCGCAGCAGTCCAGCGGTTGCGGGCACAGCGAAGCAGGCTGCGGCAATTCCGCAGCCAAACAACATTGCACGTTGATGCCACATGGACAGGCCATCCTGAACGGGAAAGACCGCGAAATGCTAGCAGCCTTCCGCCTGTCTCCTGACTTCCGGCCCACGATATCGAGCGCTTCTGCGCGTACGGTGCCTCGGCACTGTCAAGAGATCTCGCCATGTTCGAATTCACCCGTCGCGAATTGCTCAAGCTGGGACTGGGAGCGACCGCCGCCTCGCTGCTGTCTGGTTATCGTGATGCCGTAGCGAAGGCCGACAAACCCCTGCGCATACTGATTTTGGGTGGCACAGGATTCACCGGTCCGCATCAGGTTCGCTATGCCTTGCAGCGTGGGCATCAGGTCACCTTGTTCAATCGTGGGAGAAAACCGCAGCAGTGGCCTGGTGAGGTGGAGGAACTGCTGGGTGACCGCGACACCGGCGACTACAGCGCTCTCGAGGGACGTGAGTGGGACGTGTGTATCGACAATCCGACTTCGGTACCGGCGTGGGTGCGTGACGCAGCGGCTGTGCTCAAAGGCCGAATTGCGCACTACCTCTTCATATCGACTATTTCGGTCTATGCCGATAACTCGCAGCCCGGCATGGATGAGGACGCGGCGGTCGCGCAATACGAGGGTGCCGACGCCATGGCGGAGACCATGGCTGGGCTGCGCGCCAACATGAATCTATACGGCCCGCTCAAGGCATTGAGCGAAGCTGAGGCACGTCGGCAATACGGCGACGAGGCGGTCACCATCATTCGCCCGGGATTGATCGTTGGACCTGGCGATGAGACCGACCGCTTCACCTACTGGCCAGTGCGCATTGCCCGTGGTGGCGATGTCGCCGCGCCAGGTGATGGCAGCGATCCCGTGCAGTTCATCGACGCGCGCGACTTGGCGGAGTGGACCATTCGGATGGCCGAAACGCGCTCCGCTGGCACCTTCAATGCGACCGGGCCGAATTACGAAATGAGCATGGCGGCGATGCTTCATGGCGTTCGCGCCGGGACAACGGCGGGCGCACGATTGCATTGGTTGCCCAGTGGTTTTCTGGACGAGCAGGGTATACATGCTTGGTCGGACATGCCGGTTTGGGTGCCTGGAGTCGGCGACAGTGCAGGCTTTTCACGAGTGAGCAACCGACGTTCACTACAGCAAGGCCTTACCTTTCGACGCTTCAGTGAGACGGTTGGCGACACTCTGGCCTGGTTCGGGGGGCTGCCAACCGAGCGTCAGTCGGTATTGCGTGCAGGCCTGACAGCGGACAAGGAGCGCGCCCTGTTGACGAAGTTCGGTATTCCCGGGTAGCGCAACGCTATGCGGGTGCTCTGGGCGTGCTGCGCTGCAGTGGCTTCGACCAAGTGATTGCACTTCGCGACGAATCGAGGTTCTCAAGCGTCAACCGCGCATGAGCCTGTTTATGCGTTTTCTACTTCTGGTACTGCTTGCCGGTCCGCCATCGGTGTCCGTAGCGCTTGAGCCGGTGCACTTGGTTGCCGATGTCGAGAACCACGAGTTTCCCGTGTTCTCAGTTCGTCCAAGTGCGGTCATTCACGATTTGCGACCGCATCCAGAAATGGCTGACAACAACTGGCGCTACGAGGGCTTGACCCAAGCGAGCTTGGAACTGCAGCAGTCGCTTGAACAGACGCCGGACCGGTGTGTTGTCGGATCGATTTTCCTGCGGTTGCAACAGGAGGTTCGCGTGCCGCAATGGCGACCACCCGAAGAACCTTCCGCAGAGATGCGTGATCGCTGGCAGCGTGCAAGAGACGCCTTGCTGGCGCATGAGCAGACTCATGTCGCCTACTCAATGGAGGCCGCTGAACTGCTGAAGGCGACGCTGGAGAGCATGCCCGGTGATCGGGATTGCGAGACCTTGCAGCGAGCTATCGAACGAAGCTACCGCCGCAGTCTGGCGCGCCTTTCACTTCGGCATGCCATGTTCGATGCGCGGACCAAGCACGGCGATCTCGAAGACCTCTGAACTGCCCTGAGCAGGTCCAATTTCGATCCATGCGCGACGTTTGTCGGAACGCCTCAACGTCTTCGCGTAGTGGTNNCCGTCCGTCAACCAAGCGAAGGTTTTCGACCGGAGGCACACATCAGCCCCAACTTCGCGGGTATTCTGTCGGAGACCGCCCGACTTGCAGGGCGTTGGGGAGTGGTGTTGATGAAAGTGTTTGTTCTTGCCAAGTGGTTTGCCTTGGCAACCTCAGGGGTGTTGTCCATGGCCGTCGCGGCGGCCGAAGTCCAAGTGCCAAAAGCTGACGAAAATTATCAGCCTATTCAGGCGCTCGGTGTCGATCAGTCGGTCGATTATGCGAGTCTCAGCAAGTTCGGTCCCTGGGATGACCGCAACTATCAGCTGACTGCAGAGGATCTTCGCATCCTTCCAGACAACGACCGCTATGTGCCTGGCGTGCCTGCCTTCTTCAAGGTGATGAAACGCAAGGAGATGGCTGAGCAGGGCTTCCCCCTGGAAACGCATCTCTATCCTCGCGAGTTCAACAAGGAATACCAGTATCGTTTCGGTGGCTTGTTGCAGGGCGGCAAGCTGTTTTTGACCGAGCGCGGCAAGAACCACTACAAAGGACCAGAGAACGCTTCGGCACCGGCCGCACCTGCGCGCTGGGCCACTGATCCGGTCGAGAAAAATGCCAAGGCTGCCAATGTTCTGGCAGAAGGTCCGTTCGACGGCACTTTGAGTGACAACGAAACTACGATTGAGTACCACCCGACCAACCCGGATATCGTCATCGCTGGCTCCAACGGTACGGGTGGGCAGCGCATGTCGTATTCGTCCAATGGTGGCGTGACATGGAGCAGTGCGGGTGCTTTGCCGGGAACTTGCTGCGATCCAGCGATCGAGTTCAGTCCAGACGGCAGCATCGCCTTTGCCGCAACCTTGGGTCAGTCGGGCAGTGGCTGCACATTCTCACTGTGCAACACAGTGTACTGGTCGTTCAATAATGGCCAGAGCTGGCTCGGGCCGGTGCATACGTCTACAGCGAGCTCAGACAAAGAGTTCATTCACGTCGACAAGTCGCCCGAATCGCCGTACTTCGGCCGCCTGTATGCCACGTGGCATCAAGGTAACGTCCTGCAGTTTGCGCGCTCCACGGCAATGCCAGTGCAGGGAGGTAGTGGCTTGACCTTCGCCCCAACTATATCTCTCTCTGCGGAAGAGCGTGGTATCGGTAGCGATATTTCGACAGATCGTCAGGGGCGGATCTACTACGTTTACCCCAGTATCACCAATAACTCTGCAGAGATCCGCGTCCTGCGCTCGGATGATGGCGGTGTGAGCTTCGTTGATTTGAATGGCGGTGAGGCGGGGCTTGCCAAGGCGGCTTATGACTTGCACGGGAACTTCGATTTCGCGATTCCCGCCATGGAAACCCGCCGTGTGTTTATCTACGCATCGGTAGACGTTGACTTGAGTGGTGGGGCAAATGATGGTCGTGTCTACATTGCTTTCACGGACGAAAACGCGGCAGCGGGTAGCCCGGGGAATGGCGGCGGCTCGGCGTCTGCCAGCCATGGGTGGATCAGGGTTGTCTATTCCGATGACCAAGGGGCGACCTGGAATGTCGCTGCGACGCCGCATAGCACCGCTGACCAGACGACCGTGGATCGATTCCAGCCCTGGATGAATGTGGATGGATTCGGCAATGTCCATGTTGGTTGGCAGGACACGCGGAATTCAGGTTCCGGTTTGCGTAACAAGGCTGACTGGTATTACGCACTGTCGCGCGATGGCGGTCAGACATGGGAAGAGGAAACACGGGTGTCGTCCGAGGTCTCCCAGAACATTGCCGATGGCCAGGAGTGGGGAGACTACAACGGCCTATCGGTGTCACCGCTGAGCGACGCCATCGGCATGACGTGGACGGACAATCGCATCACCACACCGCCATCAACGACAACGCAGCGTTCGTTCGCGGGCATCGTTGAGAACATGGCTGCGGGTCCGAGTTACACCATGGCAACGTCCGCCTCCACCTTCAATCTGTGTGCCGGCGACCCGGTGCCCGATGTAACGGTGCAACTCGGCGCAGCGGGCGGCTTCACCGGACTGGTGACCTTGTCAACACCGGGTCTCAATGCGTCGATCTTCCCGACTGCCACGTTCACGCCGAATCCGGTTGCGCCTGTGGAGGGCGGGGTCAGTTCGGTGCTCGCCATGACTACTAATGGAGCGGCAGCGGCTGGTAGTTACCCAGTCAGTATTTCGTCGACCAACGGCGGCAGTGAGCCCATCGTGCGCAGCGATTCCTTCACCGTGAACATCGCACAGGGGCTGCCTACCGTTGCCAGTTTGACGGCGCCAGCGGATGCGGCTACCGGTGTGTCGACGAACGCCGTCCTGCAGTGGGCTGCTGCATCCGGTGCCCAAGAGTACGTGGTCGAAGTCAGCAACACGCCCAGCTTCATCAACGCGATTGCCGGCGGCACTGTGACCGGAACCTCATTTACTGCGACCGGTCTTGAACCGAACACTGAGTATTTCTGGCGAGTTCGCGCTGTCAATGCGTGCGGTGATGCCAGCTTCTCCGAAATCCGCAGTTTCACAACGGTCGCGGAAATCTGCTTCGATGGTAGCGTTGCGATCCCGGACAACAACACGACGGGTGTTGACAACACGTTGAACGGTTTCGCGGGTGCGCTGCTGGATATGGATGTCTACGTGAAAATTAATCACACCTACGTTGGCGATGTGGTTGTAACGCTGCGTCACGATGCCGGGGTGCCTGTGACGTTGATTGACCGTCCGGGGGTGCCTGCATCGTCATTCGGTTGTTCGGGTGACAACGTAGATGCCACGCTCAGCGATGAGGGGACCGCTCCTGTCGAGTCAACGTGTGGAAGTTCGTCTCCGGTCATTTCCGGGATCCTTGTTCCGAACGAGGCTCTTTCTGCTTTCGACGGCCAGGACTTTGCCGGTGCTTGGGTGCTGAACGTGTCGGATCGTGTAGGCAGTGATACCGGCAATTTGGTCCGCTGGTGCTTGTTGCCCAGCCAGGCGCAATCGTCGCCGGACCTGATTTTCGAGGACGGTTTCGAGTAGGTTGGCAGGCTGACTCGCATCACGACAGCCCCGCGAAAGCGGGGCTGTTTTTTTGCGCGAACCGCCCATTTGTGTGATAGATCTGCAACGATCAGCACGCTGAGACGGCCATCTCAAGCAATTTCAGTGATTCATCGCGAAATCGCGCAAAAAAAAGGGTCCGGATAAAACCAGACCCTCTGTTGGTGGAGGCGGGGGGAATCGAACCCCCGTCCGAAGGCATTACGTCTTTGGCTCTACGTGTGTAGTTCGCCGTTTGATCTCGTCCGGTGGAAACACGGCGTACAAAGAACGCCACCGAACCAGTCTGTTCCTTTTAGCCCGACACTGACAGGCAGCCATGCCGTAGCGATCCTGCAAATATGACCGTCCGATCCGCCGTTACAGGCACCGATGGGGGACGGACTGGCCTATTTAGGCGGCCAGTGCGTAGTTGTCGTCGTTCGCAACTAGCTGTTTTGCCGCTGGATTTACGAGGAAAGCTGCCCCCTCGACACGCACCTCCGATTTCACGACCCCCGTCGAAGCCTGGTCGCCCCCGAGAGACTTGGCAGTATATGGAGCTGTTTGCTGCGGATACAAGGAAAACCCTTGCGGCTGGTCGAATTATTCGCGACCGGGTTCAGGCTTCGCGATTGTGGCGACGCATGGCGCGCTGTTTGTCGCGTTGCCAGTCGCGGTCTTTGATTGACGCGCGTTTGTCGTGGCTCTGTTTGCCTTCGGCGAGCGCAATTTCAACCTTGACGCGGTTGTTCTTCCAGTACAGCGCGGTTGGTACCAGGGTGTAGCCCTCTCGCTCCACGGCACCGACCAGTTTGTTGATCTCGCGCTTGTGAAGCAGCAGTTTGCGGGTGCGGCGGTCGTCCGGAATCACGTGGGTGGAAGCCGATGCAAGTGGGGTAATCAATGTGCCAAACAGAAAGATCTCGCCGCCTTTGATGATGGCGTAGCTTTCGTTGAACGACAGCCGTCCGCCGCGAAGGGCTTTGACTTCCCAGCCCTGCAGCGCGACACCTGCTTCGTAACGGTCTTCCAGGCTGTAGTCGAAACGCGCCTTCTTGTTGAGGGCGATGGTGCCGGTTCCGCTATCCTTGCTCTTCTTCTTGTTCATGTCCTGTCCTTGCGCGGCCTACGGGTTGCGGGTGGGACCCTTGCAGGTCACCGATGACGCAAATTTCCAGAAGCGCGCTGGTGCGCCGTTCGGCCGCACACATGTTTGATCTCGTTAACGAAGTGGAAGCCTATCCCAAGCGCTTCAGTTGGTGCGAGGGGGCGCAGGTTCTGGAGCGCAGTGATGACATGATGCTGGCGCGCTTGAATCTCAAGATGGGCGGTCTGCGGACAACCTTCTCAACCCGTAACCGCCTGCTGCCGGGGCGTCGTATCGAGTTGCGCCTGGCCGAAGGTCCGTTCACGTCGCTGGAGGGCAGTTGGGACTTTGTTGCGCTGGCCGACGATGTTTGCAAGGTGGTGTTGCACATGAACTTCGAGACGGCCGGCCTGTTGATGGGGTCGGCGCTGGCGCTGGGTTTTCAGTCCTTGACTGACCGATTGGTCGATGATTTCGTGCGTGAGGCGATGCGGGATGGCTGAGGCCACAATCGGGGTCGAGGTGGTCTACGCATTGCCAGAGCGCGCTTGGCGAGTCGCATTGCGTTTGCCGGCGGGTAGCGCGGTCAAAGACGCGGTGCGTGCCTCCGGTTTGCGCGAGCGCTTACCGGAACTCGCTTCAAGTCCGCTCGACTGCGGTATTTTCAGTCATCCCTGTGCGCCGGATCGCGTGCTGGAGGACGGTGATCGGGTCGAGCTGTATCGACCTTTGCTTTGTGATCCCAAAGAAATCAGACGTCAGCGCGCCAAGCGCTGAGCGCGGCAACATCAGCCTCCGCGACTGCGCTTGTTGCGCTCGTCCTTGGGTAAGTTGCCATAACGCGACAGGCGCTGTCGCAAGGCTTCGTCCTGCTTTGGGAAGTAGTCGCCTTCGATGCTGGCCAAGGTGTCGCCGTCAAAGACCAGGCTCAAGTTTTTAATCTCGGTCTCGGAGCCGCGCTGCGATTGCGTGGCGACATAATCCCAGCGCTCGCTGTGGAAAGGATCGCGGACTGCAGGCGTGCCAAGCAGGGACAGCACCTGACGTTTACTCATTCCTGTCTTCAATTGAGCAACGTTGCGTTCGTCGAGCAGATTGCCCTGATACACATCGACTTTGTAGATGATGCCGCAGCCACTGAGGAGCAACGCGGAAAACAGGCCAAGAGCAGTCAAACGCATGGGATCAATCCGGAAGAGCGACTGGCCGATGATACACTACGTGCCCCTTCACCCAGCGGTGTGGCGACCCGTATTCAGCCACGGTTGGATCGCGCCCGCGCCCGCGCCACGGAACGGAGTTGCCCATGCCCATGGAGTCCAAGGATCTGCGCAAGGCGGGTCTCAAGGTGACGCAGCCGCGCATGCGGATTCTGGAGTTGCTGGAAAACGCCAGTCCGCGCCACATGACGGCTGAAGATATCTATCGATTGCTGCTCGACAACAATGACGACATCGGATTGGCAACGGTCTATCGCGTGTTGACGCAGTTTGAGGCGGCCGGTTTGGTGATCAAACACAATTTCGAGGGCGGTCAGGCCGTATTCGAGCTGGATCGCGGCAAGCACCACGATCACATGGTCGATGTCGATACCGGCAAGGTGATCGAGTTCGCCAGTGACGAGATTGAGCGTTTGCAGCACAGCATTGCCGAGACGCACGGCTACGACATCGTTGAGCACAGTCTGGTGCTCTACGTTCGCAAGAAGAAGTAAACACCGGCGACCAAGTCATCGTTTCTAGTCGCCTTGGGTGGCGATCTGCGGGGGAGTATCGTGATCTACGTCTGGACCAAATCTTTGCACCTGCTGTTTGTCATCGCCTGGATGGCTGCGGTGTTCTATCTGCCGCGCATTCTGGTGAATGTCGCCGAGGCGGGTGAACAGGCCGCCGTGCGTGAGCGCCTGCTATTGATGGGGCGTCGCCTCTACAAGTTCGGTCATGTGATGTTCGGGCTGCTGCTGCTGTTTGGCATGCTGCTTTGGCTGGGCTATCGCCTCAGCCCGGAGGCATGGCCGCTGGTGGTCTCCGGTGGTTGGCTGCACGCCAAGCTGACTTTGGTGGCGGGCCTGTTTGCCTACTACGTTTTCACCGCGCGCTGGATGAAGCGCGCCGCTGCGGGCGGTGCCTTGCCGGGTTCCACGGCACTGCGTTGGTTCAACGAGCTGCCGATTTTTCTGGCACTTGGGGCGATCTATCTCGTGATTGGCAAGCCTTTCTGAGTCGCGCGTGATCACGGCCATCGTTCAAGGTTGGTTGCGGATCGCGTTCTGGAAGCGCGTGGCGGGAGGATTTCTACTCGGGGCGTTGCTGGGCTGGCTGCTGGGTCCCGTGGCGCAGACGTGGTTCGCGCCGCTGGGCACGCTTTACGTCACCCTGATCAAGATGATCGCCACACCCCTGGTGTTTTTCGCGGTGCTGGCAGCGATCTCGCGCCTGCATGGCCAGGGTAGTGTGATGGCCTTGTCCGGGCGAACGTTTCTTTGGTTTGCCGTGACCGCATCCTTGGCCGTGATGGTGGGTCTAGGGACGGCGATGCTCTTGCAGCCCGGTATTGGCTTGGGTGAACTGAGCGCCGCCAGCGACTACGTGGTGAAGGTGGTGCCCAGTCCTGTGCAGGTCCTTCTGGATGTGGTGCCTGCCAATCCGTTTGCGGCGCTGGCGGAAGGTCGCATCCTTCAGGTGATTTTTTTTGCCGGGCTGCTCGGCTTCGCGCTGGTGAAGCTCGGCGACAAGGCGGCACGTCTGCGCGAGTTGGCGGGCGAGGCCAGCGACGCGATGATTCAGGTCACGCGCTTCGTGCTGGAAATGACGCCGCTCGGCACCTTCGGGCTGATTGCTGCGTTGGTTGGCAGCTATGGCTTTGAGCGCTTGCTGCCCCTTGGCTGGTTCGTGCTGACGATATTCGTCGCTTGTGCCGTGCACATCGTGGTGGTGTATGGCGGTCTGCTTCTGGCGCATGGATTGAATCCCTTGCGGTTCTTCAAAGGTGCCGCTGGCGCCATGCAAGTCGCATTTGCAACGTCGTCGAGTTTTGCCTCGATGCCCGCAGCCATGCGCGCCATCAGCGACAACCTGGGCGTCAATCGTGACTACGTCGCGTTCGCTGTGCCGCTTGGGGCGAGCATCAAGATGGATGGTTGTGGGGCGATCTATCCGGCGGTCACTTCGCTGTTTGTGGCGCAGTACTTCCAGATCGATCTGACCGTCTCGCAGTATTTCGTCATCCTGTTGGCATCGGTCCTCGGGAGCTTCGGCACGGCTGGCGTGCCCGGCACGGCGATTGTCATGGTCACGCTGGTATTGAGCGCTGCGGGTCTGCCGTTGGAAGGCATCGGCTACATCGTCGCGATTGATCGCGTCATCGACATGATGCGGACGATGACCAATGTCACCGGGCAGATGCTGGTGCCGGTTCTGGTGGCACGAGAGACCGGCTTGTTGGATGTCGAGGCCTTCCAGCGTGCGGCGGCGGTGGATGGCTCGCTCGCCGTCGGCGATCACACCCGGACCTGATCGGATGCGCACGCCCAGTTTGTTTTCCGCCAATGCAGTGGAACTGCGCCCCTTGGCGGAGCGCATGCGTCCGCGCCGTCTGGACGAGGTAGTGGGACAGAACCGCCTTCTTGCAGCCGACAGTGCGTTTCGTCGCGCGGTCGAGTCGGGGCGGGTGCATTCGATGATTCTTTGGGGGCCGCCGGGCTGCGGCAAAACCACGCTGGCTCTGCTGTTGGCGGGTTACGCGAATGCGCGTTTCGAGGCCATCTCCGCAGTGTTGTCCGGCTTGCCGGAGGTCCGGCGCGTGCTGGCAGAAGCGCAGCATCGATTCGACGCCGGTGAGCGCACGGTGTTGTTCGTGGACGAGGTGCATCGCTTCAACAAGACGCAGCAGGATGCGTTCCTGCCGCATATCGAGCGCGGCAGCATCGTGTTTGTCGGCGCGACCACCGAAAACCCGAGTTTCGAGCTCAACTCGGCGCTGCTGTCGCGCTGCCGCGTGCACGTTCTGGAATCGGTGCCGTCGGAGGCGATGGTTGCGGCCCTGCAGCGCGCCCTGCAGGATGGCGAGCGAGGGCTAGGCGCGCTGGGTATCCAGATTGAATCTGGATTGCTGCAACAAATTGCGCTGGCAGCGGATGGTGATGTGCGTCGCGCCCTGACACTGCTGGAAATCGCTGCGGAACTGGCGCAGTCGGATGCGGGACGCGTCACCGAAGCCACGCTGCTGCAGGTCTTGGCGGACCGGACGCGACGTTTCGACAAAGGCGGCGAGCAGTTCTACGACCAGATCTCGGCGTTGCACAAATGTGTGCGCAGTTCCAATCCGGATGCAGCACTTTACTGGCTGTGCCGCATGCTGGATGGCGGCTGTGATCCCAGCTATCTGCTGCGACGCCTGTTGCGCATGAGCATCGAGGACATTGGTCTCGCTGACCCACGCGCGCAGCAGATGGCGTTGGCCGCTTGGGATACCTACGAACGACTGGGCAGTCCTGAAGGCGAACTGGCGATGGCACAGTTGACCCTGTTCATGGCCAGTGCGGCCAAGAGCAATGCGGGCTACGTTGCGTACAAAGCGGCAGTGGCGGACGTGAGGCAAGCAGGAACCGATGAGGTGCCCTTGCATCTGCGCAACGCGCCGACCCGACTGATGAAATCGCTCGGCTACGGTGCCGACTACCAGTACGACCATGACATCGAAGGCGGTGTGGCGCTGGATCAGCGCGGTTTCCCGGAAGCATTGGGCGAGCGTGTCTACTACCAGCCTGTGCCGCGCGGCATGGAACTGCAGATCAAGGAAAAACTCGACGCCTTGCGTGCGGCGCGTGCGCAGGCGAGGGGCGAATGATGGGCGTGTGGAGCCAACTCGGACTGGTCATGCTCGGCGGTGCGGTCGGTTCAGGTCTACGCTTCTTGCTCGGCGGCTGGTTGCTGCGACAACTGGGAACCGGTTTCCCGTGGGGCACTCTGGGTGTGAACTTGCTGGGCGCCTTCTGCGCTGGACTTCTGATTGTCTGGTTGCTGCTGCGTCCAGACGAAACACTGTGGCTGCGCGCCTTGTTGATGGTCGGGCTGCTCGGCGGGCTGACGACGTTTTCCGCGATGATGGTCGACGTACTTCTGCTGTGGCACGAGCAGGCGCGTCTGCCGATAGTCGCGGCCTATCTGGGCAGCAGTTTGCTGGGTGGATTGCTGGCTGTATGGCTGGGGTGGCGCATGGGGCAGCACTGGTTCGGTGGTAGCTGAAATGACCGCACGACAATGCTTGATGTCGCTCCTGTCCACGGTCCTGCTGGTCGGACTGCGGCCATCGGTAGCGGCTGCCGAGGCGGAACGGATCGATTGTTTTGGCCTGGAGAATGGCCTCGCGTTGGATTCGGTTTTTGACGTGCGAGTTGATCCGGCGGGCTATCCATGGATTGGCGGATACCGGGTGCTGGGACGCTTTGATGGCGAGCAGTTTGATGTGCCAGAACCGCTGGCAGAGGCATTTGTCTCGCTGAAGGGCAGTCGGGCACCGGTGGTCACTGCCGACGGTGGGCGTTGGTTCGCCAGTTCGGGCGGCGTGTTGCGCTGGCAGGGTCACCGTGTCGCTCGGCTTGAATCCCCTGCGTTGTTGGAAGACGTGCCGGTCCTGGCAACAGATGCCAATGCCCTTTGGTTGGCAGGCAGTTCCGGGCTGTATCGGCGCACCAACTCCCGAACTGACGCGGATTGGGGCGCTCATGTTCATGCGGGCTATCCGCTGGGGGCGGATCAACGCCTGATGGTGAATGCCCAGCGTGTGCTCTGGCTGCGTGACCGGGGTCTGATTGAACTGCGTCGCGACCCACATCAGGTCGATGCGATGCTGTCAGCGCGAGTCTGGGATGCGCGTCATGGGCTGCCGTCAGAGCATCTTGCCAGCCTGCACGAAGAGTCCGATCAGATCTGGTGGATTGGCAGTCATGACGGCATCTGGCGCTTGCGCACCGACAGCGGTCGTGCCGAGCGCATCGACGGCACCGAGGGTTGGAACGTGCGCGATCTGCATCGCGATGCGCGCGGTCGCTGGTGGGCGGCGACCGCAGGCCTTGGATTGCAGCGACAAGATGCGGATGGGCGCTGGCATCGCTTTGGCAGTGCGGAAGGTCTGTCGACGAGCACGGTCTACCGAATCGACGAGTCGCCGAGTGGCGAACTATGGCTGGCCACGGAAGGCGCAGGCTTGTGTCGCGTGGCAACGCCATCGCTGGCGGTCATTGGTCAAGAGCAGGGCTTGCCTAATGAATTCGTGCATGCGCTTGCGGTGGCCGAGCAGGGTGTCTGGGTCGGTGGGCTGGGCGGTCTCAGTCGGGTTGGGACGGACCTGCGGGCAAGGCCTTCGGCGGGTGCGGAGCCATTGGGGCGCGTGATCGTGTTGCAGCCCGACGGTGAAACGTTGTGGCTGGCGACGGATCGCGGTTTGTTCCGACGCGTTGCGGAGCGCATCGAGCGAATGCCGGTCGAGCTGGAAAGCAACATCTCCAGTTTGACGCTCGATGCGACCGGTCGTCTGTGGATGGGCGGCGATTTCGGGCTGGCCTGGATGGATGCGCAGGGGCTTGCGCAGCGCGTCGAGACACCTTTTGTTGATATGCAGGATCCACGCGTGCGCAGCGTCGTGGCGGCGCGCTCCGGTGGCGTTTGGGTGGGCATGGACAACGGGCAGTTGCTGCACGTCTTGCAGACGGATAGCCAGGTTTCCGTCGTGTGGCAGCGCCAGGTAACGCCCGAGGATGTTCGCCACGTGCATGAAGACGCCGACGGCACCTTGTGGGTGCTGAGTCGGGGACTGTATCGCTGGCGTGGCGATGACAGCGCACACTTCGGATTGCAGGAAGGTCTGACTGACGAAAACCTCAGTGATTGGGCAGAAGATGCGCAAGGCAACATCTGGATCAGCAGCTACGTGGGACTGTTCCGCTTGCGCCGTGATGTGCTGGAAAAAGCGGCGCCCGGTACTTGGCTGCCGTCGGTGCGGCGTTTCGACCGTCGCGACGGACTGCGTTCGGCGAAGAGCCTGAATCCGGGCCAGCCGAGTCTGCTGATCCATGATGAGGTGCTGTGGCTGGCGACATCGGCGGGTGTGGCACGGATGGCATTGGATGGCACACAAGTCGATGCACAGCCGATGCGCTTGTACTGGGATCGTCTGCATGCGGATGGGCGAGAGTTCCCGTTGCAGGACACTGTACAGTTGCCCGCCGGTGTCCGCGATGTGAGCCTGGATTTCAGTGTGCCGCCCGCCGCAAGCCAGGGAGGGCTACGCTTCCGTCATCGGGTACTGCCGATCCAGCGCGACTGGTCGGCGCCCAGCATGTCGCGCGAATTGGCCCTGCCGCGTTTGCCACCGCAGCACTATCGCATCGAAGTGCAGGCGCTGGATGGCAGTACCGAACCGCCGATGGCCAGCCTGAACCTGATCATCCCCGCGCACTGGTGGGAGTCCTGGTGGGGCTTGGCACTGATTCTCGGTGTGCTGTTCGCGACGCTTCTGTGGTTGGCCTTGCGCATCATCGGGTGGCGCGTCGCGCGCCTGCAGCAGCGCTCAGATGAACTGAAGCGCGAAGTCGCCACACGCACACTGGCTTTGGCGAAGGCGAATCAGGATCTGGCTCGACTCGCGCGAACNNGGCGACGGTGCGCTGGCCGCAGTGGCCCGCGTGCTGGCGCGTCAGCTGGAGACGGAGCAGGTTCTGGCGCGCATTGGGGGCGAAGAATTCGCTGTGCTGCTGCGTCGGGAAGGTGAGGCCTTGCGTGACGCCGTCTTGCAAATGCGTGCCGCACTGGCGCGACTCGATCTGCCACACCACGGCGTGGCAGAAGATGCGCGCGTCACCTTGAGCGTCGGCGTCTCGCAAATGCACTCACCGCCCGACGAGGATGCGGTCGGCTGGCTGGAGCGCGCCGACCAGCAGTTGTATCGCGCCAAGCAGGCCGGTCGCGACTGCGCCTGCTTCGATGGTCGCTGTGCATTGGGTGACGCGCCGCAGCGTTGAGTCCCAGAGCGGTCGGCGTATGCTCGTGCGTGTGCCGGGGGGCACGTCTTGGGGGCTGAACATGAAGCGATATTTGCTGGGCGGTCTGCTGGGCGGACTGGTGATGTTTTTCTGGGGCTTTCTCGCGCATACCGTCTTGCCCTTGGGTGAGATCGGAATGGGCCAGCCGACGGATGAGAAAGCCGTCCTGGATGCCGTGCAGTCCGGTCTGCCAGCGCAGGAAGGGGTCTATTTCCTGCCTTGGATGGATTCGGCAAAGATGTCCGATGAGGCCGCGATGGCGGAGTACGCCACGCGTACCAAGGCCAGTCCCTATGCGCTGGTGATCTACCAGCCCATTGGCCGTGATGCGACGGACATGGGCGCGCAACTTGGTGTGCAGTGGGCAGGCGACACGATCGCCGCGATCCTGTTGGCGTGGTTGATCGCAGCTGTCGGCACCAGCATGGCGCGTGCCGTCACCGTGGCCTCGGTGGCCAGCGTGTTCGGCTGGCTGGGCAGCCTTGGGCCATTCGTCAACTGGTACCGCTTCCCGCTCGACTTCGCTTTGGCCAATCTGGCCGAACAATGCATTGGATGGGTGCTGGCAGCGCTGGTCATCGGCTGGTGGATGCGGCGTTGAGTTTCTGATGGCAATGCAGCAGATGCGGGTCGCGTCTGCTGCATTGCGGCGCTTGGGACACGACGGCGATAATCGCCGTTTCGTTTGTCTGGAATGCCCTCATGCTTGATCCCGCCCTGCTTCGTGGCCAGTTGGCCGACACCGCGCAACGCCTGCAGGCGACCCGTGGCTATTCTCTGGATGTGGCAGCGCTGGAGGCATTGGAAGCCGAGCGCAAGCAGATTCAGACGCGCACGCAGGAATTGCAGAACCTGCGCAATACCCGTTCCAAAGCCATCGGCATGGCCAAGGCCAAAGGCGAGGACACAGGCGCGCTGATGGCCGAAGTCGCCGCCATGGCCGACGAGCTGAAAGCCAGCGAAGCACGCCTCGATGTGCTGAAGCTCGATCTGGAAATGCTGGCGCTGGGCATCCCCAATCTGCCGAATGGCGATGTGCCGCTGGGCAAGGACGAGCATGGCAATGTGGAGCAGCATCGCTGGGGCCATCCGCGCAGTTTCGATTTCGCGGTCAAGGACCATGTCGACCTCGGCGCGCGCAAGGGTTGGCTGGATGGCGATACGGCGGCCAAGCTGTCGGGTGCGCGCTTTACCGTGCTGCGTGGTGAACTGGCGCGTCTGCATCGTGCGCTGGCGCAGTTCATGCTCGATCTGCACACCGTCGAACACGGCTATCTGGAATGCAATGTGCCGCTGCTGGTGAATGCCGACAGCATGCGTGGCACCGGGCAGTTGCCGAAATTCGAGGAAGACCTGTTCAAGGCGCCGATTGGCGACAGCCCGCGTTATCTGATTCCCACCTCGGAAGTGCCGCTGACCAACATCGTTCGCGACAGCATCGTCGAGGATGCGGAATTGCCCTTGCGCATGACCGCGCATTCGATGTGTTTTCGTGCTGAGGCGGGCAGCTATGGCCGCGACGTGCGCGGCATGATCCGGCAGCACCAATTCGAAAAGGTCGAACTGGTGTCGATTGCGCGTCCGCAGGAAAGTGATGCCGAGCATCAGCGCATGACGCGTTGTGCCGAAGTGGTGCTGGAGAAGCTCGGTCTGCCCTATCGCCGCATGCTGTTGTGCTCGGGCGACATGGGCTTTTCGGCCATCAAGACCTTCGATCTGGAAGTCTGGCTGCCCTCGCAGAACAGCTATCGCGAAATTTCTTCCTGCTCCAACTGTGGTGATTTCCAGGCGCGTCGCATGCAGGCGCGTTGGCGCAATCCCGAGACCGGCAAGCCCGAACCGGTGCACACCTTGAACGGATCGGGTGTGGCGGTCGGTCGATGTCTGATTGCGGTGATGGAGAACTATCAGAATGCCGATGGCTCGATCAGCGTGCCCGAGGTGCTGCAGCCCTACATGGGCGGACAGACGTTGATCGCCTGATCAGGCGTGGTTCTGCATCGCGCCCGCCAACCAGCTCGCCTTGACCTGCAGGTCGGGCGAGAGGCGTAACAGATCGGCACTGGCACCCGGCGCGATGCGTCCCAGATCGCTTCGGCCCAGCAGATCGGCAGGCCAGGTCGAGGCCATGCGGAATGCTTCTTCGGGGGCAAGACCGTGTTGCTGGATGCAGCGCTTTACCGCGCTGATCATGTCCAGCGCCGATCCGGCCAGCGTGCCGTCATCGGTTTGCAGGCAGCCATTGCGCAGCGTCACCGTCTGCGTCCCCAACGGAAACTGTTGCAAGGTGCTACCGACCGTCGACATGGCATCCGTAACCAGAACGCAGCGTCCACGCGGTTTGCAGCGCAAGGCCAGGTCGATGCTGGCCGGATGCAGATGATGACCATCCACGATCAGGCCGACATAGCTGTCGTCGTCCAGCAAGGCGGCACCAAGCACGCCCGGCGCGCGTCCCTGCCACGGCGGCATCGCATTGAACAGATGCGTGAATCCGCGCGCACCGGCGCGCAACGCGTTCAGCGTGGTTTCGGTATCGGCGGCAGAGTGCCCGATCATCACCGTCACGTTTTCAGCGGCCAGCCGAGCGATGTGCTCAAGTGACTGCAATTCGGGCGCAAGGGTCAGCATCAGATGGCCGCAGTTCGACGCACACAGCCAATCGACATCGTCCAAGGTCAATGACCGGAATTGCGCGGCATCGTGCACACCGCGGCGCAGTGGATTGAGAAACGGGCCTTCCAGGTGCAGACCAAGCACGCCCGACATACCAGCCGCCTGCGCGGCGCGCACGGCATCCATGGCAGCACGCATTCGCGTGTGATCCGTACTGATCAGCGTGGGCAATAGACGTGTCGTTCCGAAGGGGCGGTGTGCTGCGAGGACGCGCTGCAGGGTGTCGACCGTCGGCGCGTCATTGAACAACACGCCACCACCGCCGTTGACCTGCACATCGATGAACCCCGGCACCAGCCAGTCGCCTTGCAGGTCGAGGGTCGGCAGTTGATCGAAGGCTTCCGCGGCTTGGCCAAGCGCGATGATCCGTCCTTGGCGAATGGCGACCGCGTGGTTTTCCGCAACCTCGTTCGGAAGCAGTACAGTTGCGCGGGTAATCAGCAGGTCATGCATGGCGTTCGGCAAGGGCGCGGCAGGATAGCGACAGTGCAGTATTGCGCAGTAGGCTGTGTTCTGCAGCGCACACATGGGCTTTGAGGAGGGCGGGGTGGATGATCTGAACGATCTGTACTACTTCGCCCAAGTGGTCGAGTCGGGCGGGTTTTCTGCCGCCGAACGCGCAACCGGGATCACCAAATCGCAACTCAGTCGGCGCGTCAGCGCGCTGGAGAAGCGCCTTGGCGCGCGTCTGTTGCAGCGTTCCACTCGACGCTTTTCGGTCACCGAGGTCGGCAACGACGTCTATCGCCACGCGCGAAGCATGCTCGATGCCGCCGATGGCGCGCGCGAAGCCGTGCAGCGCCTCAGTGGCACACCGCGCGGTCTGGTCAGGCTGAGTGCGCCGGTTGCACTGGCGCAGCAGCAACTGGCGAGACTGCTGCCTGAGTTTTTATCGCGGTATCCGGAAATCCGCCTGCAGGTACACGTCAGCAATCGGCGGATCGACGTCATTTACGAAGGTTTTGATGTCGCCTTGCGGGTGCGTACTCGTTTGATCGACGACGGCAGTCTGGCGATGCGCAGCTTTGGGCAGATCGATGAATATCTGGTGGCTAGCCCGCGCTATCTGCGCATTCAGGGGCGACCGCGCACACCGGCTGATCTGGCCGCGCACGTTTGCCTTTCAATGAGCGAAGAGCCCGGTGCGCAGCGTTGGGTATTGCACGGGCCCGAGGCGCAGCAGGTTGCGGTGAGCTTCGAGCCTCGCGTGATGGCACATGACTTCCCCTTGCTGCGAGCGCTTGCAGTACAAGGCCACGGCATTGCCCTGCTGCCCGAGTTGGTCTGTGGCAGCCTGTTGCACAGCGGTGAGCTGGAGCGCGTCCTGCCCGAATGGCGACTGCCGCAGGGTCTGTGTCATGCCGTATTTCCGACTCGGCGAGGCGTATTGCCTGCGGTACGCGTCTTGCTGGACTTCCTTGCTGAGCGACTTCCTGCCGAACTGGCAAAGGACTGATTCCGTGAAATCCGCTGCGCTGCCTTGCTGCGATCCGCGAGGTGTGAAATGACGAATGCCAACCTGCGCTGGTCATTTTCGCGTGTGTGGTTGCTTTGCGTTGCGATGGTGTTGGCTGGTCCGGCGCCAAGCAGCGAGTCACCGGCGCTGACGTTCTCGACTGTCTTCGAGACCGTGGGTGACAACGAGAAGATTCCCGACGGCGTGGTGACCGCGTTGGCGCAGGATGCGAAGGGCTTTTTGTGGATCGGCACTGCGTCTGGCCTGGTTCGTTACGATGGCTATCGATTCAAGCCGGTCGCCACGCGGGTCGAGACCTTGGCGGAGGCAGAGTCGGTCACCCAAGTGTCCAGCCTGCTGCTGGCATCGGATGGGCGGCTGTGGGTCGGCTCGCAAGCCAATGGCGTTTCGGTCCTCGATACGGTGTCGGGGCGCGTCCGGCAATGGCAACACGACCCGAACGACGCCGGCAGCATTCCACAGGGCGCGGTGCGCGCACTGGCCCAAGGCAAGGACGGCAGTCTGTGGCTGGGCACGACTGGCAGTGGGCTTGCCCGAATTGACAGCGCGGGCAATGTCGAACGTTTTGTTGCGGACAGCGCCGTGGTGGGCAGCCTGCCCGACAATCGGATCTCGGCGCTGCGAGTGGATCGGGATGGCCATCTGTGGATTGGCAGTTGGCATGGCCTGAGTCGACTTCGCGCTGGCGCGACGCGCTTTGAGCCCGTGCTGTCGGACCCCGGTGATGCGCTGGGATTTGCCAACACCACCATCCGGCACATCTTTGAAGCGCGCGATGGCGATCTGTGGGTCGGCTCGCAACAAGGTGTGATGGCGATGCTGCCGTCCGATTTACGAGCGTCGAATGAGCCTATCAGACCCGATGCCAAGGGTCTGCGCCGTTGGCGCGGCAATGGCATGAACAGCGCGGTGGAAACGTCGCGCGGAGAAATATGGATCGCCCATGCGCGCGGCATTGATGTCTGGTCGCCGCAACCGTTCCAGCAGATCGCCGCGCATCGGCATTTGCCGACGGATCGTCTCAGTCTGGTCAATGCCGATGTGCGTTCGCTGTGGCTCGATCCTTCCGGCTGGGTCTGGGTGGGCACCTTCGGTGGCGGCTTGCAACGGGTCAATCCGCAAAACGAGGCGCTGTATTCGCGACGGCTGATGCCCGCCATCGACACCGGACTGCCGCAGCTCAACGTGTTGACGGTGGCGCAAGCGCGTGCTGGCGGTGTTTGGCTTGGGGTGGCGCAATACGGTTTTGTGCGCATGGACGAAAGCTTGCGCATCGTCGAACGCCTGCCGACACCCGAGCACGCCAACCAGCCGGATCAACCGAGCGTGCCCGGTGAACAACCCTCGGCGGTCGTCGAAAGCGCAGACGGCACCTTATGGCTTGCGACCGATCGCGGATTCTTCCGGCGTCCCGCCGGACAAAGGAAGATCGAGTCCTTACCGACCAGTGGCTTTCTGGAAGGCGCGTCGGTGCGACGTCTGGTGCCGCATCCCGATGGTGGGCTTTGGATTGGCACCGGTGATGGGGCCTTCCGATGGTTTGCAGAGCGCGACGAAATCCATCGCCTGCCTCAGGCCAATGGCAGTCCTGCGCGCGGTTCTTTCAATGCCTTTGTTCAAGCCACGGACGGACGATGGTGGGTCGGCAGTGCATTCGGTCTTTATCTGGCCGATTCGTTCGGTGAGGCTTTGACACCGATCGCGATGCGCAGCGACGTGGGTGATGTCCACAACAACGTCGCCGGTCTGCTGGTCGATCAGCGCGGAACCCTTTGGATGGATGCGTCGGGTCTTTATCGACTCAACACCTTGCAGTCAAACGAGGCACTGTTTGACGCCATCTCCGCGCGCCATGGCGTGGCCGGCGATACCGCGGGGGCGAATCTGCTGGATGACAGCAGCGGGCGTATCTGGACGCATCGCTACGTTTACGACCCGCTGGAGGATCGTTTGCATCGCCTGCACAAGGCCGATGGGGCCCAGTTTGGAACCGGTTGGTTTCGCGCCTACGCACGGCTGGATACCAAGAGCATGGTGTACGGCGGAAGCGAGGGATTGCTGTTGATTCGCCCGAGTCGCTTCGAGCCGTGGCAATTTTCACCGACCTTGGTCACCACGGAACTGCGCATCGACGGCGAAGTGATTTCAAGCACCGGCCAGCTCGCGGAAATCGAACTGCAACCGGGGCAACGCGGGTTCTCGTTGGAGTTTGCTTCGCTTGACCTATCGGCACCCGAAGGGCTTTCCTATCGTTACCGGCTGGACGGCTATGACAGCGACTGGATCACAGCGGATGCCACCCAGCGTGCTGCGACATATACCAACCTCTCGCCGGATGACTACCGGCTGCAAGTAGAAGGCAGTAATCGGGATGGGCAATGGTCGCCGCATCATCTGGACATTGCCGTGACCGTCAAGCCGCAATGGTGGCAGCATCCGCTGAGCGCTGCGCTCGGTTTCGTTGGTCTGATGCTCGCTGTGGGCGCCGTGATTTCTCTGCGAACAAGATTGCTGGAGCGCGCGCGACTGGATCTGGAGTCACAAGTGCAGGCACGCACCGCGCAATTGCGTTCGCTGTCGGATGCCCTTGCCGAGCGTACCCGCCAGTTTGAACAAGCGAGCCTGACCGACCCGCTGACCGGTCTGCACAATCGACGCTTTCTAATGCAGGAAATGCCCCGCGAAGTCGCGTTGCAGGCACGACGCAGCGAATTGAATCTGCAACCAGGCCTTGGGCCTCGTTGGGACATGGTGCTGTTTCTGATCGACATCGATCATTTCAAATCGATCAATGACGCCCACGGACATGCCATCGGTGACCTCGTGTTGCGTCAGATCGCCGAACGCCTGCGCACCGTGTTCCGCAGCGCCGACCATCTGGTGCGCTGGGGCGGTGAGGAATTTCTTGTGGTGGCGCGCGAATTGGATCAGCAGCAAGCCATCGAACTGGCAGAACATGTCCGACGTTCCTTTGCCGAGCAAGTATTCGTGATCGACCAGGGGCTCAGCCTGGCCCGCACCTGCAGCATCGGCTTCGCACCAATGCCTTGGTGTCGTCAGGCGCCGGAATGCGTCGGTTGGGAGCAAGTCGTCGACTTCGCCGACACCGCCCTCTACCTTGCCAAACAACTGCAGCGCGATGCATGGATTGGCTGGATACCGGATGCGGCGATGAACTTGACCAAGGGCAAAGCGCCGCCGAGCCTGTGGCAGATGGTTGAGAGCGGCAAGGTGACAATCTGCAGCAATCTCGCTGAGGCCGACATCCGCCAAGCCCTGCAGCAACGCCCCACGCGACCCCTGTCCGATAACGCCTGACAAGCTGCTAGACTACGCGCCCTCGCGGGCGGACCAAGCGCCCGTGCAGCCCAATCAGGAGAGATGGCCGAGCGGTTTAAGGCACCGGTCTTGAAAACCGGCGAAGGGTCAAACCTTCCGTGGGTTCGAATCCCACTCTCTCCGCCAAGTAGTCAAAAAAGCCCCCGAAATATGGGGCTTTTTTCTGGTCACGTCTTTCCACTTCTGGATCGTTGCCGTTCGTGCTCTCGCTGCGATTCTGCCCAGCGAGGAGTCGTCGGAGCAGTATCGGACGACTCCCCAGGCATTCGTCGACTTACACCAGATCAAACCGATCTGCGTTCATCACTTTGTTCCATGCGGTGATGAAGTCACGGACGAATTTTTCGTGGTGGTCGTCTTGGGCGTAGACCTCGGCGTAGGCGCGCAGCACTGAGTTTGAGCCGAATACCAGATCGACGCGGGTGGCGGTCCACTTGAGGGCGTTGGTCTGGCGGTCGCGAATGTCGTAGCTGTTGCGGCCGGTGGGTTTCCAGATATTGCCCATGTCGGTCAGGTTGACGAAGAAGTCGTTGCTGAGTACGCCGACGCGGTGGGTGAACACACCGTGCGAGCTGCTGCCGTAGTTGCTGCCGAGGACGCGCATGCCGCCGATCAATACGGTCATCTCCGGTGCGGTCAGGCCGAGCAGTTGGGCGCGGTCGAGCAGCATTTCCTCGGGGCTGACGTTGTAGTGCTTCTTCTGCCAATTGCGGAAGCCGTCGTGTACGGGTTCGAGCACCGCGAAGGAGTCCGCATCGGTCATCGCCTCGGTGGCATCGCCGCGACCGGGTTGGAACGGCACCGCGATGGCAATGCCTGCGGCTTCGGCGGCTTGCTCGATGGCGCTGTTGCCGCCCAGCACGATCAGGTCAGCGACGCTGACGGCGGTCTCGGCAGCAATGGCGTCGTATACCGCCAACACGCGGGCCAGCCGGGCGGGCTCGTTGCCTTCCCAGTCTTTTTGAGGTGCCAGACGAATGCGCGCGCCGTTGGCACCGCCACGTTTGTCCGAGCCACGGAAGGTGCGGGCGCTGTCCCAGGCGGTCGCAACGCGGTCGCTGATCGACAGGCCAGAGGCGAGAATCTTCGCTTTGATGGCGGCGATGTCGTAGTCGCGCCGCCCGGCGGGCACGGGGTCTTGCCAGATCAGGTCTTCCAGCGGCACTTCGGGGCCGACGTAGCGCGATTTGGGTCCCAGGTCGCGATGGGTGAGCTTGAACCAGGCGCGGGCGAACACGTCGCTGAAATAGGCGGGATCTTTGTGGAATCGCTCCGCGATCTTGCGGTAGGCCGGGTCCATCTTCATCGCCATGTCGGCGTCGGTCATGATCGGGTTGTGGCGGATCGAGGGGTCTTCCACATCGGCGGGTTTGTCGGTCTCGCGGATATTCACGGGCTCCCACTGCCATGCGCCGGCGGGGCTCTTCTTGAGTTCCCAGTCGTAGCCCAGCAGCAGGTCGAAATAGCCGTTGTCCCATTGCGTAGGGTGGGTTGTCCAGGCGCCTTCAATGCCCGAGGTAACCGTGTCACGCCCGATGCCGCGCGAGCGGTGATTGTTCCAGCCCAGACCTTGTTCCTCCACTTCAGCAGCCTCGGGATTTGGACCGAGGTTCTCGGCGCGCCCGTTGCCATGGCATTTGCCGACGGTGTGTCCGCCTGCAGTCAGGGCGACGGTTTCTTCGTCGTTCATGGCCATTCGCGCGAAGGTGACGCGCACATCCTGCGCGGTGCGCAGCGGGTCGGGCTTGCCGTCCACGCCTTCAGGGTTGACGTAGATCAGTCCCATCATCACGGCGGCCAGTGGGTTTTCCAGATCGCGTTCGCCGGAATAGCGGCTGCCTTCGCTGCCCGTGGGTGCCAGCCATTCCTTCTCCGAGCCCCAGTAGATGTCTTTTTCGGGGTGCCAGATGTCCTCACGGCCGAAGGCAAAACCAAAGGTCTTCAAGCCCATCGATTCGTATGCGACGTTGCCAGCCAGGATGATCAGGTCGGCCCAACTGATGCGGTTTCCGTACTTCTTTTTGATCGGCCAAAGCAGCCGACGAGCCTTGTCGAGATTGGCGTTGTCGGGCCAGGAGTTCAGCGGCGCAAAGCGTTGATTGCCGGTGCCCGCGCCGCCGCGTCCATCGGCAATGCGATAGGAACCTGCGGCGTGCCAAGCCATACGGATCATCAGGCCACCGTAGTGACCCCAGTCGGCAGGCCACCAGTCCTGACTGTCGGTCATCAGTGCGGTCAGGTCGCGCTTAAGCGCATCGACATCCAGCGACTTCAGCGCTTCGCGGTAGTTGAAGGATTCGTCCAGTGGATCAGTCTTGCGGTCATGCTGATGCAGGATGTCGAGGTTGAGCGCATTGGGCCACCAGGCCATCACCGAGTTGCCACTGGAAGTATTCGCGCCGTGCATGACGGGGCAGGTTCCTGAGTTCGCAGTCATGAAGGATCTCCGTTGTCGTTGTGGTGCGGACAGGGTGATCGCGGTCGCTTGGCGGGTCCAATCTCTTGTCGCTATGCGATCGATAGGCAAATCCAACGTGCTGTGACTTTCGACGCCTTGGCGCTGTGCGGGATCGTGTGCAAGGCTTGCGCGACTTGGGGTGTGGGAGATGGCGATGCGAAAGGCGATGAGGTGGTGCTTGCTCGGGATGGCGGCTGCGGTGTCGATGTCGGGCGCGCGTGCCGAGGTGCTGGATCAAGCTGCCAGTGGATTTACGCTGCAGCAGAAGATCGAGGTGCCGGTGTCACGTGAGCGCGCTTGGGCGGCGCTGGTCAACGATGTCGGGCTGTGGTGGCCCGCGGATCACACGTGGTGGGGCGATGCACGCAAGCTGAGCATCGAGGCGATTGCCAACGGTTGCTTCTGCGAGCGCGATGGTGAGCGACAGGCGGCGCATATGCGGGTGGTGTTTGTCGATCCGCCGCAGACGCTGCGCATGGTGGGCGGCTTGGGGCCGCTGCAGGGAATGGGTTTGGACGGCGTGCTGGAATTCAGTCTGCAGGCGCAGGACGAACGCTCGACTTCGGTGACGATGCGCTATCGCGCGGGCGGTTATGTCAGCGAGGATCTGAGTCAATTGGTGCCGGTGGTCGATCAGGTGCAGGGCCTGCAGCTCGGCGGTCTGAAGGACTATCTGACGCCGACGGAAACTTCGCCATGAGCGGGGATCAGGGCGCATTGCCGCCAGCGCGGCGTCATTGCATGACACTCCTGGTCGAGGATCAGGCCATGAGCAGGGATCAGGGTCCCGTTCTGCACACCGAGCGGCTGATTCTGCGTCCGCCGA
>DEHW01000173.1 GCA_002352135.1 Lysobacterales bacterium UBA2790
AAGACCGCCGTGCTGGCCGAGGTCGACACGCTGCAGCGTCTGGCGGTCAGCGAACTGCTGGAACAACGCTATCAGCGGCTGCGCCGCTACGGTGCCTACGCCGCCTGATTCACCCCTCGCCGACATCCGGAAGTCGACCTCCAACTTTCAGACAAACGGTTGCACCCATTCCGCGCCGCGGCATGTGACATGCATCTGACGCTTCGGGTTCTTCGTCCCGGAGATCTGTATGAATCGATTGCTGATCGCTGCCGCCTGCGCCGCAGCCCTTTCCTTTACGTCCCCCGCGGATGCCGCCGTTTCCATCAGTGGCTTCGGCCAAGTCGTCGTGGGGACGACCGGTGATGATGCCGAACCCTTTCCGGAGCGCAATTTCGACTCCGACAAGGACTTCAAAGAGGAGTCCCTGTTTGCCGTTCAGGTCAGCGCCGATCTGAATGAGCATATTGACGTCATCGCACAGGTTCTTGCCCGCGGTGACAAAGACTTCGATGCCGAACTGGCCTGGGCCTACGCCAATATGCGACTGGGCGACGCATTCAAACTGAAAGTTGGTCGTCAACGCCTCGGCTTGTTCCGCTATTCGGATTATCTGGATGTGGGTTACGCCTACCCATTCATTCGTCCGCCGGTTTCGGTCTACAACCTTGGCTTTTCCAATGCTGATGGACTAAGCCTCTCGCACGATGCGCAACTTGGGGAGTGGTATTCGCAGGCTCAATTGTTCGTTGGCGGCTACAGCGGTGATGCACGGTTTGGTGGAACCTATCTCGACACCAAACTCAAGTCCCTTATCGGCGCTTCCTGGAGCATGGACTACAGCGACTGGCTCTCGTTGCGTGCCACCTATTACAAAGCCGACGTCGAGTATGTGCGTGGCACTTCACTCGACACCTTGGAGGCGTTGCTCACTGGCAACGGCCTTGGCGCACTGGCCAGCACGTTGATCTATGACGGCGACCGTGGCGTATTCTGGGGCGTCGGCGCCCAGATTGATCGCGGCAACGTTCTCTTGGTTGGCGAGTTCACTCGGACCAGCATTGATGACTCCCTTTACGCGACCACGGATGGCTGGTATCTCAGTGGTGGCTACCGGTTCGGAAACCTCATGCCGCTGCTGACCGTCGGGGCAAAATCGAGCGATGCGAAACTCGAGCTCATGGACGGAATTCCAACCCAGAATCCTTTCTATCTTCCTATTCTGGGCGCCGTCTTGAGTCAGGCTGCCGACGAAGACTATGTCGGCTTGGGCCTGCGCTGGGACTTCATGAGTAACGTCGCGTTCAAGGCCGACTACACCCGCTATCGCTCCGACATCCCTGGAGTAGCTGACAGCGATCTTCTATCGGCTGGCGTGGTGTTCACGTTCTGAATCCTGAGCCGTTCCAGACTATGCGAGGAATCCCTATGAAAACGCGAATTGCCCTGCTGGGTGGAATCCTGCTGTTGGCGCAAATCGATGCCCATGCAGGCTCAGTGATCGTGGCCGCGAACTCGGACGCCAACACACTGGATCAGGCCGCTGTGCAGCAGATCTTCATGGCCAAAGCCAACAAGGTCGGTAGTGCGAATGCGGTTCTTGTGTATCAGAAACCCGGTGCACCGACGCGCGTCGCTTTCGACGACAAAGTCCTTGGTAAGCCCGGGCCACAACTGACCGGCTACTGGTCCAAGCTGATCTTTACGGGACGCGCCAAGGCGCCGCTGGAAGAAGCCAGCGACGCCGGTGTGGTCGCCAAGGTTGCCAGCACGCCCGGCGCCATTGGCTATGTCGATGATGCGGCAGTCGATGCCAGCGTGAAGGTCGTTTTCAACTTCTGATCCACGGCGACCCGAAAGCCTGCGCAGGGCCATCGATGACACGTCGCGCCGAGCTCGGGCTTGGCGCGGCGCGCTGGTAGCATGTCCGCATGTCTGACGTCCCATCGCCTCTGCTGTCCGCATTGCGGGACGCGCCGCTGCACCAGGCCAAGGGCTTCCTGCTGGCCCTGAGTGGCGGCCTGGATTCCAGTGCTCTGTTGCACGCGTGGCTGGCCTGTCACGGCGCAGTTGGCTTGCGCGTGGTGCACATCGACCATGGTCTGCAAACGGAATCCGCGGCCTGGGCACGGCATTGCCAAACGCTGTGCGACGGCTTGAACCTGCCACTGGTGATCGAGTCTCTGGCGCTTGATCCCGCCTGCAGCAATCTCGAAGCCGTCGCCCGCGAAGCGCGCTACGGCGTGCTTCAAATGCACCTGCGTGACGGCGAGTGGTTGTTGACCGCACATCATCAGGACGATCAGGCCGAGACCTTTCTGTTGCGCGCACTGCGCGGCTCCGGGCCGAGCGGGCTTGCCGCGATGCGTGCGTGGCGCGCCTTTGGTGCGGGACAGCACTGGCGCCCCTGGCTAGGCATCGCCCGCAGCGACATCGAGCTCTACGTGGCCCAGCAGCGCATCGCTCACATCACCGATCGCTCGAACGCGAATCTGCGCTTTGATCGCAACTTCCTGCGCCAGAGTGTGCTGCCGCTGTTGCAATCGCGCTGGCCACGGGCGACCCACCAATTGGCCTTGTCGGCCCATTGGTGCGCCGAGGCAGACCACGCGCTGGCTCGGCAAGACGATGCGCTACTGACCTCGCTCTGCGACGAACAACCGGGCGTACTTCCGCTCGAAGACCTGCGCGTCTTGTCCGTCGCCCAACGTGCGCGGGTACTGCGTCAGTGGGTCAGGCAACTGTACTTCCCCCCCCTGCCACGGGCGAGCCTGCGTGCCATCGAACGTGACCTCATCCCCGCCACACATGACAGCGACGCGCGCTGTGACTGGGCACATGTGCGACTCCAGCACTGGCGTGGGCAACTTCACGCGCTGCGCCTGCCTGCGCACACAGTCACAGAATTCGATCTGTGCTGGGATGGCGTGGACGTTCTCCACTTGCCCGACGGTGGCCGCCTTGAACTGCGTGCGCAGACGTCCGACACCCGCGACAGGTCCTGCCGAACGCCATGGACCCAGACCTTCGCGGTGCGCTCACGGCGTGGCGGCGAACGCATCCAACTGCCGGGTCGCACGCATCATCACAAGCTGAAACACCTGCTGCAGCAAGCCGAATTACCGCCTTGGCAGCGCGATCAGGTGCCGTTGCTGTTTGCGCCAGACGGCGAGTTGCTGGCGGCGGGCGATCTGTTCCTCTCGGCTCGACTGCAGGGCTTACTGCAAGCATGCAGGCGTGAACTGCGATGGGTGCGCGCGAACGGCGTTTTTCCGTCCTACAATTGACCACACACCCGCACGCCCACGACACCGCGCCCATGTCCAAAGCCAAACCCGCCAGCCCCGAAGAATCACCCGTCGCCGGCTTTGAGCGCTCGCTGGACGAGCTGGAACAACTGGTGCAAAAAATGGAAAAAGGCGACCTCGGTCTGGATGAATCGTTGCAAGCCTACGAACGCGGTGTGTCGCTGTATCGCAGTTGCCAGACCGCGCTCGACCAAGCGCAATTGCGGGTTCGCCTGCTGAGTGACATCGACGATCCTTCCAGCGCGCAAGCCTTTCTCCCCGATGCGCCCTGAGACACGGCTGCACGACTGGCTGACACGCTGCGAAGCGGCACTCGACGCCGCCCTTCCTCCTGCCGACCTTGCCCCCATCCGTCTGCACAGCGCCATGCGCTACGCCGTGCTGGGTGGCGGCAAACGCTTCCGACCGCTGCTGGTGTATGGCACCGGCCACTGTCTTGGCGCAAAGGACGAGCAACTCGACGCCGCCGCGGTGGCGGTTGAACTCATTCATGCCTACTCGCTGATCCACGACGACCTGCCCGCGATGGACGACGACGCCCTCCGCCGTGGTCGACCGACCGTGCATATCGCCTTCGACGAAGCCACGGCGATTCTGGCGGGCGATGCGCTGCAGACCTGCGCCTTCGAAACCCTCTGCCGCGCGCCGGTTGCCGATCCCATCGCGCGTCAAATGCTGAGCACACTGGCGAGTGCGTCTGGCGCGGCAGGCATGGCGGGTGGTCAGGCGCTCGATATGGATGCCACCGGCCAGAGGCAGTCGCTGGCCGCGTTGCAGCGCATGCACGCACTGAAAACTGGTGCCTTGATACGAGCTTCGGTCCGGCTTGGTGCGCTCGTCGCACAGACCGATCCAGCAACGCAGCAACAGCTCGACGAGTTCGCCGATGCACTGGGCCTGGCCTTCCAGATCCGCGACGACCTGCTGGATATCGAAGGCGATGCCGCCGAACTCGGCAAGACCGCTGGCAAGGATGTCGCCCAGGGCAAGTCCACCTACCCCGCACTGCTCGGCCTGCAAGGTGCCCGCGCTGCACTGCTGGAACAACGGCAACGCATGGACGAAGCGCTGTCGCAGATTTCCGGTGACACTGACACCCTCGCCGAACTGGGGCGACGCGCCAGCGAACGCACGGCCTGAGATTCGTGAACAGCGCGTTGAAGGCTGTGCACCGCGCGATTGCGTATGCCTGTGCATCGGGTTCTTCCAGTGGGAGTGAAACATGCACATGCGTCGGGGTTTCGGATCAGGCCGCAAAAAGTTTCTGGCCGCATTGGCCGTCGTGATGATGGCCGGTGGTGCCATTCTGCTGATCGACCAATGGCAACGCGGTACAAAGCCCCCGATCGACCCGGACGTGGAACTGCGCCAGATCGCCGACCAGCTTGGCATGCAGGTGGTCACTGCCGAGTCGCAGTCCGCGCGTCTGTTGCCCGTCCTGCAGTCGCTGCCGACCCTCGGCAGTGGCGAACTCGCACTCGGCGAAGTGCTGTACCGCGAAGACGATCAGCACGCGCTGTGGCTGTTGGAATACCAGATCTCCGCGACCTTGCTGCGCAACCCGACCAGCGCGGCGTTTCGTCGCCATCAGGGTGAACTGACCCGCCTTGCCGTGGTGATCTGGCGCCGCGACGCCGCGTGGGCGAATTGGGATGGCGACTCGCTGCGAACGCCGCCTGACAACTGGTCTGAAGACGCACTGGAGCGCATCCGCCACATTGAAGACCTGTGGATCAGCACGCGCGGCGAATGGCTGATCGCCCACGCACGCGGACTGGCTTTCGGTCTGCAGGAGATGGTGCAGCGCCAGCAAAGCGCGGAGTTCCAACCGGGATTGCGCAATTCAGCACTGCCCGTCGACGCCCAGCGCGTCCTTGATGTCGCCAATCTGCTGTCGCCCGATCTGCCCCGCTTGCCGCGCGTTTACCAGATCGCCGTGGGTGTCAAACTGCCCGAGGTCGGCAAGCCTGACCTGAGCGCGCGACTTCAGGCCATTCGCGAGGAACAGGCCGCAAAACGCGCCGCCATGCGCGCCGAAATCGACGCGCGCAACACCGCCCTGCGCGAGAAGATGGCCGCTGACAACGCGGCCCTGGAACAGCGCATGCGACAGCGTTCCACTGCATCCTCGGGCACAGAGCACGAAGACGTTGCTCCCGCCCCGCGCCGCGAACAAGCCACCGGCAGCGATCGCAATTGAAGGGTTGAGCCACCCGGTTCCCGTATCTCCAGACAACTCGGCAGTCCTCACCCGAGTTCACCTGGAGGTCTTGCATGCCGTTCTTCGCTTGTCTTGCCCAGCCTCAACCGGATTCTGTGTTCCGCCGTGCTGGCCTATTGGTTTGCATGTTGCTGCTCGGCACAGGCCAGCGCAGCGCACTGGCCGCGCTGGAACCGCTCTCCGACATCGTCGCCATCAGCGAAACCTGCGCATTGGATGCTGCGGGCGATATCTGGTGCTGGGGCTACAACACCGGTGTGCACGATCCACAGCATGCGGGCTATCTGTTCCATCCGGCACGCGTACTCGGTCTGCCCGAACCGACCGTCAAGGTGATCTCGAACGGCCTGACTCACTGCAGCATCGATACCCAGCAGACCCTTCGCTGCTGGGGCGCAAACAGTGCAGGACAGGCCGGTGCAGGGGTCACCAGTACGCAAGCGCCGATTGGATTGGTTGCCGGGATCGCCAATTTCACGATCCGGCATGCTGCGGTGGGCGGCAGCCATGCCTGTGCCGTCACGACAGCGGGGGCTGTCGGCTGTTGGGGCAGCAACAACTCGGGTGAACTCGGTCTGCCCTTGCACATCAACCAGAGCCTCAGCGCCGTCACCATCGATCTACCACTACCGGCCTTGCAAGTCAGTGTGGGCGCGGGCTTCAGTTGCGCCCTGCTGGAAGACAGCCAAGTGTGGTGCTGGGGATCGAACTGGGCCGGACAACTCGGCGACGGCTCGCTGGAATCCAGTGTGATTCCCCGGCTGGCAGGCAGTGGCTTCCAGCAGCTCGCCAGTCACCAGATGCATACCTGTGCATTGGGCATCAGCAATTCGCTGCACTGCTGGGGCAGTTGGATGTATGACGCTGAAAGCGACAGCATGGCCTACTCGTCGGGGCCATTGGATACCGACCTTAACGATGTCGTCGGGTTCAGCCTTGCTGCCGAATCGACCTGCGCGGTGCTCGCTGGCGGCGACGCGGTCTGCTGGGGCCGCAACGCGGACGGTGCCTTGGGCAGTGGCGACTTCGTCGGTCGCGCACAACCGACCGCAATCCAAGGCAACCACACGTTTGTCGCTGTCAGTGGTCGTTGCGGACTGCGTCACGACTCGCAGGTGTGGTGCTGGGGTCGCAACGACATGGGGCAGCTCGGCGATGGCAGTCCCATTCGCATTCCGCATCCAACACCGGTCAGTCTCTCCGCTGGACCGCTGCAGCAGATCGCGCTCGGACAACACCATAGCTGCGTAAGCGATGATCTCGGTGCCGTGCAGTGTTGGGGCGCCAATGCCCAAGGCGAGCTGGGCACGGGTGACCATCGGCAAGCCCTGCAACCCGTCGACAGCCTGCTCGCGGTTCCCGCCGCGGGTCTGTTCGCCGCCAGCTCCAAGACCTGCGCCATCGCCAGCGCAGGCACCCGGCCCAACGTACTGGGCAATACCTCCAGCTTGCATTGCTGGGGCGGAAATCGCTATGGCGAGCTGGGCGCTCCGACAAACTCCGCAGGCGATCTGCTGTTGCCCACGCACATCGGATCGATCAGCTCACCGGTGCACACGGTCGCGCTGGGCGAACGCCACGCCTGCGTCAGCAGCGACATCACGGCCACCGTGCAATGCAGCGGCAGCAATGACAGTCATCAAGGCTGCCGTGAAGACAGTTTCGCCGCGACAGGCAGTTTCACTCAGTGCTTTGGACCGAACGGCGCCGTTCAGCAGCTCAGCGCCAGCAGCGAGCACAGTTGCGCGGTCACGACAGACGCGCAGGTCCTGTGTTGGGGCAGCAATAGCGTCGGCCAGTTGGGAACCGGTGAGGTCGGGCTTTCCACGCCCTTGCACACCGCACCGAGCGGCCTGGACGAGGACATTGTCGAAGTCGCCACCGGAGAAGGCTTCACCTGCGTTCGTCGCGCCAGCGGCGAAGTGTGGTGTTGGGGCAGCAACAGCTACGGAGCGCTCGGCGACGGCACTTCAACGCTGCGACCACTACCTCAAGCTGTCGCCAACCTGCCGCCAGCCGCGCAGCTCGTGGCGGCGGGAAACACGGTCTGCGCCCGCAGCACGACCGACGATCTCTATTGCTGGGGTCGCAACAGCTCGGGACAACTCGGCGACGGCAGCTTTGCCCACCGTTACTCGCCCACATGGATCAGCAGCATCGGCAGTGTTCGGCAGATCGCCCTGAGTGCGGACCACGCCTGCGCCATACAGAACGATGGTGACCTCTACTGCTGGGGCGACAACAGCTATGGCGAATTGGGCATCGGCAGCGCCAATCGACGCAGCGTCCCCGGCCCGGTACTTCGCGAGGTCGACGACAGCAGCCCGTTTCTGGGCTTTGCCGACGGGTTTGAGGGCAACTGAACCTTCTCGCAGGCATCAACGGCGAATCACTGGCAATGGAAGAAAGGCCGAGGCGCGAGTATCTGGCACAAGTCTGACTACCGCCTTGATTCATGGCGTGCACTGGACCCTGATGTCCTGAGCCACTCCGCCACACACAAATAAGCCTGGACGGCGAGGCGCATCGCCTCGCCGTCGTCTGCATCAGGGGCTCGGCAGCGCCTTCGGATCTTCACCAAAGCGGTTGCTGCCGGTGCCACCACTCAGAAAACCGAGTTCGATCAGCGCCCAGAGCGCAAACGCCATCGACACCCACAGAACAATGCCGCCGATCAGGCCCGGCACCATCACCGTGCGCCCGGCCACCTCCATCGCCTGCCAACCGATCCCCAAGGTCTGCAGCAGTTGCGACAGCACCGTCGGCGCATAGAACAGCGCCAGCCGGGGCATCGCGTCCTTGTTGCGATCATGCAGGCGCTTGCTGCCCAGCATCACCATGCCGTAGAGAAACACCAGGGACACCGCAAACAGCAGCACTCGACCCAACAAGCCCAACGCCAGCAAGAGTGGAGACAGCACCGCGCCCACCAGTAGCGACACCACGACGATGATCAGAAACCCCTTCCACCAGGTCTTGCGCCGGATGCGTCCGCGCGCATCGGTAAACAACTCTTTCATGCGACCCCCATCGGTTCGAGGAACACCTGCGAACGCAGGCGGAGCCGACACAACGTCGAACTCTTCGCGCTATACGAGGGAAGTGGCACGAGGGCCTTCAAGCACCACGCCGCAGCAATTCAGCGAGCCGCCAAGCGTGCGGCCATCCAATGACGCAGGAAACGCCAGTCACGCTCGACCGTGGAAAGCGACACCTGCAAGGCCTCAGCGGACTCTTCCGCACTGAAGCCCAGAAACACCCGCAAGCGCACCAGATCGGCCTTGCGCGGGTCGAGCTGCTCCAACTCCGCCAACACCTCGCTGGCGTCTTCCACGTCCACGCTCAGGCTCTGATCCACCCCGCCAAGGCTGACGCGCTGCAGATCGCCACCGCGCTTCTGCGCATGCCGCGCACGCTGATAGTCGATCATCGCGCGCACCATCACCTGGGTGGCGTAAGCAAAGAAGTGCCGACGGTTCTCGAAGCTCTGCGGCTGCGCCAGCATCTTCAGCAACGCGTCATTGGCGAACATCGCCGGCTCGTGCGTCAAGCCATGCAAGCCGCCCGCATTGAGCGCCGCCAACTCATGCGTCGCAATCTGCTGCAAACGCGCAATCACCGCACGCGCCAGCCCCTCACGCGCACCCGCATCGCCCGCCTCCACCCGCGACAACAACCAGGTGATGCCTTGCGCCGATGAATCCGAAGTCTGCATAGCTGCCCTCCGCGCGACATGCTAACAGGTGGTCGGTCAGCACAAAGCGCAGTTCCAGTTGGCCGTAGCGGTAGCGTGTGAGGTGGGCGTAGTCGTCCACATAGCTGCGCGTGCGATAGCCGCCCACGCGGTCTTCGTAGCCTTCCAGTAGATCAGGTGTTCCGACGCGCCATCGCCGCCCTCCACCTGTCGACTCAGGCGGTTCTGGGCCTCTTAGAAATACTGGCTGCCTGCTGTTCAGGCGGTGTTGCCCCCCGAAGGACGGGTGGTGCTGAAGATCACCTGATGGTTGTGGTTATAGCGGGCCTGGAAGGTCTGGTTGTTCGGTGACTGGGCATTCGGGCTGTTGCCCGTCGGGCTGCACTTTTTTCATCAATGCCAGACCTGAGGAACCTAGAACCAGAATGTGGCGAAGCATGCTTCGCCGCTCGTGCGGCCAAGGCCCGCAGCCACACGCGAACACTGGCGGGGACGGTCAAGCCAAGAGCGGGTCAGCAGGAGAAGAGAGAAGCCCGGATCACGGGAGGAGTTTTGTCAGCCCTGTTGACACGGGCGGCGCAATGGTGACCCCGGATTGCGGATTGTATGGATCGAATTGCTCCCTGACTCTCACGGCTTCTTTGATATTTGATCGTATTGGTAGTACTCGGCTTGAGTTACACGGAATCCATTTTGGTGACTGCGTACAGAGATCAGATAACCGCTATCAGTTCTCCCTGGAAGAATGCAGTCGAGCACATAGGCTGCGCCCATTTTGAACACCCTTCGAGGCAGCCAGCCAGCCTCAAAGCGAGCAACGCAACTTTCCGCAGCGTCATGAGCATTAAACATCTTGCACACACACACACACACACACACACAGAAGGGGTCAGGTCTAGCATCGTAGCACCGCTCTATCCGTGGCTCCGAGTGCGACCCGCTCGCACGATCCGTCCCACCGTCGTGAAGTGGACGCCAAAGTATTCAGCGATCTGTTGGTAGCTGTATTCCCCCGTCCTATGTGCCGCTACCATTGCCGCATCGCGGCTGGCGTGTGCTATGGCAATCTCTGACAGTGGTGGTGCCGGTGGCCGTCGCTGCGCTCGCGGAATGTTCACGTCGTCCGTGGCGGAAGTGACTGCCTCCTGCGCATGCTGCATGCGCTCGACGAACGCGTCGTCTCCCAGGAACACCTGTCGATTGAGATGGCGCCAGATCGTGTCGCCGCCGATACCGTCGGCAACGAATTCCTCGTAGCGTTGAATCGCCTCGGCACGACGCTTGCCAAATTGTGCCAGCAGACCATCGACGACCAGCCACGGTGGAAGTACGTCCATACCGACCGCCGCACGGTAGCTGCTCCACCGCCACGCCGCAGGCGCTGCCACCATCCCCGCGCGGACCGGATTGAGCACCACGTAACGTGTCAGCTCGCGAAGATACCGATCAGCATCGACCAGGATCGCTTTGTAGCGCCCTTGGAACAGGTGCCCCACCCGACCATGACGGCGGTTGCTCGCCTGTGTGTACACGCCATTGAGCTGGCGCATACCTTTCGACAGGTTCTTGTCCGGCGTCTCGATCACCAGATGGTAGTGGTTGCTCATCAAACAGTACGCGTGGCAGACCCAATTCGCATCCGCCACCACCTGCGACAAGATTTCCAGAAACCGCGAACGGTCCTCGTCATCCTCATAGATCGCCTCACGCCGATCACCCCGAGAAGTGACGTGATACAGCGCCCCACAGAATTCGATCCGGATCGGTCTAGCCATTCGCCGAACCTACGGCAACGCATGCATAAATGCTAGACCTGACCCCGGACCTGCGCTTGCCCTGCGCCGCCGACGCGTCGGTGGTCAGTACCGGTCGCCCCAGTGCGTCGACTTGCCGCGACATCGTCAGCGCCGTCGACGGATCCGTGGTGTCCTCCACCTTGATGTTGGTCGTCAGGCCGACATAGGTGTAGGTGGTCTTCTGGTTGCCGCCCGGCGCGCCCGAGTTGTCGGGCAACTGGAAGGCTGCCAAAGGCTTGGCCTCCCTCGTAGCAGGCAACGCCCGTCAGCGCTTGCCCCACGAGGCGATTTCCTTCTGAAGCTCGGGATCGCCCGCCAGTTCGTTGATGGCCTGCTTCGCCAACGGGTTCTTGCCCCGTCGCATCTTCAGCGCTGACAGCAACAAGATGCGGCTTTCGCCCAGCGTGTGGTCTTTGGCCAGGGCGATCAATTCCGGCAGCGTCTCGTCCGTTACAGCAACCGAGAGGGCGCAGGCCAGCCCATTCTTGGCGCCGAGCCGGAATTCCTTGGTGTCGCCAGGCCCCTTGATACCCCAACCCGTCTGGGCCTTGCGATATTCCTCGACCAGCAGCGGCCAAGCTTCCTGTACTTCCGGTTCGGGAACGGCAAGGGAGCGAGCAATAGTCTCCTTGGTCACGTCCGAATATGGCATCACCAAATGTTTCAACAGGACAGGAACGGCCCGATCATATCTTTCTGCCATATTTATCAAATCAGCAACTGACTGAATTTTCAATCCGGCAGCCTGCAATTCTGCCAACAAAGGGAGTTGCTCCGTCCGCATTCGCGCAACGCGCTCAAGTCGGTCTTGCTCCCTCGCCTTATTGATCTCGCGCAGCCGAACCTTTTCGTCATCGGTCAGCTTCAGCCGCACAAAATCATCCGCCGTCAATTGCTCCAGCTCTTCGGCCGTCAACGGCGCACGCGCCGAGATAGTTCGCGTTTTCATCGTCATCACGGGATATGCAGATGGTTGATAGTGCCACTATCAATGGCATCTTGCAAAGGCCGAGAGAGCCGTGTGCTTGGCCGCGTGTAAAGGTCGAATCGCAAACCTTCACTTCGGGCATATTCCGCGTAGTCGCGCAATTGTCGCGTGAAGCTCAGACGATCTACGTTCTTCACTTCGCTAAGACTCTCGCCCGGCCTCAATCCATCAGGAATCCGAGCGCGCCCATTCATCAGAATGGATCTTGTCGGCTTTTCGCCAATGTTGTAAGCCGCCCGAACCGCCGCCTCACCTTCTCGACCAAGTTGCCCGGCAGTCTTTGCGGCAGCGCGAACCTTGTACAAGCCCCAAGTCCATTTTGCGAATCTAAAAAATGACTTGGCCGCCGCACACCCAGCAAAGTTTCCTCAACAATCGTCACATCTTCAAGTTGGCCACTTGATGTGCGGCCCCAGCGCAGCACTTCCCGCTGCGACTCATCCAGAAGGCCGTGTTCCCACATCACTCCGAGGTCTTCTTCGGAACTCACATCGACCTGTTCTTCCGATGTATGCAGGGTGGATTTTCCGGCGTTGTCCCGGCTCGCCACACTCAGTATTCGATCTGTCTTCTTCACCTCGCTCGTGCCGCGATCAATCTGCGTCGTGCTCATCGCGCCGTTGCTCATCACCTTCGCAGACATCAAGGTGCTACTTCCCACCAAGACTTGACCGCCAACCGTGTTGACACTGCCGCTGAACGTCACTTGGCCGTTCTTACCGATCGTGCCTTCAACCTTGGTCGCAATCCGACTGCCGGTTGGCGTCACTGTGCAGGTGACCTTATCGCCGTCAATTTCCGCGTCAGCGCAGTACCCCGTCGGATCCGTCCCCG
>DEHW01000011.1 GCA_002352135.1 Lysobacterales bacterium UBA2790
TCTCCTGCGCTGATTCCTCATGGAAAGAGCGACACAAGGGCGTGCCGCAAGCGTCAGGATCGGTGCCGGATCAATGCCGGTCAAAGACCGTTTTCAGCAGAAAGGTCGAGCAAAAAGACAGAATGAGTGCGACGGCGAGCCAAAGAAAAACGCCGCAAGCAATAGCGCATTGCGGCGTGTCGAGCAGAAAAATGATGGTGATGCAGCAAAAAACCAGAAATCAGAACTTGGGCGATTCCTTCGGCGGTGTGTAGGGAGTTTCGCCGTCTCCGTAAAATCGCTTGCGCGTGGCTTCGGCCACCCGGTTGCACAATACGTCGCCCAGCTTGGGGCGATCCGTCTTGCACTGCTGGCGCAGCTCCTTGAGCCGTTCGGGGTTGGCCGCTAGTTCTTCCACCGTCAGGATGTTGGCTGCAGAATCAGCAGGGTTCGATGGCGTTTCAGACTGTCCGCAGGCAGTCACCGCAGTCGCCAGCAAGAACGGGATGATTTTTTTCATGGCGTCAGTTCCTCCGGGTGATTGGGATTGCGGCCTCGTATGGGCCTGGGGGGCTCCAGCGATTCGATGGTCTGTACGCGCTCAATGAGTCGCGCCAGTTCGTCGGACGGATCATCGTCAAGGTGAAGCAAGTAGGTCGTCAACGGTGGCACGCGCAACGCCAGCGGTCGGCCCACAACACCCAGCTCACTGCTGGCGGTAATGTGTGCAGCACCGGCCAGCCCGAGAGCAAAACCTGCGGAGACCAGTGCCATCATCAAATCGCAGGACGCGACGCGCTCTGCGATTAGGGGCTCCATTTCGGTACGGCGCAGCACCCGTTCGACATGTTTGGCATGACCTTCACAGACTTGCGGGTCGCACAAGACCAGTGGATAACGCAGCAATTCGTCCAAGGGGATGCGCTTGTGAGCCAGCAGAGGATGCCGTGCAGGCAACGCTACCATCAGCGCATCGCTCCAGGCAGGCATGGCGACGATGCCATCGCCAACTTCGTTGGCTTGGGCAAATCCCACGTCGTACAGATCTTCATGCAGCCCTTTGATCTGCTGCGATAGGGGCACCTCGAAAAAGCGGATTTCTACTTCGGGTTCTTCCTGGCGACAAA
This sequence comes from Lysobacterales bacterium UBA2790, assembly GCA_002352135.1. Lineage (GTDB taxonomy): Bacteria > Pseudomonadota > Gammaproteobacteria > Xanthomonadales > Xanthomonadaceae > Aquimonas. The sequence goes on from DEHW01000011.1 coordinate 1,107, forward strand.
GTACGAGTAAGGCAGAAAGGCGCGACGGCGTGATGCCATCGGATAGCGCCACGCGCAACTGCCCGTGAAAGCCATTAGCTGCTGCCTTCACACTGTCGCGGGCCTGTTCCACGGCGGCGAACACGCGGCGCACATGCTCAAGGAACAAGGTTCCGGCATGGGTCAGCCGCGTGCTGCGCGTGGTGCGGGCGAACAGCATGACGCCCAGTTCTTCTTCCAGTTCCTTGATCGCACGCGAGAGCGGCGATTGCTCGATGTGGAGCTTCTCGGCGGCGCGGGCAAAACGAAGCTCCTCGGCCACAGCCTGGAAATAGCGGAGGTGTCGTAGCTCCATATTCACGGCCTTGTGCGAAGTTAGTTCCCCCAAGAAAGTCCGAGATCTGTTGGCGAAAACGGAGGCTTGTCTTGAATGGAGTTACAGGATTGCGCTCATGCTTCTTCCAGAGCGCCAAGATGTTGGGCGAAGTCGCCATCCGCACCGGCCGCGTTCACGTGATCGAAGTAGCCATACCAACCACTAGCCTTAATGCCAGCCAGCAACGCATCGCGGGCCTGAACGTCGGGAAAGCGCCAAATGCCCAGGAAGCGATGTGCAGTGCTTTGGTCTAAGCCGGGTTCGATTTCGGTAAGCGTGAGAACTTCAACACCCATGCTGGATAAGCCACCCATTGCAGTGCCGATGGCACCCAAGAACTGCTTACGCTGTTCGGTGCTCAGCGCCTTCCAGTTGGCGTTGGGCGTATAGAGTTCGACGAGATATTGGGACATGAGGTTTTCTCCTTTACTTGAGGTTTCGCAAAGCGCGCTGGCAGATACGACGGGTGGCGTCAGTGGGTGTCGCTTTCAACCATTTGGCACAGAGGCCACGCGCCCAATCTGGCTGATCCTTGGCGGCATCGTTGAGCCAGTTGGCCACCGAATCCTGCACATAGTTGGAAGGGTCGGCGCGGAGCGGCGACAGGATGGGCAATGCCTGTCCAGGTTCGCGTTTGAGCGAAGCAATGTGGGCGCACCACACTCCACGCGGACGCAGGGCTTCGCTAGCGAAGCGGCGCAGGTATTCCGATGGCTCCACCGTCCATCGCGCCAAGTGGGTGATAGAGGAATCCAGTTCCTGCGCAAGATGTGGGCGAACGGCCATCCAGGCCCATTCGCGGACGCCGAAATGTGCGTCATCGGCTAGCGGTCGGACAGCGGCAAGCCGGCCGACCACATCGAGCCCGGATTGCGCACCGACCATGAAGCAGGCCCAGCCGCGTACCGTGTCGGCACCGTGCGAACTGCATTGCGCGATACCGGCAGCGCCCAGTTCGCTGAGCAGCACTTCACCGATGCGGGCCATGCGCTTGAGCACGCCCAGCTCGCACGCAGCGTCGATGGCTTTCAATGCCGGAGATGAAAGCCTGGGAAACACCACCCGCATCAGCGTGGCTTGGTTTAGTGCCATGCACTCGGCCAAGGTGGCGCTTTGTATCTCACCGCGCGACAAGGCTTCCAAGATGTTCTCTGGAATGTCGGAAGCACGGGTTGCGCCTTTGCGGACGGACGCGGCTGTCATGGCGCATTGCCTCCGAGGTTTCCGGCAACCTTGTCCAGCAAAGTGCTCAGTTGCTTGCGCTCCACTGCTGACAGGTTGCCGAATAGGCTGGCAATCCAGCGACCATGTTGCTCGAACACGGCTTTTGCCACCCGTTTGCCCTTGCGCGTGAGGCGAATGCACAGGGCTCGGCGATCATTGGTATCGGCGTGTCGCTCGATCAGCTCCTCGCGTTCTAGGCCATCGAGTAATCCCGTTACTGTGGCGCGGGTGACGCCAGCCTGTTCGGCCAGCGTGTTGGGTGCCAGCCCGTCGGCTGCGGCATCCAGCAAGAACAGCAGCACGAAGCGCCCTTCGGACAGGCCATGCGGCGCCAGCAATACGGCGCAATCGCGGTCGATTCCTGCGGCCAGCGATAGTGTCTGAAAGCACAGGCGAATACCTTCCACGTCAGGCATCTTCCTTCGCTGTGCCTCCCTTATCAGCGCGTGATACTTCTGCTCAAGTTTCATTTTGTTGCCGACATATAATATGGTGGCTAATTATATGCCGACTACAACCTAGACGGCAAGACCACGCTGTCGCCCAATCTCCCACGACACGCCGCCGCCGCGCACCGTGGCGGCAAGCTGCTTCCCCAGCCGCTGCTCGATCACCGGCTTCCACGGCACAAGGCTGAAACCCCTGCCGTCATCGAGCATCGCGTAGCGCCCACTGGCGAGCATGACGGAGCGCCGATATATGCCGGCCACGCGCTGCCCATCAGCCACGGGGCGATGTTCCAGGCCAGTTTCGGCGGCGATGTCCTTGGCGGTCTGCGCCAGCTCACGACTACGCAGCGTGCCCAGCAGGTTGCGTGCGAGGATCACGCGCTGCCCGCGCCGCTCGGCCAGCCCCTGTCCGGCCAGGAAGTCGGCGCGCTGCTGCATCGCCTGCTTGGCCTCGCCGCCAAAGCCCACGTCGCCCAGCCCCTTGCCGCCGCCGATCAGTTGCTGATCGAGCCAGGTGGCCCCGATCACGCGAGCCTGCCGCTCTATGGGCAAGTGCGATTTCAGTTCCACGGCCACGCCCCCCAGGCGCTGCGCGTCGTACTGGCGGCCACGCTCGGGCAGGTCGTTCGGCACCTTCCATAGACCTTCGGCTACGCGCTCCACTATGCCGGCCCGGCGTAGGGCTTCCAGCCGGCGAACGTGCGTCGCCACGACCTCCTGCGGATCGCGACTGGGCACGGCCTGACCCTGTGCGATGGTAAGGTGGTGGTTGGTGCGGTACAGGCCATCGCTCGCCAGCGCGGCGATGTTCTTGTCGGCCGC
>DEHW01000181.1:0-8408 GCA_002352135.1 Lysobacterales bacterium UBA2790
ATCGCCAATCTCAATCGCATGCTGGCCGCACGCGATCGCACCATCGACGTCCTGATCAAGCGACTGGAAAGCCCGCAACAACGCGACGCTTCGGCGTTCGCCTTGTTGGAGCAGAACATCGCGCTGGAAGACGTCGTCTCGCGAAAAACCCGGGAGCTCGAACGCGAGAGACAACAATTGCATGATGCGCTGGAGGAGCTGAAACGGGCGCAAGACCGCCTACTGCAGTCACAGAAGATGGAGGCGATCGGGCAACTTGCCGCTGGCGTCGCGCACGAAATCAACACACCGGTGCAATATGTTTCGGACAACGTCACCTTCCTGCGTAGCGCCTTCGACACGCTGGTCAACCTTGCCGACCGCAGTGTCCGACTGCTGACACAGATTCGCGACAGCGGTGCGCTCTCGGAATCGCAACTGACCGATATCAGCGAGTTCGAGCGAGCCATCGGACGTGCGCGATTGGACTACCTGCGGCGCAATATTCCTGATGCCTTTGACGAGTCCCAGGAAGGACTGCAGCGGGTTTCCACCATTGTGTCGGCCATGAAGCGATTTGCTCACCCCTCGGCGCGAGATATGGAACCGGTCAACTTGGCCGACCTGATCAGCACTGCGAGCATCGTCGCGCGCAACGAATGGAAATATGTCGCCGACCTGGACATTGAATTCGAACCGTCGATGCCGTTGGTTCCCTGTTTGCGCGATGAAATCAGCCAGGTCGTGCTCAATCTGCTGGTCAATGCCGCACACGCCATCGGCGATGTGGTCCTGCAGCAACCGGGCACCAAGGGTCAGATAAAGGTTTCCACGCACCTGATTCCGGACTTCGCCGAGCTACGCATCAGCGACACCGGAGAAGGCATTCCGGAGGCCATTCAACGTTCGGTTTTCGACCCGTTTTTCACCACCAAACCGGTGGGAAAAGGCTCAGGACAAGGCCTGTCCATGGCCTATGCGACCGTCGTGGACAAGCATCATGGGCGCATTTTTTTTGAGACCCAAGCAGGAAANNTGCCGCGCATCGTCTTCGTTGATGATGAACGCCGCGTACTGCTCGGCATCGAGCGAATGCTGTTCGCCATGCAAAGAGAGTGGGACACCGTATTCGCCGAATCAGCCGAGGCAGCACTTCACGCCTTCGATGAGGGTGAGGTGGATGTCATCGTCAGCGATATGCGAATGCCCGGCAAAGACGGCGCGACCTTGCTGCGCGAAGTGCAATTGCGCTCGCCGGCAACCTTGCGCTTCCTACTCTCGGGGCACACAGAAACTGCCGCCGCCATGCGCGCATTGGAGGTTGCGCATCAGTTTCTTTCCAAACCTTGCGAGCCAGCCCAACTGCTTGCTGCCGTCGATGAAGCGCTGTCACTCAGGACCCTTCTGTCTGACCTTGGACTGCGAGAGACCATCGGCGCCATCGAGCATTTACCCTCGGCACCGCGCATCTATGCACGCCTGAACAGCGCACTGCAGGATCCGAATACCGACGCCCTGCAGATTTCGGCGATCCTCGCTCAGGATCCCGTACTCACCGCGAAAGTTCTGAAGATGGCCAACTCAGCCTACTTTCCGAACAACGGCCGCGCCTTGACCGACATCCGTCTGGCGGTCATGCGAATCGGCTCATCGATGATCCGCACCCTGGTGCTGGCGACCGAGGTGTTTTCGCAGCCGGTCTGGCGCGCCGATGTCGGGCATCTTCAGCGCCAAGCGCTGCAGACTTCGATACTTGCCGAGCGTATTGCCAAAGGCCGTACAGACATGACTTCGGCCAGCGTTGCGGGACTGCTGGCCAATCTGGGAAAACTGTTCGACCTGGACGAAGAATTTTCGGGTAGACCTTGGGGTTACGGTGAGGTTGGCGCCTACCTGCTCGGACTGTGGGGCTTTCCGCTCGATGTGGTTCACGCTGTCGCCTATCACCGAAGCCCACGCCATTTGCCCCGCACCGACTTCAATCTGCTTGGGATCACCCATGTTGCCAATGCGTTGATCAGTGGTGACGCGGTTGACGAAGACTACTTGGATCGATGTGGTCAGACCGATTCGCTGGCGCACTGGCGCGCCCTCGCGGCGTCAATCCAGCAGAACGCGGAGCTGTAGGCTCGCGAAGCAAACTGGACCCGACCTGTGTCCCATTCGCCACCGTAGTTGGTTCGAGCCCCAGGAGCCTGCGCGGCAGTAGCCGAACGGTTTGCCAGGAGCCTGTCGGACTTGAAGAATCGAAGCGAAAGTTCGGCTGGGCGAGGACAGTTTTTGCCGGTTTCGCAGGGCAATAGTTGAACTATTGCCCAAGGAAGCGGCAAAAAATGGACCGTCCAGACGGATTTGCAGCCGATTCCCTTTCAAGCCCGACAGGCTCCCAGGTCGGAGGTTCGGACTCATGCGACTCAGCATTTGGCAAACATCCTGCATGGACTTCCTGGAAGGTGCCGGAATCGTTCGTCGATGACGGCAAATCGACGCCCGTACCCGCTGGCAGGGTTATGTGTGCCCGACCGTACCCGAGGAGAACGAGATGTCTTTGGCGTTGCCACGCGTCCTGTGTGTTGACGACGAACCGAATATTTTGAAGGCCATGACGCGAACGCTGCATGGCCGCTTCGACGCCGTGACAGCACTGGGTGCGCACGCGGCCTTACAGGCACTTGAACAGGATGGACCTTTCGATGCCGTGGTGACCGATATGCGAATGCCCGGACTGGATGGCATTCAACTGCTGACCGAGGTAGCGCAGCGTTGGCCCCGAACCGCGCGCCTGCTGCTGACCGGCATGGGCGATACCCCTGCTGGCGTCGCCGCCACACGTGCTGGGGTCATTTTCAAGACGCTTGCCAAACCCTGCCCAGCGGATGAGCTGCGCGACGCGCTGAGCGTTGCCGTGGCATTCGCAGCATTGCCAAACTCAGCGGCCACCCCACCCGTTCATTAGGCTGCGCATGCACACCACCTCTTGTTCTCCGCAAACCATCGCATGGCTCGCGCGTATTTTCATCTTGCTGTTTCTGGGAACATCGATTTGGCTCGGCGGCACGAATCGCGCCGGAGCCGCAACGCCGCTGACCATCGGCGAAACTTTCAAGATCGACTCGGTCGCGCTCGACGAGCAACGCACCATCAATGTCTTTTTGCCACCGGGGTACGGCCAGGCGAAGGACCAGCAGTTCCCCGTCATGTACATGCTGGATGGCGGACTGGGCGAAGACTTTCTGCACATTGCGGGCCTGCTACATATTTCTGCGCTCAACGGAACGATGCATCCCTTCATTCTGGTTGGCATCGAAAATACGGAGCGGCGACGCGATCTGACAGGTCCCACCGAGGTGGCATCGGATCGCGAGATTGCGCCGCGCGTTGGCGGCTCAGCGGCCTTCCGACGCTTCATCGCCGAGGAGCTGATCCCACGAATCGAGCGTGACTACCGCTGCACCGAACACCGTGCGGTGGTCGGCGAATCGCTTGCCGGGCTGTTCGTGATCGAAACCCTGATGCGACAACCGGATTTGTTCGATACCTGGATTGCGGTTGATCCCAGTCTGTGGTGGAACGACGAGTTTCTACTGAAGCACCACTCTGAACTGCTTTCTCAGGGCAATCGCCGACAAGACCGCCTGTTTCTGGCGACAACGGTAGACACCCCGATTGGTCAGGCTTCGGCACGCTTGCACGAGTCTCTCTCTCAGTCCGGAAAACTGGGCGAGCTGACGCTTTTGCCGCTGCCAGGGGAGAGTCACGCCAGCATCTATCACCCGGCGGCAATCCTCGCTTTTCGCGCTCTGTTTCCGGCTGCAGGCACACGCTGAGCGAGGTCCGCAATCGATCGTTCGCCTCTGGATACCAGCCCGCGCACGTTGCAGTGCTTGGCGCAAGATTTGCAAACGGTCCTTTCAACTGCGACCACGAGCGATCATGAAGCCACCTTCCTCGCCAATGACCGAAAAGGGCATTGCGTCCCGACAACTAGGCGCCCACGAAGCCCAACTGGCCCGCGCTCAGGCAGTCGCCCATGTCGGTAGCTGGCATCTCGACATTGCCACGGGCGAGCTGAAATGGAGCCAAGAAACCTGTCGACTATTTGGCGTGCCACCTGGCAGCCGAATGACCTATGACGATTTCCTCCGCGCCATTCATCCGGAAGATCGCAACAAGGTAGACACGGCCTGGCAACAAGCCATGCAAGGTCGGCCCTACGACCTCGAGCATCGCATCGTGGTCGCAGGCGAGGTCAAATGGCTACGCGAGCTGGCCGAGCTGGATTTCACAGTCGAAGGCAAACTGCGCGCAGGTGTGGGCACCGTGCAGGACATCACCGCACGCAAACAGGCCGAAATCGCGCTGGCGCAGGAGCGGCAGTTCCTCAAGTCGCTGCTGAACACCATTCCCGATCTGATCTGGCTGAAGGACCCGGAAGGGCGCTACCTTGCCTGCAATCCTCGCTTCGCGTCGCTGTACGGTCATCCGGAGCAGGACATCATCGGGCGTACCGATCTTGATTTCGTCGATGCCGAACTGGCTGGCTTCTTTCGAAGCAAAGACCTTGCGACCATCGAAGCGGGTCAACCGACCACAAACGAAGAATGGCTGACGTTTGCTGATGGACACCGCGAACTGTGCGAGACAACAAAGACCCCGATGTTCGATAGCCACGGCGCATTGATTGGCGTACTCGGCATCGCCCATGACATCACCGAGCGGAAAGCAGTCGAGGAAAAACTGGGCCTCGCAGCAAGCGTCTTCACGCACGCACGCGAAGCGATCGTCATCACCGATCCCGACGGCAACATCACCAGCGTCAATCAGGCGTTTTCTGCCATCACCGGCTATAGCCCCGAAGAGGTGATTGGCAAGAATCCGCGCCTGCTGAGCTCCGGCCAGCAAAGTTCCAGTTTCTATGCGTCCATGTGGCGGGAGTTGACTGAGCAGGGGCACTGGCATGGTGAACTTTGGAACCGTCGCAAGGACGGGAATCTGTATGCCGAGTTGCTGACCATCAGCGCGGTTCGCGATACCAGTGGTGATGTGCAGCGGTATGTCGCCCTGTTTACCGACATCTCTGAACTGAAGCGGCATCAACGGCAACTGGAGCATGTCGCGCATTTTGACGGCTTGACCGGGCTGCCCAATCGCGTGTTGTTCTCTGACCGTCTGCGCCAGGCGATGCATTGGGCACAACGCAATAAAACCACGCTGGCACTGGCCTACATCGACCTGGACGGCTTCAAGGCCATCAATGACCGTTTGGGACATGACGTTGGTGACAAGTTGTTATCGCAACTGGCCAACCGGTTGCACCGGTCGATCCGAGAGCAAGACACGCTGGCAAGACTGGGTGGTGACGAATTTGTGATCCTGATGCCGGACACCGGTCCGCTTCGCTCACTGATGCCAGTGCTCCAGCATCTGCTGGAGCAAATCAGTGATGAGTTCGATCTTGAAGGAGAACGCTTGGCCGTCTCGGGTAGTCTGGGTGTAACCCTGTACCCGCAAACCGAGGAAGTGGATGCCGACCAACTGCTGCGCCAGGCAGATCAGGCCATGTATCAGGCCAAGTTGGCAGGCAAGAATCGGTATCAGTTGTTCGATTCGGCACAGGATGCTGCGGCCCGACACCGTCACGAGCACATTCGACAAATCCGCGATGCCCTGCACCGTGGCGAGTTCCAGTTGTTCTATCAGCCCAAGGTCAACATGCGAACCGGCGAGATTATCGGTGTGGAAGCGCTGATTCGCTGGATTGACCCGGAACTCGGCATCAAGCCTCCGTCCAGCTTTCTGCCCCTGATCGAGGATCATCCGCTGGCGCTCGAAGTCGGCGATTGGGTGTTGGAAACCGCCCTGCGGCAGATCAGCAACTGGAAAGCCGCCGATCTCCATCTTCCCGTCAGCATCAATATTGGTGCACTTCAGCTGCAACAACGGCAGTTCGTGTCGCGACTGCTGGAGCGCGTGGCCTTGCAGCCCGGCGTCAGCACCGACGACATCGAGCTTGAGGTCCTGGAGACCAATGCATTGGATGACATCGCCAAGGCATCCGAGGTCATTCGCCACTGCCAGTCCGAGGGTATCAAGGTCGCGCTTGACGACTTCGGGACGGGCTACTCGTCTTTGGCCTATCTGAAAAAGCTCCCCGCTCACTTCCTGAAAATCGACCAGAGCTTTGTGCGCGGCATGCTGGACGATCCGGAAGACCTGGCGATTCTTGACGCGACCTTGAGTTTGGCTGGTGCATTTCGTCGGACCGCTGTTGCTGAGGGTGTAGAGAGCATCGAACACGGCGAAATGCTGCTGCGTCTGGGCTGTGAACTGGCGCAAGGTTTCGGAATTGCACGCCCAATGCCGCCAGAGCAACTCATCGAATGGCTCGATCGTTGGCAACCTCCTGCCGCCTGGTCAGCAACCCAGCCGATGTTTCGCGACGACACACCCATCCTCTATGCCATCGTCGAGCACAGAGCGTGGGTGAACCAGTTTGAAGCATTTGTCCAACAGGAAGATGCTGCGCCAGAGCTGAATGCCGAGCGCTGCCCATTCGGAAATTGGCTGACATACAAGGCGCACTTCAGACATCGTGGTAGTCCGCTGCTACCGCAGTTGGAAGAGCTGCATCACAGCCTGCACGAGTTTGCGGCCACGCTCAAAGCTCACGTCGAACGTGGCGATCGAGAAACGGCGATCCGCGGTCTCGCCAGTCTTCGTCTGATCCAAAGCAACCTCGTGGGACACCTCAACCAGTTGATCCTCGAACACGATCTCTAGAAGCCTGCGCTGCAGTTGCCTGCAGTGAGCCCAAGGTCTTACGGGAGCGCAGCCGTTTGGGCATCACTTACGATTTGTCGAGACTATCTTTTTGATTATTTCAATCAACTTCTAATATCAAAATTCACGCCATACCCTCCCTCTCGCGTAACCAAGAACCCTGAGGAGGGTAAGTCGATGATAAAGAAGAACGCACTTGTGATGGCCCTTCTGGTCGCCATTTCCCCCGCCTTGCTCGCAGAGGCTCCGGCCCGCGAATCGCACCCCATGAAGAATCAGGACTGGTGGCCGGAACGCCTGGACCTGAGTCCGCTCCGCCTTCATGGCGCGGAATCCAACCCTTACGGCGATGGATTCAACTACGCCGAGGCGTTCGAGAAGCTGGATCTGGAGGCACTGAAGCAAGACATCCGCGAGGTCATGACGACCTCGCAAGACTGGTGGCCCGCGGACTACGGCCACTACGGCCCGTTCTTCATCCGCATGGCCTGGCACAGCGCTGGCACCTACCGCATCTTTGATGGCCGCGGCGGCGCGGATGGCAGTCAACAACGCTTCGAGCCACTGAACAGTTGGCCAGACAACGTCAGCTTGGATAAGGCACGTCGACTGCTGTGGCCCATCAAACAGAAGTACGGGCGCAGTATCTCGTGGGGCGACTTGATGGTACTCACCGGCAACGTCGCGCTGGAATCAATGGGCTTCAAGACCTTTGGCTTTGCTGGCGGACGCGTGGATGACTGGGAAGCGGACTCCACGTACTGGGGCCCCGAACACAAGTTCATGGGTGACCAGCGCTACCACGGCAACCGCGAATTGCAGCGTCCCCTGGCCGCCGTGCAGATGGGTCTGATCTACGTGAATCCCGAGGGACCCAACGGCAAACCCGACCCATTGGCGGCGGCGAAGGACATCCGCGACACCTTCGGCAGGATGGCCATGAACGACGAGGAGACGGTGGCCCTGATCGCCGGTGGGCATACGTTCGGCAAGGCCCATGGCGCGCACAAGCCTGAGGAATGCCTCGGTGCCGACCCCGCAGGCGCTCCCGTCGAGCAACAAGGTCTGGGCTGGAAGAACAAATGTGGCAAAGGCCATAGCGAAGACACCATCACCAGCGGTCTGGAGGGCGCCTGGACTTCGACACCCACGGCCTGGAGCATCCAATACCTTGCCAATCTTTATGCCCATGAGTGGGTGCAGACGCGCAGCCCCGCAGGCGCCATTCAATGGGTGCCGAAGAATGCCGATCAGGTGAAGACGGTCCCCGACGCGCATGACCCGAACAAGCGCCACGCGCCGATCATGTTCACCACCGACATTGCGCTGCGTACCGACCCGGCCTACACCGAAATCAGCAAGCGTTTCCTCGCCAATCCGCAGGCCTTTGACGATGCCTTTGCGCGCGCCTGGTTCAAGCTGACGCACCGCGACATGGGACCGCGTAGACGCTACCTCGGCTCTCTGGCCCCCAAGGAGGCGCTGATCTGGCAAGACCCGATTCCGGCGGTCGATCACACCCTGATCGGTGACAGCGAAGTCGCCACGCTGAAGTCCAAGATTCTCGACTCGGGTCTCAGCGTGGCGGAACTGGTGCGGACCGCATGGGCGTCGGCGGCCAGCTATCGCGGCGCCGACCTGCGTGGTGG
>DEHW01000181.1:8440-11266 GCA_002352135.1 Lysobacterales bacterium UBA2790
GTTCCGTTCAAGCCAGGCCGGATGGATGCCTTGCAGGAACAGACGGATGTCAATTCTTTCGCCGTACTGGAGCCCAGCGCGGACGGATTCCGCAATTACTTCCGCGCCGAGAGCCTGCATTCACCGGCGGAAATGCTGGTCGATCGCGCCAATCAGATGACCTTGAGCATTCCTGAAATGACGGTCCTGGTGGGCGGCTTGCGGGTGCTGGATGCCAACACGGATGGTAGCAAGCACGGCGTGTTCACCGCCCGTCCCGGCACGCTCAGCAATGACTTCTTCGTCAACCTGCTAAACATGTCGACCGTGTGGTCGAAGTCCAGCACACAGGAAGGCATCTACGAAGGTCACGATCGAGCCAGCGGCGCACTCAAGTGGACCGCCACACCGGTTGATCTGATCTTCGGTTCGCACTCGGAGTTGCGCGCGACTGCCGAGGTCTACGGCGCAGATGATGGCAAGCAGAAGTTTGTCGAGGACTTCGTCGCCGCCTGGGACAAGGTCATGAACCTCGGTCGATTCTGATCCCCTCCCACGAGTCGGACAGAACGCATCGCCGGTGGCCGGGCAACGGGCACCGGCGATGACGGGTTTCGATCAGTCCTTGAACAACTCCGCCAGTCGCGCCAAGGTCGCCGAAGCCACGTCCTCGCGGCGCTCGGCGTCCTTTTCGGCATCGCGCCCGACCCAGTGCAACTCTTTGGCGGGCAGCTCATTGAGGAAGCGACTGGGTTCGTTCTTGATGACTTCGCCGAACCGCTTGGCGCGCTTGGGATAGCTCAGGTGCAGCAGTTCCTTGGCACGGGTAATGCCGACATACATCAGTCGCCGCTCTTCATCGACACGACCTTCATCCAGACTGGCATCGTGCGGCAACGAGCCCTCGTGGACGCCGATGATGAAGACGTAACGGAACTCCAGGCCTTTCGAGCCATGCAGACTCATCAGGCGCACCGCATTGCCCGGCTCGTCGCGATCCGAGTGACTGAGCAAGGCCAGTTGCGCTGCCAGCTCGCCCGGCCCACCGCCGCCACGAGCGGCTTCCAACCAGCCCGCCAATTCGTCCAGATTGCCCTTGCGGCGCTGAAACAAGCTGTCATCGCGCGAGGTCGCTTTGACTTCCGCCAACAAGCCACTGTCCTCGATCAGTCGCCGACACAAATCGGCTGGCGTGAGCACGTTGGACAACTGGCGCAGACGGCGAATCAGATGCACAAAATCGTCCAGTGCAGCCGATGCGCGCGCGGGCAACTGCTTCAACACCTCGATCCGTTCCGCCGCCCGCATCAGGCTTTCGTGATGCTTTCCGGCGGCCTCGCCCAAGCGCGCCAGCGTGGTGCTGCCGATGTCGCGCTTCGGACTACTGACCGCACGCAGGAACGCGGCGTCGTCGTCAGGATTGGCCACCAGCCGCAGCCAGGACAAGGTGTCTTTGACATCGCCGCGATCCAGAAACGCCGTGCCACCGCTCAAGTGGTAGGGAATGCGCAGCAATTGCAGCGCCTTTTCCAGCGGTCGCGATTGATGATTGCCGCGGAACAGCACGGCGAACTCGCTCCACGGCAATTTGTGCTTTTTGGCAATCAGGTCGATTTCGGCCGCGACGCGCTCGGCTTCGTGCTCATCGTCGCGGCATTCGAAGACGCGGATCGGCTCGCCTTCGACATGCTCACTCCACAGCGCTTTCAGATGTTCGTGCGGATTGTTGGCGATCAACGCATTGGCCGCGCGCAGAATGCGCTTTGCGCAGCGATAGTTCTGCTCCAGCTTGATCAGACGCAGGTTCGGATAGTCACGGGAAAGCTGATTGAGGTTCTCCGGATTGGCTCCGCGCCAGGCGTAGATCGACTGATCGTCATCACCCACGCAGGTGAACATGCCACGTGATCCTGCCAGCAGTTTGACCAACGCGTATTGGGCCGGATTGCTGTCCTGGTATTCGTCGACCAGCAGATAGCGCAGGCGCTCGCGCCAGACCGTGGCGAGATCTTCGCGCTCACTCAGCAGACTGACCGGCAAGCGGATCAGGTCATCGAAATCGAGTGCATTGAAGGCCGTCAGCCGACGCTGGTACTGCGCGTAGATTTCCGCCGCCTCACGCTCGCGTGGACTCAGCGCACGCGCCATCGCGGCTTCCGGGCTGAGCACATCGTTCTTGGCCTTGGAAATCAACTGCCTCACACCATCCAGCACATCGGGCTTGGCACCCTTGGGCAACAATTCCTTGAGCACGCCGCTGCTGTCATCGGCATCGAAGATCGAAAAACCACGTCGCAGCCCGGCGGCTTCATGTTCGATCTGCAGGAACTTCAAACCCAAGGCGTGAAACGTACATACCGTCAATCCTTCCATCGCTTCGGCCCGCAACAGCTTGCCGACGCGCTCGCGCATCTCCTTGGCGGCCTTGTTGGTGAAGGTGATGGCAGCGATCTTGGCTGGTGCCAGGTGATCGTCACGAATCAGCCGGACGATTTTTTCGGTGATCACCTTGGTCTTGCCCGAACCTGCGCCAGCCAGGACCAGCAGCGGACCGCTGCGATAGGCCACGGCGGCCGCTTGTTGAGGATTCAGTCCGGACATGGGCGATCGATTGGAGCCAGTACACGCGGGGCGCGGAGTCTAGCAGCCACAACCACTGGTCCGGGCTAAACTGCGCGACATGGCCAAGCTCTATTTCTACTACTCGGCGATGAACGCCGGAAAGACCACCACGCTGCTGCAAAGCGCGCACAACTATCACGAGCGCGGCATGCGAACCCGCATCTACACGCCGCGATTGGATGACCGCTATGGCGCCGGAATCGTGGCCTCACGCATCGGCCTGCA
>DEHW01000128.1 GCA_002352135.1 Lysobacterales bacterium UBA2790
AACTCGCGCTGGCTGAGACCTTTCAGGGTGCGCACCGTCTGCAGGCGGAAGCCGATATCCAAAACGAGACCTCGATTCAATGTTGTTGAATATTAAACACCCGGCGATCACGCGGTCAAACCCCGCAGAGCCCCCATTTAATCCTTGAAAATCAACACAAAAGACACTTCGCCACAGAATCAAACGATCCAACAGACGTCGCTGTTGTAAAGTTTATTCAACACTGCTAGCGTGCCTGCACCCATTCACAGCACCGCCCCGACCATGTCCGAATCCAGCTCCGTACACCAGGCCGCGATCAGCGCCCCCGAACACAACGACGCCTTCTGGATGCCGTTCACTGCCAATCGGCAGTTCAAGAAAGCCCCTCGCCTGCTCGCCTCGGCCGCGGGCATGCATTACAAGGCAGTCGACGGACGCACCATTCTGGACGGAACCGCCGGTCTGTGGTGTTGCAATGCGGGACATTCGCGCCCGGGCATCGTGCAGGCCATTGCCGACCAAGCTGCCACGCTGGATTTCGCGCCCACCTTCCAGATGGGTCACCCGCTGCCCTTCGTGCTGGCCGAACGCCTAGCAGAGATCGCTCCCGATCCGCTCAAGCATGTGTTCTTCACCAACTCCGGCTCGGAGTCGGTCGACACCGCGTTGAAGATCGCCATCGCTTATCACCGCGTTCGCGGTGAGGGTCAGCGCACCCGTCTGATCGGTCGTGAAAAGGGCTACCACGGCGTCGGCTTCGGCGGTATCGCGGTCGGCGGATTGCCCAACAACCGCAAGTTCTTCGGGCCTTTGCTGCCCGGCGTGGACCACATGCGCCACACCCTGGACATCGAACGCAATGCCTTCAGCCGCGGGCTGCCCGAATACGGCGTGGAACTGGCGGAAGACCTGGAACGCATCATCGCCCTGCATGACGCCAGCACCATCGCGGCAGTGATCATCGAGCCGATTTCCGGCAGCGCGGGCGTGGTCCTGCCGCCGAAAGGCTATCTGCAGCGCGTCCGCGAGATCTGCAGCAAGCACGGCATCCTGCTGATCATGGACGAAGTGATTACCGGCTTCGGGCGCGTTGGCGACGCCTTCGCCGCGCAACGATTCGGGGTGATTCCCGACATGATCACCACCGCCAAGGGACTGACCAGCGGCACTGTGCCGATGGGTGCGGTGTTTACCTCCAACGCCATCCACGACGCCTTCATGAACGGACCGGATGGCGCCATCGAACTGTTCCATGGCTACACCTATTCCGGCCATCCACTGGCTTGTGCGGCAGCCCTCGCCACGCTCGACATCTACCGCGACGAAGATCTGTTCAACGCCGCACAACGTCACGAGCAGTACTGGGAAGACCGCCTGCATGCGCTGAAAGGACTGCCGAACCTCATCGACATTCGCAACTTCGGCCTGATCGGTGCCATCGAGCTGGCGCCACGTCCCGGTGCAGTCGGCGCACGCGGCTACGAAGTGTTCACGCGCGCCTTCTACGATCACGATCTGCTGGTGCGCGCCACGGGCGACGTGATCGCCATGTCGCCGCCACTGATTCTGCAGCGCGAGCACATCGATCAGATCTTTGATCGTCTGGAACGCGCCCTGCGCGCCACCGCCTGAGCGCCAGGGAGCACGCCACGATGAGCGCAACGATTCCGCACATGATTGCTGGCAAGGCCGTCGATGGTAAGGTCGATGATCGCTTTGCCGACGTCTTCAATCCGGCAACCGGCGCGGTCACGGCGCGCGTGCCCTTGGCGAGCAAGATCGATGTCGAGAACGCCATCGCCGTGGCGCAGGCCGCCTTTCCCGCCTGGGCGGCCACCACACCACTGAATCGTTCGCGCATCCTGTTCAAATTCAAGGCACTGCTGGAGGCGCATGCGGACGAGATCGCCGCCACCATCACCGCCGAACATGGCAAGGTCTTGGCCGATGCGCGCGGCGAACTGACGCGCGGCCTGGAAGTCGTCGAATTCGCCTGTGGCATTCCGCATCTGCAGAAAGGCGAGCATTCGATGAATGTGGGGCGCGATGTGGACTCATGGAGCGAGATGGCACCGCTCGGCGTGGTCGCAGGCATCACGCCGTTCAACTTCCCGGCGATGGTGCCGATGTGGATGTTCCCAGTCGCGCTGGCCTGCGGCAACACCTTCGTGCTGAAACCCAGCGAACGCGATCCGAGCACCCCGAACCTGCTGGCACGACTGCTCAAAGAGGCCGGTCTGCCGGACGGCGTGTTCAATGTGGTGCATGGCGACAAGGAAGCCGTCGACACGCTGCTGGACGATGCGCGCGTACAGGCGGTGAGCTTCGTCGGCTCGACACCGATTGCGCAATACATCTACGAACGCGGCGCACGCAGCGGCAAGCGCGTGCAGGCACTCGGCGGTGCGAAAAATCATCTGATCGCCCTGCCCGACGCCGATGTCGAGCAGGTCGCCGAGGCCCTCCTTGGCGCAGGCTATGGCTCAGCGGGCGAACGCTGCATGGCGATTTCGGTCGCGGTGTGCGTCGGCGATGCGGTCGCAGATCAGTTGGTCGCCGCATTGACGCCGAAGGTCGCCGCGCTACGTGTCGGCAACGGTGCCATCGACAATCCCGACATGGGCCCGCTGGTGACCTGCCAGCACCGCGACAAGGTGCGCGGCTACGTCGATTCGGGCCTTGCTGAAGGCGCACAACTGGTGGTGGACGGCCGCTGCGCGCAAGTCGATGGACACCCTGAAGGCTTCTATCTCGGCGGCTGCCTGTTCGACCGCGTCACACCGGACATGCGCATCTATCGCGAAGAGATCTTCGGCCCGGTCCTCTGTGTGGTGCGCGTACCGGACCTCGCTGCCGCCACGGCACTGATCAATGAGCACGAGTTCGGCAACGGCTGCGCCATCTTCACCCGCGACGGCGGTGCGGCGCGTGACTTTGCTCATCGCGTGCAGTGCGGCATGGTCGGCATCAATGTGCCGATTCCCGTGCCGATGGCCTTCCACAGTTTTGGCGGCTGGAAGCGCTCCCTGTTCGGCCCATTGCACATGCACGGACCTGACGGCGTGCGCTTCAACACCCGCATGAAAACCATCACCGCACGCTGGCCGACCGAGGTGCGCGCCGAATTTGTGATGCCCACGATGAAATGATTGCCCTGTGCCGGAGGCTCAACTTCCGGCCACCGGTGACGTCGTCCCGGCGCTGGATAGCGGAATGACGATCTCAGAACCTTGAGACGTCACCATGTCCGATCAACGCCTCCACGACCAACTCAGCACCGCCACGCCCAGGGCCATCGATTCAGCGATCACGCGTCCATCGCCTTACGGCACCTTGGCCGAGCCCACCTACAGCGGCATCACCAGTTTCCTGCGTCGCCCTTACCGCAAGGATTTGCGTGATACCGACGTCGCTGTTTTTGGCGCACCGTTCGATCTTGCCACCACCAATCGGCCTGGCGCCCGCCTCGGTCCCCGCGCCATTCGCAGCGCGTCCGCATCCCTCGCCTGGTGTCCGCCCTATCGCTGGGGCTTTGATCCTCTGGATCGGCTGAGCGTGGTCGATTTTGGCGACCTGTACTTCGACCCGGGCCGACCCGCAGATATTCCGCAAGGACTGTACGAACAAGTGCGCGACATCCTCTCGCACGATGTTCTGCCCTTGGCGCTGGGTGGCGATCATTTCGTCAGCTTCCCCATTTTGCGCGCGCTCAGCGAGCGGCACGGGCCGATTTCGTTGATCCACTTCGATGCGCATAGCGACACCTGGCGCGATGAAGATGATCGCGTCGACCACGGCACCATGTTCTTTCACGCCGCCCGACTGGGCTACGTCGATCCGTCAACATCGATCCAGCTCGGCATGCGCACCTTCAATGAAGAAACTCACGGCTTTCAGGTCTGCGATGCCGAATGGTTGCATGCACAAGGCATCGATCGGGCGTTGCATGCAATCCATTCGCGAGTTGGACAACGTCCCTGCTACGTGAGTTTCGACATCGACTTTCTCGATCCCGCCTTCGCGCCCGGCACGGGCACGCCCGTCTGCGGCGGATTCAGCACGCATGAGGCACTGCGGATGGTCCGCGGCTTGGCGAGTTTGAATGTCATCGGCATGGACGTGGTGGAAGTCGCTCCCGCTTACGACCATGCCGAGATCACGGCCCTCGCAGCGGCCAGCATTGCGCATGAACTGCTCGCCGTGGTGGCCAGCCGTCGGCCGTGTCGGCACGACGACTGACCACACAGCACGAATTACGGTGCGTTGCCACTGAAACGCTTCGGCTCGGCGCCGACCACCGCGCCAATCCGGGCACTGTCGTGCACGAACAGCTCGACCTCGCGCTCGAAACGCAGTTCGCCGCGCACTTCGCTGTGCGCACCAATCACGATCTTCGGCACCCGACGGTTGCTGTTGCCGTTGAACCAGCCGCCACTGGGCTTCTCAACAAGAATGCGGCCCGCCACTACACTGCCGTCCAGCACCGAGATATCCCCGTTGACGGTATTCAGATCGCCGCTCACCTGTACCGCGCTAAGGTGAATCTCGCCGTTCACGGTTTCCAGCGATTGACTCACGCTGCTGCCTGACTCGATGCGGATTTCGCCGTTGACCGTCTCGGCACTACCCAGACGAACAGCCTGACCCACCTCGATCTCACCATTCACGGTTTCGGCTTGGTCGACCTCGGCCTGATCACCGATGCGGATCGCACCATTGACGGTATCGGCGGAGTGCACCACCACGCCGCCATCGATGGTGATGTCGCCATTCACCGTGTCCAGGCTGTCGTAAGCCTCGCCCGCACGGGCATGAATACTGGCATTGACCTTGTCGATATCACGCGCTGCGTGTGCGCCAGAAGCGGCCAACAGCAAGGCGGTCAGCAGTACGGTACGGCGGGAGGTGAGACGAAAAGAAAGACGCTTCATGGCAATCCTCGGGTTGACGACAACAGGTGTCGGGTGCCAAGTCGGATGCAGCATGAAGCTCACCGGTTTAAAGCCTGCGCATGCTCACTCAAACCCGTTCGCGAAGAGGTCGTCCGGGCCGTGAAATTCCACCGGAGTCGACAGCGCAGCAGTGTTGTTGGCGGAGCTGATATCGAGAATCGTGCCGCTGACGGCCGCGCTGGCGCTCAAGTTGGCGCTGCCCGCGTAGTTCGCAGGCAGCAGAACATTGACCGACGCGGCACGACTACTACCCCCGGCCAGCGTGGACAGTCCCGTGCAGGTCACCGCGCCTCCGCTGTGCGTGCAGTTGTAGCCACTTCCGCTGGCACTCTGAAAGCTCACGCCGACGGGCAGGCTCAAGGTCAAGGTCGGCGTGGACGGCTGACCCGCCACCATGTTGATGGCCGTCACCGTGTAAGTCAGCGGTGAACCGACCGGCGCCGGGTTGAGGTTGATGCTCAAGGCCACCGACAGATCGGTACGCAGTTGTACTGGCGTGCTCAGCGTCGCGGTGTTGTTTGCCGTATTGCTGTCGGTGATGCTGCCACTGACGGTGGCGGAGGCGGCCAAGTTGGACGCACCCGAATAGTTGGAAGGCAGCGCCACGGTAATCGTCGCGGCGCGGTTGCTGCCTGAGGCCAGCGCAGAGGTGCCCGTGCAGGTCACCGTGCTGCTGCTGTGCGTGCAATTGAAGCCGCTGCCCGTCGCGGTGGAAAACGTTACGCCGGGTGGCAGCGTCAGCGCGATGGTGGGCGTCGAGGACTGTGCGCCAGCGGCGTTGCTCACAGTGGCGGTATAGACGAGATTGCTACCAGTCGGCGCAGGGTTCTGATTGATCGACAGCGCCGCCGACAGATCGGTACGCAGTTGCACCGGGGTGCTCAGCGTGGCGGTGTTGTTTGCCGCGTTGTTGTCCGCGACGCTGCCTGTGACGGTGGTGGACGCCGACAGATTGGCCGCACCCGAATAGTTGGCTGGCAAGGCCACGGTAATCGTCGCCGAGCGATTGCTGCCCGCCGCCAAGGTGGAGGTTCCCGCGCAGGTCACGGTGCCACTGCTATGGCTGCAACTGAAACCGCTGCCGGTTGCCGAAGAATAGGTCACACCGCTCGGCAAGGTCACCGTCACCGTGGGCGTTGAAGGATCGCCACCCGAGGCATTGCTGACTGTCGCGGTGTAGACGAGATTGGATCCGGTCGGTGCAGGGTTCTGATTGATCGACAGCGCCGCCGACAGATCTGCACTGGCCGCCGCTGCAAACGGAGCGAGGCAACTGGGGCTGCTGCTGGCACGCGAGGCAAGATGTTGCAGCATGCGGGTGGGCACGCGCTCCGGGGCGACACCATACGGATGACCCGCGCCGAGAATCTGGGTGATGTTGGAATTGCCAGGCGACAGGAAATGGCAATAGCTCATCAAGGTGCCACTGCCCGCACCGGGCGGTCCGGGCAAACTCGCGGCACCAGAATGACAGGTGGCACCCGACATCGTCTCACCGCCATAACACTGATCAATCGGCGAGGCATTGCCATTCAAACCGCCATAACAATGGGTGTGCGGTGAATTGAAGTTGTGGCCCAACTCATGTCCGACCACGTAGCGCTCGATGGAGAGGAAACTGCTGTTACCGCTCATGCCGAAGGTGGTGCCATAGCCACCGCCGAAATTGCCGCTGCCACTGATGGACGAACAGCCAGTTGGTGCCGTTGTGCTGAACCCGCTGCTGCACAACACGCCTATCCACGCGATTCCTGACCAACCGCCGCCGCTTGGGGTCTTGCCGCTCAGCATGTGCGCGGTGGTCCGCGTGATGCCGGTGTAGTTGGTGTTCCATTCTCTGCCAAAGGCGTAGAGCTGGCAGGCCGGCGTGGTCTCGGTCCACGGATCACTGCTGGTGCTGCGGACTTCCAGATGGGTGACCTGGATTTCGGTATTCGCTTCGCCTTCGTAGATCGATGAAATGGACGCAATCAGCCCGCCGACGTAGGTCTGCAATGCCGCACTGCTGCCGAGTTTCTGATACAGCTCGAAGTCCGTGTCGATGGCCAAGCGCACGCCATAGGTCGATCCGGTCACAGCTTCCGGTGTCAGTGATTGCAGGGCCTGCGCATCACGTGTGTCTTCGGGTGCGATCGGCAAGTGATCGCTGCACATGCCATTCTCGCTGGGCGACTTGGCGACGCGCTGCAACCATGCGCGCACGTCGGTGTCGTTGACCAGCGCAGCGCGGATTGAGGTGGGCGAACCCGCGAACTTCAACGTTTCTTTCGGTGTCTGGATGAAGCCATCCACGCTGCCTTCTGGGGTTTCGATCAACAGCACCTCGCTGCCGCTGCCATCCAGAGTGCGCCCCACCCAATAGCGCGCCTTGGGCAGCTCCAGCGCCCTTGCGCCGAGCGGGCCGTGCTCGACCAGTCGGAAGTCCTTGGCGAACGGAAAAGATTCGCGCAACTCAAGCTCGACGGCGCTTTGCTTGTCCTCGCGCCAGACGCTACGCAGCGTCGACTCGCTCGCGCTGCAAACGCTGATCAGCAGCGCGCAAAATGCAAAAATCCATTGACTGGTCTGTTTCATGGCTGCCCCCTGGCGACAGTGGCCGACAGCATGTCCGCGTCGGCCTGAGTCGTGTGTGACTGCAGTAACGAATACGCAAGCCGTGGCATCCAAGCGACGCATCGTCATGCGTGCGAGGGCACCACGGAGAGAGACATCGCGCGCTTGGGTATCATGCCAAGTCTGTCCCTGCCCGCCACCGGAGTGCGCCCGTGAATCGTCCCAAGCCTGTGATGTTGTTGATTCTGGATGGCTGGGGCTATCGCGAGGCGGCACCNNGGGCAGATGGGCAACTCCGAGGTCGGTCACATGAACCTCGGCGCGGGACGCATCGTCTATCAGGATCTCAGCCGCATCGATCACGCCATCGAGACCGGCGAGTTCACGCGTAATCCCGCGCTGCTTGCCGCCTGTGCGGCCGTGCGTGCCAAACAAACCACCTTGCATGTGTTCGGCCTGCTCTCACCCGGCGGCGTGCATAGCCACGAAATGCACCTGCTGGCGATGCTGGATCTCGCCAAACAACAAGGCATCTCGAATCTATGTGTGCATGCCTTTCTGGACGGTCGCGACACGCCGCCCCGTTCGGCGGAGGCCAGCATCGCACTGATGCAGGCCAAGTGCGACGCGCTGGGCTATCACATCGGCACGGTGTCCGGACGCTATTACGCGATGGATCGCGACAAACGCTGGGATCGCGTGCAGCGCGCCTATGCCGCCATCGTGGATGCACAAGGCGAGCCCGCCGAAACCGCCCTCGCTGCTCTGCATTCGTCCTACGCACGGGGTGAGAACGACGAATTCGTACAACCCAGTGTGATCGCCGGGCACCAACCGATGGCCGATGGCGACGCTGTGGTGTTCATGAACTTCCGCGCGGATCGCGCCCGCGAGCTCACCGCCGCCTTCGTCACACCGGACTTCAAGGGTTTTGAACGCCGCTTGCCCGCGCTGTCCGACTACGTCTGTCTGACCGAGTACGCGGCCGATCTTCCGGCGACCGTCGCCTGGCCGCCAGAAACCCTGCACAACACGTTCCCTCAGGTTCTGGCCGCCCACGGACTGCGCCAACTGCGCATCGCCGAGACGGAAAAATATGCCCACGTCACCTTCTTCTTCAGTGGCGGCGTGGAAGCCGAGTATCCGGGCGAGACGCGCATCCTGGTGCCGTCGCCGAAGGTCGCGACCTACGATCTGCAACCGGAGATGAGCTGCCCCGAGGTGACTGACAAATTGGTCGATGCCATCACGGAGCAATCCTTCGACGTGATCATCTGCAACATCGCCAACCCGGACATGGTCGGCCACACCGGCGTCATGGCCGCCGCTGTGGCCGCAGCGGAAGCGGTCGATCACGCTCTCGGCCGCATCGTCGCGGCGATTCGCGCCGTTGGCGGCGCGCTGGTCGTCACCGCTGATCACGGCAACCTCGAAAAGATGCGGGATTCCGAGTCGGGTCAGGCGCACACCGCTCACACGGTTGGTCCTGTTCCACTGGTGTTTGTGGGACGTTCCGCCAGTCTGCGCTCCGGCGGTGCGTTGCGCGATGTCGCCCCGACCTTACTGGATCTGCTCGACTTGCCAGTGCCCGCCGAAATGACCGGCCGCAGTCTGCTGCAGAATCCACCCGGCACATGATGCGACTCGCGCTGCGGCTGCTGGCGCTCAGCTTTGCGGCGCTGACCGCAACCCCCGCGTTGGCGCAGGCCGTCGCCAACGACGAAGCGGACATCGCCGCGCGCGAGCAGGAGGCCAAGGCCAAGCTTTCCAAGCTGCGCGCGGACATTGATCGCGTACTAAGCCTGCAATCCGCCCTGCAAGAAGAGCTCAAGCAGGCGCAGAACGCTCTGCGCGAAGCCGACGAAGCCGTGCAGAAGCAAAGCGCCGCGCAGCGTCATCTGCAGGCCGACGCGCAAGCGCAGCAGGCCGCGCTACAAGATCTGGAAACCCGCCGCGATGCCAGCGCTGCGGGACTGCAGGCGCAGCGCGAGGATCTGGCGCAGATGCTGCGCTCCGCCTTTCGCCTTGGCCAGCACCAACAACTGCGTCTGCTGTTGTCGCAGGATCGGCTCAGCGCGGCATCCCGAGTACTCGAATACCACCGCTACGTGCAACGCGACCAACTGGCACGCGTGCGCAAGCTCATGGACGAACTGCACGCGCTGGCCGAACTGACCGAGGCCACGCGAGTGCAAAATGATCAGGTCACTCAGGCGATGCTGGCGGCCGAAGTCGGCCTGCAAGCGTTGGCCCAGCAACGTGCTGAACGCGAGTCCTTGCTCGACGAATTGCGTTCACGGCAACGCGATCATGAGGTCCGTCTGAAAAATCTCCGTCGCGATGAGCAAGCCTTGCAAACGCTGCTGGAGACGCTGCGCGATGTGTTTGCCGACATCCCGGAACAACTGCAGGCCGAGCAGTCGATGGCGGCGCGGCGCGGTCGTTTGCCAATGCCCGCTGCGGGGCCCGTGCTCAGCAGTTTCGGTGCCGGACTGCCGGATGGACGGCGCAGCGAGGGTTGGCTGATCGGCACCGCCGCAGGGGCACCGGTCAAGGCGATTGCGCATGGCCGCGTGGCCTTTGCCGAATGGATGAACGGCTACGGCCTGCTGCTCATCCTCGACCACGGCGACGGCTACCTCAGCCTGTACGCCCACAACGACGCCCTGCTCCGCGAACCCGGCGATTGGGTCGAAGCCGGCGACCCCATCGCCGAGGCGGGCAGTTCGGGCGGTCAGTCAAGACCTGCGTTGTACTTTGAACTACGCCGCAATGGCCAGCCGGTCGACCCGCGCCAATGGCTACGGCGTTGAGTCCGCTGCTCACGCCGCGCTCTATACTTTGCACATGAACAACCCCATCCCGTCGCGTCACCTGCTGTCTGCCCTACTGCTATCGACCGCCAGTCTGTGCGTTACCGGCCGGTCCGATGCGCAGGAACCCGCCGTCGAAGCACCCGCGCAAGCCGCACCGCCAAGTGCGGAGACGGTCGCCAAGGTCGATGCCGGCGATAAGAGTGATCGTGTCGGACTGGAGGAGATCCGGCGCTTTGTTTCGGTGTATCGCGCTGTCAAGCAGGCCTATGTCGATCCGGTGGCCGACGTCGATCTGATGAGCGCCGCCATTCGCGGATTGCTGGCCGATCTGGACCCGCACAGCGCCTATCTCGATAAAGAAGCCTCGGCAGCACTGAATGAAATGGCAGAAGGGGAGTACGGTGGCCTTGGACTGGAAATCATCCAGCGCCCGGATCGCAGTCTGACCGTCATTGCCCCCATTGATGACACCCCCGCCGCCCGCGCCGGCATTCAACCTGGCGATGTGATTACGGCCATGGATGGTGAGCTGATCACCGCCGACAGCGTCGACGCGGCCATCGAAGCGATGCGGGGCGAGCCGGGGACGTCGATCACCCTGACGATCGTCCGCGAAGGCGAATCGGCACCGCTGGAGGTTCAACTTATCCGCGAGATCATCCGCGTCAACAGCGTGCGCGTTGAGGTACTTAGCAAAGACTATCTGTACCTGCGCATCGCCACCTTCCAGGCCGATACCGGCATGGAAGTGAGCAAACGACTCGAAGCGGCCGTGGCGCGGCGCGGCAGTGCATTCAAGGGACTGGTGCTCGACCTGCGCAGCAATCCGGGCGGCTTGTTGAACGCCGCCGTGGACGTCGCCGATCAATTTCTCGAACGCGGTCTGATTGTCAGCACGCGCGGTCGTCTGCCCTACGCGACCAACGAGTTCGAAGCGCATCGCGGTGATGTGCTGGACGGCGCGCCCATCGTGCTGCTGATCGATGCAGGCAGTGCCTCGGCGTCGGAAGTGCTGGCGGGCGCGCTGCGCGACCACAAGCGCGCCGTCATCATGGGGACGCGCAGCTTCGGCAAAGGCTCGGTACAGACCGTTTTGCCGCTGGACAATGGCGACTCGATCAAGCTCACCACGGCGCGCTACTACACGCCGAGCGGCACCTCGATCCAGGCGACGGGCATCGTGCCGGATATCGAACTGCTGGAAAACGCCTCGCTCAAAACCGAGGAGGTCCAGGGGCCAACCATTCGCGAGGCCAACCTGCCCGGCCACTTGCGCGCCGAAACACTGCCGGTGGAAGCCGATGACAAAGCCACACTAGCCGATGATTACGCTGTCGGTGAGGCACTCAACCTGCTGCGTGGCTTGGCCGTATTCCGTGATCGGGACTGAGCGTGCAGCCCAGAGCGCGTAAAGACGCCCCTACACCGTAGCGAGGGCGTCGCAGAACGCCCATGGCTCAGGAATTGTTCACCGGTTCTCAGTCCTCACTCGCCCGCAAACGGCTTTCTGCCAAGGTCGTCGCGGTATCCAACTGTTTCAACAGCGCGTCGAGGACAGCGCACTGTTCGGTGGTGAGGCTGCCGATCAGACTGCGTTCGTATTCGAGCGCCAGTGGCGCGACCTTCTCGTAGACCACCTGTCCGTCGACGGACAGACGCAGCGGTGCGCGCCGACGATCCTGCGTGCACTGCGTGCGGATCACCCGTCCCGACTCCATCAGACGCGCCACGGCACGACTGACCGCCACTTTGTCCATGGCAGTACGCTCAACCAGTTGCGCCGCCGTCAGATCGGGATAGCGCCCCATCACCGCCATCAAACGCCATTCGGTGATCGACAGATCGAACCGCTCGGCATAGATGCGTGCAATCGCCTGGCTGATCCGGTTGGAAAGCACGGACAGCCGATAAGGCAGGAAATGCTCCAGTTCAAGCACGGTCGCGGTGTGCGCGGCGCGCGGACAATCGGACGTGATCTCGCTCATCGTGCGCTGCACCTTGCATATGGTTTCATCTGAAACTAATCTCCTGATTCACTCGCCACACGCACTGCCATCCTTCAGGAGGTTCCCATGAGCGCGCAACCCAACCCTGGCATGCAGGTCACCACGTTCGACAACCCGATGGGCATCGACGGCTTTGAATTCGTCGAATTCGCCTCACCGGAACCCCAGCACTTGCACACCCTGTTCAAGCAGCTCGGCTTCAGCGCCGTGCTGCGCCATCGTACCCGGGCCATTACCGTGTATCGGCAGGGCGGGGTCAACTTCCTGATCAATGAAGATCCGGACTCGTTCGCTGCCGACTTTGCCGCCAAACATGGGCCGAGCGCCTGCGGCTTTGCGATCCGCGTGCAGAAGCCTGCGTTCTGGGTGCGCGAACAAACGATCGCCCGCGGCGCGGAAGCGCCCGCTCGCGAGAACACACGCGCGGTCGACATGCCGGTCATCAAGGGCATCGGCGATTGCATGCTGTATCTGGTGGACCGCTACGGCGAACGCGGTGATGCCTACGCGCAGGACTTTCTGCCGATTGACGGTGCCGATCTGCATCCCGAAGGCTTTGGCCTGAGCTTCATCGACCATCTGACCCACAACCTCTACGTCGGAAGCATGGCCAAGTGGGCCGACTATTACGAACGCCTGTTCAACTTCCGCGAGATTCGTTACTTCGATATCAAGGGGGCGAAGACGGGTCTGCTGTCCAAGGCGATGACGGCGCCGGATGGCATCGTGCGCATTCCGCTCAATGAGTCGAGCGACCCCAAATCGCAGATCAACGAGTATCTGGAGGCCTACAACGGCGAAGGCATCCAGCACATCGCCTGCTTCACCGACGACATCTATCGCACGGTGGAGCTTATGCATGGCGCGGGCGTGCAGTTTCTCGACACGCCCGATGTCTACTTTGATGTGGTCGATCAGCGCATCCCCAACCATGGCGAAGATCTCGACCGTCTGCGGCGCAATAGCATCCTGATCGATGCCGACCCGGAAACCAAAACCCGCAAGCTGCTGCAGATCTTCACCCAGAACTGCATCGGCCCGATTTTCTTCGAGATCATCCAGCGCAAAGGCAACGAGGGCTTTGGGGAAGGCAATTTCCAAGCCTTGTTCGAGAGCATCGAGCGCGACCAGATGAAGCGTGGCGTGCTGTAAACGCCACAGGACCCCAGCCATGAGTGACTTGAGTTACCAAACGGGCTTCGCCAACCATTTCGCCAGTGAAGCCTTGCCTGGTGCCCTCCCGGAAGGGCGCAATTCGCCGCAACGCTGCGCCTACGGGCTGTATGCCGAGCAGACATCCGGCACCGCCTTCACCGCGCCGCGTGCGGAAAATCGTCGAGTCTGGACCTACCGAATCCGCCCCGCCGCGATCCACGGCGAATTCGCGCCTTATGCGCATCCGAGCTTCCATAACGACTGGCAAAGCGGCCCGGTGCCGCCCGACCAGATGCGCTGGAGCCCGCTGCCGATGCCCTCGCCCGAGACGGACTTCATCGACGGCCTGTTCAGCATGGGCGGCAATGGCGGGCCCGCCGCAGGCAGCGGCATTGGGATCCATCTGTATGCGGCCAACGCCGACATGCGCGAGCGCTTCTTCTACAGCGCCGACAGCGAATGGTTGATCGTGCCGCAACAGGGGCGTCTACGCATCGCCACAGAGCTCGGTGTGTTGCAGGTCGAACCGCAGGAAATCGCGGTGATTCCGCGAGGCATCCGTTTTCAGGTGAGCCTGCCAGACGGCGCGGCGCGAGGCTATGTCTGCGAGAACTTCGGTGCGCTGCTGCGCCTGCCCGATCTCGGCCCGATTGGCAGCAACGGTCTGGCCAATGCACGCGACTTCCTCACGCCGGTGGCCGCCTATGTCGATCAGGAAGGCGACTTCGACCTGCTGTGCAAGTTTCAGGGCCATCTCTGGCGCGCGCCCATCGGCCATTCGCCGCTGGACGTGGTCGCCTGGCATGGCAACTACGCGCCATACAAATACGACCTGCGCCGCTTCAATACCATCGGCTCGATCAGCTACGACCACCCGGACCCGAGCATCTTCCTGGTGCTGAACTCGCCCAGCGATACCGCCGGCGTGGGCAATCTGGATTTCGTGATCTTTCCGCCACGCTGGCTGGTGGCGCAGGACACCTTCCGTCCGCCCTGGTTCCATCGCAATGTGGCCAGCGAGTTCATGGGGCTGGTGCATGGTGAATACGACGCCAAAGCCGACGGATTCCTCCCCGGTGGCTGCTCGCTGCACAACACCATGAGCGGGCACGGCCCGGACGCGGCGACCTTCGAGAAGGCGAGCTCGTCCGATCTGTCGAAAGCCGACGTCCTGACCGATACCATGGCCTTCATGTTCGAGTGTCGCGCCACCATTCGTCCGACCTTGCAGGCCGTACACGCCACGCACCGGCAAAGCGGCTACACCGCTTGCTGGTCCGGCCTGCGCAAACATTTTGATCCCACCCGCCCCTGATTCCGAGCGACCGATACCGTCATGAAACTCGCCTCACTCAAAGCCGGTGGCCGCGACGGCACGCTGATCGTGGTTTCGCGTGATCTGCAGACCGCCGTGATCGCCCGCGACATCGCCCCCACGCTGCAGCACGCACTGGAAAACTGGGAAGCCTGCGCGCCGCGTCTGAACGCACTATCGGAAGCCTTGAACGCTGGCGACTGCACACACGCCTTCGCGCTGGACATGCACGCCCTCGCCGCACCGCTGCCCAGAGCCTACGAATTCGTCGATGGCTCGGCCTATCTGCCGCACGTCGAACGCGTCCGTCGCGCGCGCGGCGCGAGCGTGCCCGAGAGTTTCTACAGCGACCCACTGATGTACCACGCCGTTGGCGCAGGCTTCTATGGCCCGCGCGATCCGGTACGTGTGGCCGATGAAGCCTATGGCATCGATCTCGAAGCTGAAGTCGTGGTCGTCACCGATGATGTGCCAATGGGTGTGTCAGCCAGCGCCGCCGAGGCGCACATCCAGCTCGTTGGACTGGTCAACGACGTGTCCCTGCGCAACCTGATTCCTGACGAACTCGCCAAGGGATTCGGCTTTCTGCAATCCAAGCCGCGTTCCGCGCTGTCGCCGGTCTTTGTCACCCCCGATGAACTGGGCGACGCGTGGCGCGACAGCAAGGTGCATCTGCCCTTGCTCAGCCATCTGAATGGCGAATGGTTCGGCGCACCGGAGGCCGGTGAAGACATGCAATTCAACTTTGCCCAACTGATTGCGCATGCCGCCAAGACCCGTCCGCTCTGCGCGGGCACGCTGGTCGGCTCCGGCACCGTTGCCAATCAGGACGAGGCGCGCGGCGCATCCTGTCTGGCCGAACGGCGCATGTTGGAAATCATCGCCCAAGGCAAACCCAGTACACCCTTCATGAAGTTCGGTGATCGCGTGCGTATCGAAATGCTCGACCGCGCAGGCCAGAGCGTGTTCGGGGCCATCGAGCAGTCCATCGAGCGCGCGGGAAACTGAGGAGGCCAGCGCCAACGCAACCCGGCGCTGCTCGCGCTACCCGCGAATGCGGGTAGCGCGGGCGACGAACTCCGCGTCGACCTTCATGATGGCCCCAAGCGCGTCGCCCGCTCTTGCATCGGCATGCGGTGATTTGCCCCAGAGTCTCGCGTTTTCCTGCAAGCTACGAGTACGCTGTCCGCACGTTGTCGAAGGAGGGTTCGACCATGTCCGAGTTGCTGACGCTTTACAGCTACTGGCGCTCCAGTGCCGCCTACCGGGTGCGCATCGCGCTCAATCTGAAGCAGGTCAGGTACGCACTGAATCCGGTACACCTGCTCAACCAGGGCGGCGAGCAACGCCTGCCCGAATTTCGCGCGGTCAATCCGCAGGGACTGATTCCCGTACTCGTCGATGGCGAACGGGTCATCCGCCAATCGCTGGCGATCATGGAATACCTGGATGACACGATTCCCGAGCGTCCCCTGCTGCCCACCGCAGCGCGTGATCGTGCCCGCGTGCGCTCACTGTCCTTGCTGATCGCCTGCGATGTCCATCCGCTCAACAATCTGCGCGTCTTGCAGTACCTGGAGAACGAGCTGCAGATCGACTCTGCGCGACGCGAGGCCTGGGTGCGGCACTGGATCCACGAGGGTCTGCACGCCTTCGAGCAGATGGTCGCCGACCACCCTTCCACCAGTACCTACTGCGAAGGCGAAGTGCCCGGCATGGCGGACTGTTGTCTGATTCCGCAGATGTACAACGCGCGGCGATTCCACATGGACATCGCGCAGTATCCAACCCTGCAACGCATCGAAGCGGCCTGCCTGGCGCTGCCCGAATTTCAGCAGGCTGCCCCGGAACACCAGGAAGACGCGCCGCGCTGAAGGCGCGACGCGTCACCGTACTCAACCTTTCACTTCCACTTCGACGTCCACCTCCACGTCGAGATTGGCGTCTGCATCAGCTTCATCGTCGCCGAATTCCCATGTCGCCTTGGCCTGCTCGCCGTACCAGCGACCGTCGATGCGCACCAGTTCGTGTTCGGCGGCAATCGGCGCGTCGAACACTTCGATGGTGGTTCGCACCCGCGCGCGGTCGCCGTCAATCTCCAGCACTTCCACCTGCAGACTCGAGGCAATCGCGTCCAGATCGATGCCATACACCACAGCCGCTTCCTTCGCCGCCGCCAGCACCCCGCCGGCACGCTGCAGCAACTGATCCAGCGGCAGGCCGCGCAAGGCGTCCAGACTGTCGATCCGCGTCGCCCTTACTCCGTCGGCCAATGCCGTGAGCGCCGAGCGCGCCAGATCCGCACTGAAGAAGTCGGTCACGCTCAACCAATGCTCAATCGCGGGCAAGGCCATGCGCAACGACTCGCGCTGCGCATCGGTGAGATCGGATTCCGGCGACGTCACGGCCATGTTCAACGCACCGATCGCCATCAAGGTCATCCCCGCCGCCTGCGCCGAACCTTCCTCCAGCTTGGGCGTGATTTCCTCCATCAAGCGATCCACCGCCCCATCCGCGGTCAGCCGATCCATGCCTTCCTGGAACTCGGCGCGCTCGGCCTCGGAAATCGGGCGCTGGCGTTGCTCTTCGTACTCACTCAGCAACAACTGATACTTGTCCGGCGGCAAACCGGCACTCACCAAGGCTTGTACGTCGTTGCGACGGAAATACTCGGCCATCTGCAGAACCTGCACAGCCGGGTCCGTCGCCGCCTGCGCCGCCACCGCAGCGACCATCGCCTGCGAGGTGGAAGGCAACATCAGGACACTCGACGACGCGAGGGCAATACTCAAAGCAAGGCGTTTCATGGGCAGCTCCGGGAAGCAGCGCAATCGCTGCAGATATAGTGTGCTGGTTGCCTACAACACCAAACAGTGCTGGAAGTCATCCTGCTGGAGGCGATCCGAATCGTTGGACGTTTGGCGGGCAGGAGGCGGTGTGGCTGACGTGCCACTATCGGGGTACTTATCTTTACCTCGCGTATGAGATGGCGCAGGAGCCAATGACCTGCTTTTCACTCGTGCACGCAACGCCCAACGACACAATGGTGGGATGGTGTTCGCACTGAACGCCTGACGCGCACTTTTCCAGCGCAGTGAGGATCACCAATGTTGCCACCGCCCGAAACCGAGCCAGCCGACATGCCTCTGAATCCCGAAACCCGCTACGTGCATCTCTCGAACGATGGCGCAATTCAAGACCTACTCGGCGGCGCTGCGTTCTGGTCACTGCCTGCCGAAGAGATGCGCCGGTTCGATGCCGGCTGGTTGATCACTGAGTTTGTCTGTGAAGACGATTGGGCCAACTGGGAAATGCACCCCGAGGCGGACGAGTTCGTCTACCTGCTCAGTGGCGATGTGGCGCTAGTCCTGGAACTGCCAACAGGCACCGCGACGATTCGATTGTCGGACCGTGGCGCGGTGGTTGTGCCGCGCGGCGTCTGGCATACCGCCCGCGTCTTCGCCACAAGCCGCATGCTGTTCGTCACCCGCGGCGCAGGTACTGAGCATCGGCCTTCCGCGGCCGGATGACCCGAAGAATGCACCGGCACCACCGGATCGCAATCCATCGTCAGAGTTTTCCCTTGTGTAGCGTTTTGCTGCCGGACGCAGCGCTTACTCAAGACCGCGTGGCCGCCTTCGTCGCGCACGTTTCACCACGGAATCCACATGCCCATCGCTGACATCGCCATCCCGCAGCTTCCCTCCCGATCCATGGTGCGGACGATCCGTTTCTATACGGCGCTTGGGTTTGACGTGGAGGTCGTTTCACCACACCAGGACTACGCGATTGGCCGTCGTGGATCGCTGGAGGTGCATTTCTTCCTGCATCCTGGCTTGTTACCACGGGAGTCGTCCTTCGGCTGCTACTTCCGGGTAGGCGATGTCGATGCGCTGTACGCGCAATTTTCCACTGTCAACTTGCCCAACGCGGGCATCCCACGCATCACGACGCTGGAGAACAAGCCGTGGGGTCTGCGCGAGTTCGCTATCGTCGATGAAGACGGGTCACTCATCCGCATTGGGCAAGTGATATAGCGTGTGGCGTTCAACCGCCATCGTTTGCGCGGTCTGCCTGCATCTGCGCGGCGCGTGCGCGACGACGCAATGCGCTACCTGCGACCCACTGCAGGTAACATCGCCTTCATTTGCGACCACAGAGGAACGCTGAATGTCGTGGGAAATTCATCGCCCCGGCGCTGCACGACAAGCCAGCAAAGCCGTGGCGCGGACTCTTGTCGTCAATGAGCGATGGCTGATTGTGAAGATCGCGGGCGGCGTGTTGATGGCGTTGTTGGCTTGGCGCTCCATCGAGTTGTATCTGCTGCGACTGGAGCTGGAGGAACTCGGTCGAGAGACGGAGGCGATGCTGAAGCCTGACCTTGCGCCGGGAGGCGATCAAGGACAAGGCAGTGCGCGAATCCGAAGCACGCGATCCGCTGCAGCTCATAGCGTTTCTGCGGCAGTACGGCGAGCACTTCCCGAAGGCTATCGCTGCGTGGCAGGCACGGTGATCTACACAGCGCACGACGGCGCAATGCGCAACATCACCGCGCGCTCGAACTACTGGTACTGCCCGCCCGGCGGCAAGGGTGAGGATTGCTGGCTACTGACTCCAGCGGCCGTCGGTTGTCGTTGAGGACACCGAGCTGTCATCGCGGCAAGCCGCCCATTTCTCACGCAAACAGCGATGCCTGCTGCGCGGCACTGCTGGCTTCGACGAGGTGGATCAGGCCAACACCCGCGAGTCGATAGCGCGTATCGGCGGGCAACTGGACGCGTTGACGCAAGGCCCAGGCGATCGCCAATACTTCAGCGGCGCTGGCGGGTGGGCTGTCGAGGGTTTGGCTGCGGGTGAGAACGCGAAAATCCGTGGTCTTGAGTTTGAGCACCACGCCGCGCCCCAGCCGTCCGCTGCGCTGGGCGCTGAGCCAGATGCGCTCGGCCAGTGGCGCAAGCTCCATTCCAACCTGTTCCAGACTCAGATCCGTGGCGAAGGTGTCTTCGGCGGAAATCTGCAAGCTGGGGCGCTCGACTTCCACCGGATGCAGGTCGACGCCCATCGACAGTTCATGCAGGCGACGGCCCCAGCGACCGAAGCGCGCATCGAGGGCTTCCAGAGGCATCGCTCGCAGTTCACCCACAGTCTGGATGCCCAGAGCGTCGAGCTTGCTCTCCATCACCTTGCCGACGCCAGGCAGGCGCCCTACGGGTAATGGGGTGAGGAAATCCATGGCTTGCTCGGGCCGGATCACGAACAGGCCGTCGGGCTTGCGCCAGTCGCTGGCGATCTTGGCGAGGAATTTGTTTTCGGCGACTCCGGCGCTGGCAGTGAGTCCGGTTTCGTCGCGAATCTCGCTGCGGATGGCTTGCGCCACGGCGGTCGCACTGGGCAAGTTCTGCCGGTTCTCGCTGACGTCCAGGTAGGCTTCATCCAGCGACAGCGGTTCGATCAGGTCGGTATGGCGCTGAAAGATCGCCCGCACCTGCTTCGATACCGCCTTGTAGCGACTGAAATCAGGCGGAACAAACACCGCCTGCGGACACAGGCGCTCGGCACGGATGGCAGGCATGGCGGAACGAATGCCGAAGCGTCGCGCCTCATAACTCGCCGCACACACCACCGACCGCGCGCCACGCCAGGCCACCACCACGGGCCGGCCGCGCAAGCTCGGATCATCGCGCTGCTCGACCGAGGCGTAGAAGGCATCCATGTCGATGTGAACGATTTTGCGCATGCCATCAGTTTAGCGACGATGCGTTTTCGCCAAGCTCTCACTCGATGTGCGCGGGGCTTGTTTGCGTGAAAAGCTCAGGATTCCCGCAAGGGATCGTGACCCTTGTTGCAGAGAGGAGCGCTGTGATGCGTGTATTTGGCGTTGTGGATACACAGCGAGGACGGCCAATCAGCCGTCCTCGACACGCGATGACGAAAGAGAACTGGGCTCTTTCAGATCAACTCGATGGCGGCTTGTCGCCCTCAGCCGCGCGGACGACCTTTGAAGCCGCCGCCAGGTTTGCCTTTGAAGCCACCGGGCTTGCTGTCGCCACGCTCGAAACGACCGCCCGGCGCACGTGAGCGCGGGGCGGGACGTTCATTGCTGCTGGCGGCTTTGTCTGCGGCGCTGGCGCGGGCGATTTTCAGCCGCTGTCCAGCCACCCAGACTTGCTTGAGGTGCTGCATCAGCTCATCCGGCATGCCGACTGGCAGATCGATCAGGCTGTGATCACCGCGAATATCGATGCGACCGATGTGGCGCGATTCCAGCCCGGCTTCGTTGGCAATCGCTCCAACCAGATTGCCGGGCTTGGCGCCATGGACGTGGCCGACTTCGACGCGGAAGGTTTCCATACCCGCTTCGCTACCTGCGGCAGCACGACGCGGTGCGCGCTCACCTTCGGCGAATTCGCGCGGGGCGCGGGCCGGACGTTCGCTGCTGTCGCGCTCGAAGCGATCAGCGCGCTCAAAGCGCTCGCCGCGTTGCGGACGCTCACCACGCTCGGGGCGATCCGGACGGTCGAAGCGCTCGGACTTGCCGCGCGAGGGCGGATCCGGTGGCAACAACAACGGCGTCTCGCCTTGCACCAGACGCGCCAGCGCGGCGGCGATTTCGATGGCCGGTGTGTTCTGCTCGCGCTCCATCTGCTCGATGATCTGGCGGTACAGCTCCAGTTGCGGGTCGGCCAGCGCCGCGATGATCTGCTGCTTGAACTTGCCGACGCGCTGCTCGTTGACGGTTTCGACGCTGGGCAATTCCATCGGCTCGATGGGCTGACGGGTGGCACGCTCGATGGTGCGCAGCATGTTGCGCTCGCGCGGCGCCACAAACAGGATCGCCTCGCCACTGCGCCCGGCACGACCGGTACGACCGATGCGGTGCACGTAGCTTTCGGTATCGTAGGGAATGTCGTAGTTCAGGACGTGACTGATGCGCTCCACATCCAGTCCGCGCGCCGCCACATCGGTGGCGACGATGATGTCGAGATCGCCATCCTTGATGCGCTGAACGGTGCGCTCACGCACGTTCTGGGCGACATCGCCATTCAGTGCGGCGACCGAGAAGCCGCGCGCCGCCAGCTTCTCGGCCAGCTCTTCGGTCGCCTGCTTGGTGCGCGCAAACACCAGCATGGCGTCAAAGGTTTCGGCTTCGAGAATGCGGGTCAGTGCATCGAGCTTGTGGACGCCGCTGACAAACCAATAGCGCTGACGAATGTTCTTGGCGGTCGTGGTCTTGGCCGCGATGGTGACTTCTTTCGGATTGCGCAGGTGGGTCTGCGCGACCTTGCGGATGCGTGGCGGCATGGTGGCGGAAAACAGCGCAACCTGACGCTCGGCGGGGGTCTTCTGCAGGATGCTCTCGACATCGTCGATGAACCCCATGCGCAGCATTTCGTCGGCTTCGTCCAACACCGCCCAGCGCAGCTTCGACAGATCCAGCGAGCCCCGCTCAAGGTGATCGATCACGCGACCGGGCGTGCCCACGACCACATGGGCGCCGCGCTTCAAGCCCGCCAACTGCGGCTGATAGCTCTGACCGCCGTAGATCGGCAGCACATGAAAACCGGGCATCGCCGAGGCATAGCGCTGGAAGGCTTCGGCCACCTGAATCGCCAATTCGCGAGTCGGTGCCAGCACCAGGGTCTGCGGCGACTTCTGATTGAGATCGAGCTGCGACAGGATCGGCAAGGCAAACGCTGCAGTCTTGCCGGTGCCGGTCTGCGCCTGACCGAGGACATCGCGACCGTCCAGCAAGGGCGGAATGGTGGCGGCCTGGATCGGCGATGGGGTTTCGTAACCCACCTCGCGAATGGCCTGCATCACGGGATCGGAAAGGCAAAGATCGGCAAAACGAACGTCAGCCGCAGGCGCGGCGGATTCACTGGACATGCTGTACTCCGGGAGTGAGGCACCTGAAGGCCGGAGAACGAGGCTTCACACATCACCGCAGTGAAGGCATCCAACCAGCGCACGAGGATTCTGTGGTGGCGAGCGATGCAAGGAAGCGACCAGTGGCCGAGGGTGCAGAAAGAAACGGTGGCGGATTCTAGTCGATCCGAGCACTGATGGTGCGTTGCACGAGCATTCGGCCAGGGGCACGGTTCAGACTCGTCACGGCGACGACTGCGGTAGCATCGTGCGCTGTTGTCGTGGCCAGGAGCCGCTCATGCGTTGGGATCGTGCACGTCGCAGTGATCAGGTGGAGGATCGTCGTGGTCTGGGTGGTGGCAGCGGTGGACGCGGTCCGGGCGGCGGCATGCGCTTCAGCCTCACAGGCATTGTGATCGTCGTCATCCTCAGCTTTGTGATGGGCAAGAACCCGCTGGAAATGCTCGCCCTGCTGGGCGACAGCAGCCTTTCCGGCGGCAGCGCGCCCGCGCCCGAGCGCGGCCAACCTGCGGATCGAAGCGACCCGACCATCGACTTTGTCAGCGCCATTCTCGGCGACACCGAAGACACCTGGAGTCAGATTTTCTCGGCCAGCGGCGAGCGCTATCCGCCGGCCAAGCTGGTGGTGTTTGAAGGCGGCGTCACCACGGCGTGTGGTTTTGCCAGCTCGGCGGTTGGGCCGTTCTACTGCCCCGGCGACAAGCAGGTCTACCTCGATCTGCAGTTCTTTCGCGAACTGGAGCAACGCTTCAGCGCGGCAGGCGATTTCGCCCAGGCCTATGTGATCGCGCACGAAATCGGCCATCACATTCAAACCCTGACCGGCGTGTCGGCCAAGGTCAATGCCGCACGGCAACGCGGCCAGAAAGTCGAAGGCGATGGCGGCTTGCTGGTGCGACAGGAACTGCAAGCCGACTGTTACGCCGGAGTCTGGGCGCATTCGGCACGCCAGCGTCTCGACATGCTGGAACCCGGTGATCTGGAAGAAGCCCTGAATGCGGCCAGCGCCATCGGCGATGATCGCCTGCAGCAACAGGCACAGGGCCGCGTGGTGCCCGATGCCTTCAGCCACGGTACGTCAGCGCAGCGCGTGCGCTGGTTCCGGCTCGGATTCGAGCAGGGCGATGTCGGTGCCTGCGATACCTTTGCGGCGGCGCGGCTGTAAGGCCTTCAAACACCACCACGCAAGGCAGATGGCAGTGTCTTGCTTCACCAGAACCTAATCTCGTTCGAAATCCTCGGGTGTCAGCGAGTACACGATGGCGTCGTGAGAGCGACCATGCATGAACAATCGGTGCCGCGCGATGCCCTCGCGCCATGCACCCAACGATTCAGCCACGCGCTGACTCGCGGTGTTTTCCGGCAGCACCACGATCTCCAGCCGATGCAGACCGAGTTCGTCGAACCCGAGTTTGGCCGCCTCGCGCGCCGCATAGCGGGCGATGCCTCGGCGCACATGCACGCTGCTGACCCAGTAGCCAATGTTGCCTATCCGGTGCGCCGAGTTGATCTGATTGATGCCCGTGCCACCAACAACCTGGCCGCTTTGGCAATCGATGACGCCAAGCGGGAACTCGCTGCGTTCACGCCACGCGGTGCGTGAGAAATCGATCCAAGCCAACGCATCCTGCAGCGCGTAGTCCGCAGTGCACCAAGGCATCCAGCGCATCAACTCCTGCAGCGACGCGCGCACTGCCATCAGCAAGGACGGCGCGTCGGAAACCTGCCAAGGACGCACCTGATATTGGGCTTCTGTCTGCATGGCGAACTCTAGAACGGCGTGGGGAGAGTTTGCCCGGAAATTGCTCGGTCGACGCTGCCGATCAATCCAGTGGAAAGCGGGCATCGACGTCAGCTCAGGGGGGTGATGCAGCACCCTGATTCGACTCGGCGACGGGCGCCAACAACGACTCAACCACTTGCATCACTGCACGCGTCTGCTCTTGATGAATGTAGTGTCCACTGTGGGGAACCACGACGACTGAGGCTTGCGGCCAGAGCGCCTGCCAGCGCTGTGGCGTGGTCTCCCATAAGCGACGGAACTCGCCGCGTTCGAGGATCGAATAGTCGGATCGCATCAATACGCGCACCGGAAAGCGCGCGGGCAACGCGGTGACCTGCGCGGCGCTCGGCGATGCGTCCAGGCAGACATCCTGATCACGAAATTCCTCACGCCCCGCGCCAGATAGCCCCGCTGCCCTACTTGCCAAGGCATACAGCTGGGGCATGCGCTCCTGCAGTCGCGCACCATGCCCGGGCGGCGTGGCATCGATCAGCACCAAGGCAGCGACCTCGTCCGGGTAGCGTTGCGCGAACGCGTGTTGATACAAGCCACCCAGAGAATGCCCGACCAGCACGTAGGGAGGATGCAATCCGGCATCCGTCAACACACGGTGCAATTCATCGGCGATGTCGCAAGGACTGCGCGAACCACTGACGCTTGCGCTTTTCCCGTAGCCCGGTCGGTCGTAACTGAACACCCGCGCCTGTTTGGCGAGCTGCTTGCGCAGGCTACGCCAACTGGACTCACCATCACCAAGACCACTCTGCAGAACAATCGTCGCATCGCCTGGACCAACAAGCACGGACCAGTGGATCGCAGTCTCGTCCGCTTTCGCAGGCAGTGTGACGCACACCCAACACAGGAGGAATACTGCCGTTCGCAACAGAAGACTCGCGCTTGCACTTGCGTATCGCATCAACCTGCTCCAGACGTGGGACTGACAGGAGGCTATGTGTCGTCAGCGTAACGCCACCCCAATGGCCTGGGGGCGCGGACGATGTCGCGGGGACTGCATCTTGTCTGTGCGCAACACAACGCGCAGTCCGGAAGCATCGGCGCCATGCCCGAGGCAGAT
This sequence comes from Lysobacterales bacterium UBA2790, assembly GCA_002352135.1. Classification (GTDB taxonomy): domain Bacteria; phylum Pseudomonadota; class Gammaproteobacteria; order Xanthomonadales; family Xanthomonadaceae; genus Aquimonas. The sequence continues at coordinate 25,525 of DEHW01000128.1, forward strand.
TCGCCCTGCTCAAACCGCATTCGAGTACATCCTTCCTTTGGGTGGCAGGTAACGTCGCATCAGGACTTGATGGTCAATGACCTGAGCATGGCCGCCCCCTAAACAAGCCGCATTCTTTGTTACCACTTGCCCCGGCCTGCTGTGGCACTGGCTTGATCGCCGGCCAAGTGGTGATGTGTTGGCGGTCGGCGGGACATGGAAACTCAAACGCCTTGTTTGGGCAGCTTGGCGGGTAGGTCATCGTCGCGCAAGCGATGGCTTGGGCGCGGATCAGGTATCCGCGCGCTGGGTTTTGGCAACGACGCCAGGAATCCGCGCACTGCCGTCGCAGCCGCTGTCGGCGCAGCTTGTAGCAGGAAGTGCGGCGCTTCGATGGGTTCGACTTGCGTGGCGGGATGCAGCCGGATGAGGTGTTCCAGCGCGTCAAGCGGAACCACCCGATCATATTTGGCGAGCAGGTAGAGAACAGGTACGTCAATCGTCTTCAAATGCGCCGAAACATCCACGGACAGAACGGCTTGCAGTCGTGCGCGCAACGCGTCGGAAGATACCTGGGCCATGGCCTTCGCCAACTCGGAACGCAACAACGGCGTGGTGAAGCGCCCGAGTAGCGCCGCATTCAATACCGCGAGCGGTGTTGCGGTGATTGGAAGTAGGCCAATCACATGACGGCAAGGCGCAAATCGTGGCCGAGGATTGCTGACGAACGACGCACACAGAATCACACCCACCAGTCCCGCAGGGCGTGGCGCCGCGATGGAAATCGCGATGGGTCCCGAGAAGGATTCACCCAGCACGACATATTCACCACGCGTGGGTAACGCTTCGCGCACATGACTTTCCAGTTCCGCGTAGCCAAGCGCGCCGGTGCTCGGGTAGGCGATGACTCGAACCTCAAGTTCCCGACCCAATGCCGATACAAAACCCTCGAACAGCAGTCCCGTGCCATCCATGCCTGGCAGCAGCACGAGGGTCAGCATGACCGCCCCAGACGGCTGGTGGAGCAAGCGTCCGAGACTTGGCTCATGACCTGCTGGTCAGACCCGCGTTCGCAGTGGCTTGAGTAGCGGCAGGGACGGCCAGACGGATGCGAGGATCGATCCTGGTAGTGAGCGTCAATCAGCATGGCAAACTCTCCGCTGGGTGCAGAGAGTTTGCCCAAGTTCCCGCGCTGCGGGTGGCAACGCGTCGCCGCTACGCCGCTTTCACCTGCGCCGCGCGCGACAGTGCGAGTTGCAGGTCCGCCAGCAGGTCCGCCGATGACTCGATGCCGATGGAGAGGCGCAGCAGGCCATCGGTGATCCCGGCTTGGGCACGTGCTTCGGCGCTCATGGCGGCGTGCGTCATGGTGGCCGGATGGGCGACCAGGCTTTCTACGCCACCGAGGGACTCGGCCAAGGTGAAGTAGCGCAGTCCGTCGAGGAAGGCGCGTACGGCGGTTTGGCCGCNNCCGCCAGCTCGAACGAGATCATCGCCCCGGCGTGACGCTGTTGCCGTTGTGCCAGCGCGTGGCCTGGATGGCTGCTGAGGCCCGGATAGTGCACGAGACTCACGGCCGGGTGACGATCCAATGCCTCGGCGATGGCTTCGGCGTTCTCGCAGTGCGCGCGTAGACGCGGTTCCAAGGTGCGCAGGCCGCGCAAGGTGAGGAAGCTGTCGAATGGACTGCCGGTCAGGCCCAAGGCATTGGCCCACCATTGCAGTTGTTGATGCAGTTCGGCATTGGCTGCAATCACCGCACCGCCGACCACATCGCTGTGCCCATTGATGTACTTGGTGGTGGAGTGCAGGACCAGATCGGCACCGAGGCCGATTGGGCGCTGCAGCGCCGGCGACAGGAATGTGTTGTCGACCAGTGTCAATGCACCTGCGCGATGTGCGGCGTCGATGACGAAGCGCAGGTCGGTGACGCGCAGCAAGGGGTTGCTGGGCGTTTCGATCCAGACCAGCCGTGGGCTCAGGGCCAACGCGTCGGCCAACTGCCGCGGACAGGTCAGATCGACCACACTCAGTTCGAAGTGGCCCTTCTTGACAAGTGCATTGAACAGCCGCCAGCTGCCACCATAGCAGTCATGCGGCACGACCAATCGGTCGCCCGGCTGCAACAGATTCAGCACCAGGGTGATCGCCGCCATGCCACTGGCGGTCACCACCGCCCCCGCACCGCCTTCGAGTTCGGCCAGCGCCTCGGCCAACAGATCACGCGTCGGATTGCCGCTGCGCGTGTAGTCGTATTGGCGCTTCTGCTCGAAACCGGCAAAGCTGAAATTGCTCGACAACACAATGGGTGGCACGACGGCACCGAAGGCGCTGTCACGATCAATGCCGGCGCGTGCGGCCAGGGTGGCGGAATGCGGTGTGCTCATGCGGCAATCTCCGAGCTGAGGGTCTGCAGGGCGCGATGCAGCAGGGCATCCACGCGGTCGATGTCTTTCAGAAAGGCGTCATGGCCGAAGCGCGATTCAATGCGCTCAACGGTGCAGGGAGCGGACACCTCGGCAGCGCAGGCGGCGATCCACTCGGCGGGTGCCAGCCAGTCCCCTTGCACTGCCAGAAAATGGCTGGGCACGCGGATCTGTGATGGCACGACCGCATGCAGATCGATCGACTCGGACAGACGCAGGAAAGCCGTCGCGCTCCATTGCGAGACATAGCGTTGTCCACAATGCTGCAGGTAGTCCTCGGCGGCACAGTGCACGCGTCCGGCGCGCACTTCGGCGGGCTGATCGAATCGCTCGGCAAATTCGTCTGCACTGCGATAGCTCAGCATCGCGAGTTGCCGCGCCAGCGACAGCCCAACCGCATCGGCACACTGGGTCTGTCCAAGCGTGACAACCTGGCGCTGCAAGGCGCGGAAGGCGCTCGCGAACGGTGTGGCGCGATGCGCAGCGGACAGGCTGACCAGACGCTCAAGACGAAGGCGGTGACGGATCGCGAATTGCTGACCAACCATGCCGCCGTATGACGCGCCAACAAATGCGTGCAACCGCACAATGCCCAGACGTTCCAACACATAGGCGATGGCATCGGCCTGATCCGCACTGTCGATGGGCAGATCGAGTTGTCCATCCGCACCCAGCCAATCGCAGGCCAGCAAGCAGAAGTGCTGAGGGTTCAGGGCACGCTGCGGTCCCATCGCGTCCTGCCACCAGCCTGGCGCCCCGTCGACACTGTTGGCGCAAACGTGGCGATTCGCCGAAATACCACCGGCCAGCCACAGCGCGGGCAGACTCAGATCACCTGTCCATTCCACGCGCAGGCAAACCCGGCGCATTCCGGCGTGGCGCAGGTTCAGATCGAATTCGAATTGCTCACGACCCGCAGAAAGACGCGGCGAGGTCGGCGTGATGGTCCGCGGTGAACAATCCGGCTCCGCGGCGCTATCGGCCGAACGCAAAGAATCACTGGACAGCGACATCGCAACACTCCCGAAAGCGAACAAACATCCTCGCCATCGAGCTGCAGCGGAACACGTTCATGTCGACATCGATGACGTCGCATGCGCATCTTCCGGAAGACACAGGTGCATTAACTCTGCACCCGCATCCACCGCAGGATTTGGCACCTGCTGGACGTCACACGTCCGCAGGTTGCCTCGGCATCACAGGGCCAGTCCCTCCGCCGATCTCGATGGCAGGTGCAGTCTGCCCAAGGCATTCTCCATTGTCAATCGCTTCATTCGGATGAAGCGATATATTGAAGACATGATCGCAAGCAACCTCTCTGATCGCGAGCCGCAGGGGCATTCCCGCGGCTCGCCAGTGCAGTCAGCGCCTGCGCGTCGATTCGACGTAACGGAAGTAGTCCGCATCGCCATCGATCATCAGTGTGGTGTTCTCGCCCAGGCTGCGATAGCTCTCCAGGGTCCGCATGAAGGCATAGAACTCCGGGTCGGCGCCGTAGCTTTCGCCGTAGATGCGGGTTGCTTCGGCATCGGCCTTGCCTCGAATTTCGGCCGCCTGTCGCTCCGCCTCGGAACGGATCGTGCGCAATTCACGTTCCATCTGACCCAGAATCTCCTGACTCTTGCCCTGCCCTTCCGAACGGAAACGTTCGGCAATGCTCTGCCGTTCCGAAATCATCCGGCTCTCGACTTGCCGGCGCACGCTGTCGATGTAGTTGATGCGCTTGATGCGCACGTCCACCAGTTCGATACCCAGTTCCGGCATCTGTTTGGCCGCGGCAGCAAGCATTTCCTGCTCCAGACGTTCGCGACCCTTCTTCGGTTTATCGAGCGCCACATCCGCTGGCACCGCCGCACCGGGCTCGATGGCCGCATCGTCCACATCCCAATCGCGGGAACGCACGATTTCTTCCAGATGCGTGCCCGACACGATGTCACGCGCCACAGAATCGATGATGTCATCCAGGCGTGTCCGCGCACCGGCCTCGTCGCGTACCGAGCGCAGGAACTGCAGCGGATCGGCAATCCGCCAACGCGCTGTGGTGTCGACAATCACAAACTCTCGTCCCAAGGTCGGAATCTGGCTGATGTCGCCATCCCAGGCCAGCAGACGCCGATCAAAGCGCCGTACATCCTGAATGAACGGGGTCTTGAAGTGCAGACCCGGCTCACTGATCGCCTCGCCCACGGGTTCACCGAATTGCACGACGATGGCCTGCTCGGACTGATCGACCACAAAGATCGCGTTCCAGCCCAGGAACAGGGCCAACACAAGCAAGAAACCGCCTACGCCTGCCCGCTTCATTTCGCACCTCCTTGATTCGGTTGCGCGTCGCGCAGATTCAGCAACGGGACCGGTGGCATCTGGCCGTCCTGCGTAACGATCACGCTGCCGACGTTTGGCAATACCGCGCCCAATGCCTCCAGATACATGCGCGTTCGGGTCACGTCCGGTGCCGCGCGGTACTCGGCGAGAATCGAACGGAATCGTGCGGTCTCACCCAAGGCGCCATTGACGCGTTCCGTCGCGTAGCCTTCTGCCTCCGCGATCACCCGACTGGCCTGCCCTTGCGCCAAAGGCAGTTGCTGATTGGCCTGTTTGGTCGCCTCGTTGATCATCCGTTCGCGTTCCTGGCGCGCTTCGTTGACCTCGTTGAACGCAGGCTGCACGGCGCTCGGCGGCACCACGTCCTGCAACTCGACGGTCACGATATGGATGCCGGTGTCGTAGCGCTCCATCGCAGCCTGCAACTCGTCACGCACCATGGTCGAAATCTCCACGCGCGCCGTGGTCAGCACTTCGCTGCCCAAGCGGTTTCCCACCGCACGGCGCATCACCGACTCGCTGATGTCGCGCAGCGTGCGAACTGGCTCGCGCATCGAGTACAGGAACTTGATCGGATCACCGATGCGATACTGCACCACCCATTCGGCGTCGATCATGTTCAGATCACCCGAGAGCATCAGGGACTCGTCCGGGAACTCTTCGTTGGAGTACTGCGTGCGCTCGTCGCCGCCCACACTGCGAAAGCCGAACTCTTCTTTCAACACGCGTTCGGTCGCGACGATCTGCACGCGATCAATACCGAACGGCAGCTTGAAATGCAGTCCCGGATCTGAGATGCCCACCACCTCACCAAAGCGTTTGACCACCGCGCGCTCTTCCGGCTGCACGGTGTAGTAGAGGCTGCTGACACCCCACAGGGCCAGCAGCGCCACCACGCCCAATCCGACCCATGACGTTGGCAACCGCCCCGCGGGGCCTGAACCGGAAGGCTTACCTCCCCCAAACAGGGCCTCGACGACCTGACGATGATTACTCATAGTGCACTCCTCCCTTCCTCGTGATCGCACAGCATACGGATGTCGACTTCTCGAATGTCGCCACGACGTGAGTTGAATGCGCTTGTGACGCCGTGCGCTGACTCGCACACCCTTGCGGCTCCGTAACCCGACGATTGATCGCCTGCCATGGCGACTTGACTACCCTGTTCTCACCCACCGCTGGAGATGCTCCATGAATCACGACAAGATGCCCCGCTTGCACCGCGCCTCCCCGCTGGCATCACTGATCGCCATCGCGTTGTTCAACCCGGTGATGGCCGCCGATATCGAATTTCCGTCCACGCCCTTCGAGCCCAACGCGCAAGCCACCGTCGAGGCCATCGAACGTGGCCTGCAGAGTAATGATGCCTTCCGCTGGATGTCCGCCGCGCAGCACCTCTCGCTGCTGCTGGATCGTGAAGGCCCGGCGGCGATCACCTTCCAACGCGTGCTGATTGCGCACCAGGGGCCACTGACCAGCGCACTGGCGGAGGCGTCCAACACCGATGCCGCGCAATCGCTGACGACCCGTTTGAAGACCCTGGCCGGCGGCCCTGCTACCGCGTTGAAAGGCACTGCCGTGGAGGGTGAATCCGACAGTTTCAGCAGCGAGCTGGACCCGAGCACCCAGAGCGGATGGCTGAGTCTGCCCACCCGCAGTGACCGCATCTACACGGTGCAGGTGCCGGAGTGCCACGGCGGTGCCTTGGCCATGTTGAGCGATGCCAAGGGCGCCGCCGCAGGCGTGGAATCCGTTGACGCCGGGACGTCCGGCTTGTTGACCTTTGCCGGCAAGGACCAGGCTGAAATTCGCCTGCGCCTCTACCCCTCGGCACAATGCGTCGGTTCACAGACACTGACCTGGTCGGCGTTTCCCACCAGCGGCCTGTTGACTCCGAACACCGCCGCGCAGGCGCATGTGATCGAGCCGGACCGAGACTACCGTGTCATCGCCACGCCATCGGCCGGTGTTTGGGTCCGCTTTGCCGACAAGCAGGCGGGCACCTACACATTGGAAACCTCGAAGTTGCCAGCGGGTGTAGACACCATCCTGTCCGCCTACAGCGCCGACAACCTCAACGAAGCAGCCGCCAGCGACGACGACAGCGCGGGCGAACTGGCGTCACGTCTGCAGTACGTGTCCTTTGGACGCAACCCGATGCTCTACCAAGCCACCTTGCTGTCCGGCTCCGGTGTGTTCACCCTGCGCGCCAGCCGCGAGCAAACCCCGACGCTGACGGTCAGTGACGAAGCACAGCCGATGCGCTTCACTGGCGGCGATGTCATCTGGCGCCGACTCGCCGTCAAGGCAGGCACGGCCTATCGCATCCGCACCTCGGCATCCGGCGAAGACAGCATCGATACCTTGCTGGCGGTGTATGACGGATCGAGCGCGACCGCCATCGCGGAAAACGATGACAACGATGGCGATCTGTATGCCAGCCTCGACTATTTCGCCAGCGAAGACGGCGAGATCATCGTCTCGGTACGTGAACTCAGCGGCGGCGCGGGTGCCTTTGCTCTGCAGGTCAGCGAACTGGTGGAGAGCGGAGCCTGTCCTCCAGGCAATGTCTGTTTCAAGCAACCGAAGGGCGACTGATTGACGTCGGGACACCGTACGGCACGCGTTGGCGAGTTCAATCGACTCGCCAACGCGTCGCCCGATGAGGCGGTTGAAAAACGCTTCGCAGAGAGCGCGCTCAGATCACGCCGAGCCGTTTGCCCACCCGAATAAACGCCTCGGCCGCGCGCTCGATCTGCGCGGTCGTGTGGGCGGCACTCATCTGGGTGCGGATGCGCGCCTGGCCCTTAGGCACCACCGGGAAGAAAAAGCCGATCGCATAGACGCCTTCGTCCAGCAACTCGGCTGCGAAGCGCTGCGCCAACGGCGCGTCGTACAACATCACCGGCACGATGGGATGCTCGCCCGGCTTCAGGTCGAAGCCCGCTTCGCTCAGACGCTGCCGGAACAACTCGGTGTTGCGCTTGAGCTGCGCGCGCAGTTCATCGCCTGCAGCCACCAGCTCGAACACCTTCAGACCGGCAGCGACAATCGGCGGCGGCAGTGAGTTGGAAAACAGATAGGGCCGCGAGCGCTGCCGCAGCATTTCGATCACTTCGCGTTTGCCGGTCGTGAAGCCGCCAAGAGCGCCACCCAGCGCTTTGCCCAAGGTGCCCGTGAAGATGTCGATCTGATCCATCACACCGCGCACTTCCGCCGAGCCGCGTCCTGTTCCGCCGAGAAACCCGCTGGCGTGGCATTCGTCGATATGCACCAGGGCACCGTACTGCCTTGCCAGCGCCACGATCTGATCCAGTGGCGCAATGAACCCATCCATCGAGAACACGCCATCGGTGGTGATAAGGATGTCGCGAACACCATCGGCACGCGCCTGCTTGAGCTGCGCTTCCAGATCGCCCATATCGCAGTTGGCATAGCGATAGCGCTTGGCTTTGCACAGTCGCACGCCGTCAATGATCGAGGCGTGGTTCAGGGCATCGGAGATGACCGCGTCCTGCTCGCCCAGCAAGGGCTCAAACAGTCCGCCATTGGCGTCAAAACAAGCCGCGTAAAGGATGCTGTCCTCGGTACCGAAGAACTCGGCAATTCGCGCTTCCAACTGCTTGTGCAGATCCTGGGTGCCGCAGATGAAACGCACCGAAGCCATGCCGTAACCGTGGGTTTCCAGCGCCTGCCTCGCGGCTTCGATGATGGCTAGATCATCCGCCAGACCAAGGTAG
>DEHW01000130.1 GCA_002352135.1 Lysobacterales bacterium UBA2790
TTGCGCGAAGCATGTCGCCATCACGCACGATTGCAGCAGCTTGGTCGCGGTGACCTGTCGATTGCGGTCAACGTCTCGGCAGCCCAATTCCTGCGTGGTGATCTACTGGAAGATCTGCGCGCCCTGAAGGCTGAATTCGCGCTGCCTCCCGGCGCGATCGAGTTGGAACTGACCGAAAGCGTGGTGATGGAGAGTCCGGAGGTCGTCATCTTGGTCATGCAAGAACTGCGTGACTTGGGTGTTTCGATGTCATTGGATGATTTCGGTACTGGGTACTCCAGTCTGGCCTACCTCAAGCGACTACCGTTGGATCGGCTCAAGATTGATCGTGCGTTCGTTCGCGACCTCCCACAAGACGAGGACGATGCGGCGATCTGCACCTCCGTCATCGCCCTGGCCTCGGCATTGAGGCTGAGAGTGGTTGCGGAGGGGGTTGAGATGCCCGAACAACTCGACTGGCTCGCAGACCATGGCTGTGACGAGGTGCAGGGCTATCTCCTGGCTCGCCCTTTGCCTTTCGAAGAGTGGCTTGCGTCGCTGGGATTTGTGCGCAGTCAAAGCTGATTGGCAAGCGACGCGGGCGGCTACAATGCCCGCATGGACGTTTCCCATCTGCTGGATGTATTGAATCCAGCGCAACGCGCTGCGGTGACCACCAGCGCCCCACACACTCTCGTTCTGGCGGGCGCTGGCTCCGGCAAGACGCGCGTTCTGGTACATCGGATCGGCTGGCTTACCGAAGTCGAGGGCGTGCGTCCTTTCTCCTTGCTGGCGGTCACCTTCACCAACAAGGCCGCCAGCGAGATGCGTCAGCGCATCCAGCAGATGCGNNCTGCACTGGCATGAGGCGCGCCTGCCCGAGTCATTCCAGGTTCTCGACAGCGACGACCAGATTCGCCTGCTGAAGCGCATCACCACTGAGCTCGGCTTGGACGAAAAGCGCTGGCCAGCACGACAGTCCGCCTGGTACATCAACGCGGCCAAAGATGAAGGCAAACGCCCGAAGCACATCGTCGGCGGTGACCCCTCCACGGATACGTTGATCCGCATCTACGAAGCCTATCAACGCACCTGCGAGCGGGCAGGTCTGGTCGACTTTGCCGAGCTGCTGCTGCGCGCCCATGAACTGTGGCTGCAGCAACCGGCACTGTTGCACCACTACCAGCAGCGTTTCACCCATTTGCTGGTAGATGAGTTCCAGGACACCAACAGCGTGCAGTACGCCTTCGTGCGTGTGCTCGCTGGCAGCAGCGGGAAAGTCTTCGTGGTCGGCGACGATGACCAGTCCATCTACGGCTGGCGCGGTGCCAAGGTGGAAAACGTGCAACAGTTCCTGCGCGATTTCGATGGTGCCATTGCACTCAAGCTGGAGCAGAACTATCGCTCCACGGCCAATATCCTGAATGCCGCCAATGCGGTCATCGCGCACAATCCAAGTCGCCTTGGCAAGACGCTGTGGACCGCCGATCCCGATGGCGAGCCAATCGAGCTGTACGCCGCTTACAACGAAATCGATGAAGCACGATTTGTGGTNNCGCGTTTATGGCGGCCTGCGCTTTTTCGAGCGCGCCGAAATCAAGGACACGCTCGCCTATCTTCGTCTGCTGGCCAACCGCGATGACGATGCTGCCTTCGAGCGAGCGGTCAACACGCCACCTCGCGGCATCGGGCAGCGCAGCGTGGAGTTGTTACGCACCCATGCGCAGAAGCATGATCAATCGCTATGGGAAAGCGCGCTGAATCTGTTGCATGACTCGGGGATGCCGGGACGCGCCAAGTCCGCGTTGCTCGGGTTCATCGAGTTGATCGAAGAACTGGCGCGCGAAGCCAGCAGCAACACCTTGTCGCGACAGATCGACTACGTGCTGAAACGATCAGGACTCTATGACCACTACGCCGAAGCGTCGCGCGGAACGCTGGATGCGCGCACCGACAATCTCGACGAACTGGTGACCGTGGCCAGCCGCTTCATCCAGATCGAGGTAGAAGAAGGTGCCAGTGCCTTGCCCGAGCTGGTTGGCTTTCTTGCCTATGCCGCACTGGAGGCCGGTGAGGGACAGGCGCAGGCGGGCGAGGACTGCGTGCAGTTGATGACCTTGCATTCCGCCAAGGGACTTGAGTTTCCGCTGGTCTGTATGGTCGGTGTCGAAGAAGGTCTGTTCCCTGGGCAGAAGTCCATCGAAGACGCCGCAAGGCTGGAAGAAGAACGTCGACTGGCCTATGTCGGCATCACCCGCGCTCGCCAGCAACTGGTCATGACCTATGCGGAGACTCGCCGCATTCATGGCATGGACACCTGGGGCGCTCCATCGCGATTCCTGCGGGAGATTCCACCAGCGCTGTTGCGTGAGGTTCGCCCACGCGTCCAGGTCAGTCGCCCCGCGTCGTCGCATCGCCCATCCAGCGCCGCACTTAGCGAGCCGATGCCAAGTGGCCTGAAGCTCGGATCCTCCGTTCGCCATGCCGCCTTTGGTGAGGGGGTGATCATTGATGTCGAAGGCAGCGGCATGCATGCACGCGTCCAGGTGCAGTTCGAATCGACTGGCAGCAAGTGGCTCGTTCTGGCCTACGCGAAACTTGAAATCCTGAACTGAGGCATTATTGCTTGCCCCCGCATCAACAGCCTCTCGCTGTCCATTGAATGGAGTGTCGTTGTGGAGATTGCGTTACTCGCCGGTCTGATTCTGTTGAATGGACTGTTTGCGATGTCGGAAATCGCCTTGGTTACCGCGCGCCGTGGCCGCTTGCAGGCGCGTGCCGAGGCGGGCGATGCAGGTGCCATTGCAGCCCTGAAGTTGGGTGAAAATCCAACCCAGTTCATGTCGACCGTGCAGATCGGCATCACCTCGATCGGCCTGCTCAGCGGTATCGCTGGTGAGGCAGCCCTGGCCGACCCGTTTGCCAGCTATCTGATGGCTTGGGGCATGACGAATGAGGCGGCGCACTATCTGGCGATGACCGTCGTGGTTGCCTCGGTCACCTATTTCTCCATTGTGGTCGGCGAACTGGTTCCCAAACGATTCGGTCAAGCTCACCCGGACACGGTTGCACGTCGCGTAGCCATACCGATGGCCCTGTTGGCCAAGGCAACCCGTCCCTTTGTCTGGCTGCTGACGCAGTCCACCAAACTCTTGTTGCGCCTGCTCGGCGTTCATCAGGAAGGCGCAGGCGCAATGACCAGCGAGGACATCCAAGCTGTCCTGAAGGAAGGCAGTGAGTCGGGCGTGATCGAGCAACACGAACACACCATGATGCGCAACGTCATTCGCCTCGATGAGCGCCGTGCTGCGTCGCTGATGGTGCCGCGTGGCGATGTCAGCTGGATCGACTTGGACGACTCCGCCGAACAGGTTCGCTGCGGCCTTGCTCAAGGCACCCATCATCGAATGCCGGTGGCGCGCGGCTCGCTGGATCAAGTGCTTGGCATCATCGAAACCCGCATCGTTCTGGCGCAAGTGCTCAACCACCAGCACCTCGATATCGAAGGGCATTTGAAACCGCCCTTGTTCGTCCCGGAAGGCATGAACGGGATGGAAGTCCTCGACAAACTGCGCCGTTCCTCGGCGCCAATGGCCTTCGTCACCGATGAGTACGGTGATGTGATGGGCATCATCACCCAGCATGATCTGCTGGAAGCCATCGCCGGGGAGTTTCTGTCGGTCGAAGAAGATGATGCGTGGGCGATTCAACGCGAAGATGGCTCTTGGCTTCTGGACGGCCTGACGCCCTTGCCCATCCTTCGCGACACCTTGCACTTGGGCGAATTGCCGGCCGAAGTCGAGGAGCACTACCACACCTTGAATGGTGTTTTCCTGACCCTGCTCGGACGCCTGCCACACACCACCGACCATATCGACTTGCAGGAGTGGCGTTTGGAAGTGGTGGACATGGATGGTCACCGCATCGACAAGGTTCTCGCCAGCAAAGCGATCACTTCCGTCGACGGCGAATGAAATGACGCGGTTCCCCTTGCTAGACTGTCGCCGCTTCAGGTGTACGGGAAGCCGGTGAGAATCCGGCGCTGCCCCCGCAACGGTAAGCAGGTGTAGTCGACCACTCAGCCACTGGGTCACTCCGGGAAGGCGGTTCGACACTGACCGGGCTCCACCCCGTCACCCTGCAAGCCCGGAGACCGGCCTGAGGTACAGCCTGCCGCGTTCCATTCGCATGCGGCGCGCTGTCACGACGCACTGGCGGCGGGCCGTGCGGGTGTTCGCCCGTGCGGCAACGCCTGCGTCTCGCCCAGTGTTCCTGCGGGTGAGCAATCAGGAGCGTTTCATGTTTCTATCCTCAACGTCCCGGCATCTGCTGGGCCTTGCCGTCGCCTTGGCGATTTCCTCGTGGGCCGATGCCGCCACGCGTCAACCCGTCGTCGTGGTGACCGCGACGCGCCACGCCCAGACCATCGACGACAGTCTTGCGGGCGTCAGTGTGATCACCCGCGAAGACATTGATCGCGCCGCCACGCGTGATCTGGTTGATCTGTTGCGGCTGCAGACCGGTATCGACATCGTGCGCAGTGGTGGCCTCGGCCAACAGACCAGTCTGTTCATGCGCGGCAGCAACTCGAATCACGTGCTGGTGCTGATCGATGGCGTGCGAATCGCCTCGGCCAATACCGGTGGCTACGCATGGGAGAACCTCCCGCTTGGTCAAATCGAGCGGATCGAAATTGTGCGCGGTCCGCGCGCCGCGCAATGGGGTTCGGATGCCATCGGCGGTGTGATCCAGATATTCACGCGCCGCGGCGAGGGTCTCGACGTGACGACGCTGGTCGGCAGCCATCGCACAGCCGGTGCCGAGGCGGGCTGGGGGCATCGTCAGCCAGGACACGGCTACGGCCTGCGCGTCGGCTACCTCGATAGCGAGGGCTTCAACGCGCAGAACCCAAATGGCTTCGGATTCGATCCCGACGACGACGGCAGCTTGCTGCGCAATCTGAGCGGCTGGGGCGAATGGTCGCTCGGGGAGCAACGCGCCAGCGCCAGCCTGCTGGCCACAGATAATGTCATCGAGTTCGATCAGGGCGTTTCATCCGTTCGCCACCACACCGCGAACCTGGGATTGGATGGCGAGCTCAGCCCGCAGTGGTCGCACGAACTGCGCCTTGCCCATGCGCGCGAATCGCTCGAAACACCGGCATTCTTCAATGCCTTTGAAACCCGCCGCGCGCAAGCCGATTGGGTCCACCGCGTGCAACGTGAACGGCAGCAGTGGCAGTTCGGTCTGGCCTGGATGCATGAAAATGGTGAGCTGCTGGATACCTTCTCCGGCAGTTCAACCTACGACCAGACCCGCAGCAACCGTGCCGCCTTCGTGCACTGGAGCGTAGATCGTGGCGCACACCAATGGGAGTTGTCCGCGCGACTCGACGACAACAGTGCCTATGGCAGCGAACTCACCTCGCAGGCGGCCTGGGGCTGGCAGCTCACCGACCACTGGCGATTGTCCGCAAATGTGGGCGAGGGATTCCGCGCACCGAACTTCAATGAACTCTACGCGCCGGGTTTCGGCGGCTACTACGCAGGCAACGCATTCCTGAATGCCGAGACCGCCGAGTCCGCCGAACTCGCCTTGCAATGGCGGCCCGACACGTCGCAACGCGCCGAACTGCGCGTCTACCGCAACGACATCGACAATTTGATCGCCTATGCCGGTGGCGCGACGTTCCAAGCGATCAACATTCAACGCGCGCGCATCGAAGGACTTGAAATCCACTACGGTCAGACCCTCGGAGAGTGGACCGTGGATGCCAATGCGACATGGCAGGACCCGCGTGACCTGGACAGCGATCTGCGTCTGCTGCGCCGCCCTGGGCGGAAGGCCTCCCTCCAATTGGGGCGACCCATTGGCGATCGTTGGGATTTCGGCTTGGAAGCGCTGGGCTTTTCAGCACGTCGTGATTTTGTCGGGGACTTGGGTGGCTACGGGCTGATCAATCTGAACGCGCAGTTCGCGATGACGCGAAATTGGGTGCTCGAAGCACGTTTGAACAACGCCCTGAATCGGGAGTACGTCGAGGTCGATGGCTTCAATACGGACGATGCCAACGGCTGGCTTCTGCTGCGTTGGAACCCTGCCGAATGAGGATCCCGGTTCCTCTGCCTTGTGCAATACCCAGGCTACTGGACTAACCGGCCGAAGAGACATCGCTGTGCTGCACCGACTCAGCGTCACGACCTTGCCTGCCGTGCAGCGTAGAGACAGTTCGTTTCTCAAATCCCTTCAACAAGGTTGAAAAGGTCCGCCGGACTCCGTCTGGCGGACCGATGCCACTGAACTGGCAGCAATATTGCTTGCAATGAACTTGCAGGGCATCGTTGGCATGCTTGATGCCGGAAAAACGTATTGCTTAGCTTGATCCAAGTTGTCGCTGGTGGCCTGGAGGTGTCGAAGCCTGGCGTCGTTAGTCACCGATGGCGGCAACCAACCAAGATGGCTACAGCAACACCATGGCCTTCGGAGTAGTCGCCTTCATGCTGATAGAATCGTGATGTTGATCACAGGAAGTTCGCCATGCGGAGTCGAGTGGGCAGCATGAACACCGAACAATCAAATGCGCCGCCTCGCCTCGCGCAGCGACCACTGCCACGTCGCGTCCGCGCCCTGTTGGAAGGCGTCCTGAAGTTCGCCTCGGATGAAGTGGAGCGCGGCATGCGTGCCACACTGGATGAATTTGAACAGCAATTGTTCAAGTTGGCCGAGCAAGCAAGAAACTCCGCGACACAAGCCTCCTGTTTTGAAGCCTTGCGAGAGATCAAGCGTGGTCGATCCGATCTGACACCGCGATTCCTCATTGCTCTGGAAGCCGTGCTTGCCAGCATTCGCGACGCTTCGCCGGAACCGGATCCCAATGAACAACGCGGTGGCTTTGGTGAGTTGTCACTGGTGGCCGATATCGAGCTGGAAGAAAACATCGTTCTCAACGAAATTTCCTCGCGCGCCGAAATCCGTCACAGCCTGCCGCTTTTTCTGTTGGGACAGCGTTTTGGTGTCCTGGCCGGCAAGCCTGCCTTCGAAAGCGAACGCTTGCCGATTGGGCCTCAGTTGCTTTGTCGCTGCCTGCGCAAGGCCGTGCACTCGCTGGACCTGAATATCGAATACCGCTTGTTGCTGTTCCGCCAGTTTGACCGGCAGGTCATGCAACTGATCGGTTCGCTATATGAGGCGGTCAACAGCTATCTGGCGAGGGAAAAAGTTCTGGCGCATCTGAGCGTGGTCCCCAACAGGACGAGGCCT
Source organism: Lysobacterales bacterium UBA2790 (assembly GCA_002352135.1). Taxonomy (GTDB): domain Bacteria; phylum Pseudomonadota; class Gammaproteobacteria; order Xanthomonadales; family Xanthomonadaceae; genus Aquimonas. The sequence continues at coordinate 7,240 of DEHW01000130.1, forward strand.
TCTGCGTCGACCGCCAGCTCAGCGAAGGCATCGAGTCCGTCGCCACCCGTTTCCGAGAATGCGGCACCCCGCGGAAAGTCCGCGCAGGGCAATACGTTCAACCCGGAAACCGTTCCGCATATTCCGCATGGTGGCTGGAGCGGTCCTGCAGCGCCCGTCGCAGGAATGGGCCAAACCCAGAGTCACCTGCCCGGCGGCAGTTTTGAAGTCCCTCACGTGCCGGCGGGTGTCGCTTCACCCTTTGCCGGCATGAGTTCCGGCATGCCTCCCGTTCAAGCAGCGCCAGCGGCGCCTGCCGCGATGGGTGGCGCAATACCACACGCGGAAAAACCCTTCACCGCTTGGCCAGGAACAACCCATCCTGAGCCTTTGGATATGGATGGTGGTGGCAATGATGGGCAAATGTTCGACGTCTTGCGCCAATTGCTGGCAGGNNGGGAGCCACCGCGGATGCAGGTAGATGGCCGACCGGTGATGCGCAGCATCGCGCACGTCAAACAGGACATGCTGGCGCAACTGCGCCAGGTCACACCGCCAGGCCAGTCGCCCATGCTCTCGCCAGAGCATAACGATATCGTTGAACTACTCAGCCTGCTGTTCGAGAACATCAGCCGGGAGTTCAGTCCCACCAGTCCGGCAGCTCAGCTTCTGTCCAAGCTGCAGGTGCCAATGCTGCGGGTGGCGCTCTCTGACAAGGGCTTTTTCACTCGGCGCCAGCATCCGGCCCGACGGATGTTGAATGCCGTCGCCGAAACCGGTGCCACCTGGTTGCGCGATGGCGAGGACATCGATCAAGGCCTGCTGGATAAACTGAACGTCGTGGTGGACAAGGTCACCCATGAGTTCAATGACGATCCAGCCATCTTTGAAGGCACGGTCGGCGATCTTGAACAGCAGATGCAGACCCAGGCGCGCAAGGCAGAAGTGGCCGAGCGTCGTCATGTTGANNGTTGCCGCGCAGCTCAAGGGCCAGAACGTTCCCAAGTTCGTCAGCGCATTGCTCAATCAGGCTTGGACCGATGTGCTCGCGCTGTCATTGCTGCGCGGCGGTGAGGAATCGCCGGTCTACCAGCGTCAGATCGAAATCGTCGATCAATTGATCCGTGTTTCCACCGGTCAGATCAAGTTGGCCGGGGCGGAGTTGGCTGGCCTTCGTGACGACGTGGAACACGCACTCGTCAAAGTTGGCTATCACGAAAATGATGCGTCGGCGCTCGTCGCGCGGCTGCTCGCCGGGCCTGATGACGTCGCCACTGACGATGCATCAACCCGCACCGAATTGGCGCTGAAACTCAAGTCGCGGACTCGCTTGGGCACCAGTGGCGAGCCGCACCACATCGAGCCAAAGCCTGTCCTCAGCGCCGATGAGCAGGCGCAGTACGACCGCATTCGTCATCTGCCCTTTGGGACGTGGTTCGAGTTCCATGAAGACCACGGCCTGCCCGTACGTCGCCGCATGTCCTGGTTCAGTACGGTCACCAACAACGCCTTGTTCGTCAATCACCGTGGTCAACGCGCCGGTGAGTACGACATGGCGCATCTGGCGCGGATGCTGCTCTCTGGCAAAGCAAGCATCGTGATGGCCGAGCAAGGCACGATGATTGATCGCGCCTGGCAGTCCATCATGGGCGCGCTCAAGTCCTTCTCGGGCAAGCCGGCGGGCGAAGGAGCCAGCTCATGAGCGAACATCGACGTGCCAAACGCAAGCGTGCGCAAGAGAATATCGACGTCGTTGACACCATGACCGAACAGGCCGTGGGTCGCATCGGCAATCTGTCGGAAAACGGCATGATGATGCAGGCCACTGCACCGCT
>DEHW01000208.1 GCA_002352135.1 Lysobacterales bacterium UBA2790
CGCTGACGTGCATCCATGAACTGCGTACGGCGCGTAAACTCGTGCTTGGACATCCCCTCGGGCCCCGCTTCTTGAAGTATCAGGAGCGCGCGCTTGTGATTCGACTCGATGACGTTCTCCGAAACACGCATCGATGCTTCACGAATGGTCTGATTGGCGCAATGGCGTGCGATGAGAATGCCCCACTCGGCGTCCTCTTTCTGGATCTGCGGATCCACCGCATCGCGGGACACTGCGCGGATCAGCGCGAGCTTGGTAGGATTTTCCTCGATGCGCGCCAGGATCGACGCGAAACCGCTGCCGGACGAGGCGCGCAGGTCGTTCAGCAGGTCGCGGTCAAGCGCCTTGAATCCTGCCTTTGCCTTGTCGCTCATTGGCACCACGCGGGGTGTCGGCGACACCTGATCCACGCCACCGATATCGCTGAGGTTGCCCGACAGCTTGCCNNCAGCGAACCATCGGCGACGTTGGTCGCCTGCAGCGCCTGCCAGAAGTGTACCGGCGTCGTCGTGCCGTAGACACAAACACAGGGTTGATGGATCGGGCGACGCGCGGCATCTGCCTGGCTCTGAGCATATTCGATGCCGAAATAGGTGGTGCCCGAGGTCGTATACAGCTCGGTGAGCAGATCCAGGATCTCGCAGACATAGCGCGGCGAGCGCTTGCGGTCGACAGCCGCCGACAGAAACATACCGAATTCATCGAGTTGAAACAGGGGCGAAGGCTGCCGAGACAATGCAGTGAGCAGTCCCGAACCGGAGGCGATCTTGTTGCCGCCGAGGTACTGCAGCAGCCCGGCTCGGCGAAGAAGCTCGTTGATCACCAGCCGGCTGTTGTTCTTGCCAGCGCCACTCTCGCCGCCGTCGAAGACGTTGCGAATCGGATCGATGGCGATGATGTCCGGCGGTTCGCCGCCGAACGCCTGGCAAATGGCTGGAATGATCTGCGCCAGCCCGGCGTCGTTCAGGAGCAGGCGCAACTGCGGGGTGGCGACGAAATTCACCCGCGCCTCGGGAATCCGGTGTGCCGGCAGCTTGATCGCCTTCACCCGTTCGCGCAGGTATGGATGAGGACTTCGCGCTAAGGATCAGCGGGCAAGCGGACTAGGCAGGCGGCAGTGAAGACCGCGACTTCGCCTTGATCAACGGCGGCCAACAGTTCGGCAATGCCGTTCTGCAGATCCGTGGCGGCGCTGTGACGAAGCGGGGCGAGACTTGTGGTCGGCTCGCGCCTTGATGCGGGGAAACCTCCGTTCGATTCTGCAAGATTGCAGAATCGGACATTAAATCCGTTCTGATTGGACTGTTCCCCGCCCATCGCTTTATTTGCCCTCCGTGCTGCAGCGACGGCCTGCTGGCTCAGTGTCGGACACTGGCGATGCGGATTGAGTAAATCAACCAGACACAAGAGATCGCCACCTTCGACGCTGGCAGATGCGGCGGGGGGCGCTCCATCGAGCGCCGGCTCACAGTCTCCAACTCGGCAGCGCCTTTCTGCGAGGGTGCGCAAATTTGCGCATGCTGGAGGCTGCCCGTGCGTCAGTCTGGCGGCGTCATCCCGCTTGACCGGAAAACCATGCCAATTGGCATCTTTGTTGGGACGGCCCTGGTCTAGCTTTTCCAGCCGCACCGGAAGCGAGGATGCGCCAATTGGCGCAGGCTGGTAACTGTCGTGCGCCAGGGTGGCCAGTTTGGCAGCGACCATCGCTGGCTTTCCGCGCCGGTCAATGGCTGCACACGGCGGGCTGCACGTTGGGCGCCAATACCTTGAGAATTCGACCCGGCTGAGAAAATGCGCCAATTGACGCATTTTCTTGGGGGCGGCCGCGCTGCATCGTGGACAGTTTGGTAGCGACCATCGCTGGCTTCCGCGTCGGTCCATGACTGAGCACGGCGGCCAGCGCGCTGCGCGCCAAGGCATTTAAAATTGGACCCGCCGAGTCCTGATAAAGATGCAAATTTGCATCTTTATCTTTGGGGCGACCGCGCTGCATCGGATTTACGCTGGGAATGTCGGCGCTCAGACCCGTGAGCTTGCCGCACAGCGGTTCCTGGACATAACGACCCGTGGGCTCCGGTCCGCAACGCAGATCAGCCAGCGATATGACGCTGTTTCGGTACCTCGGCACAAGGGGTTGCGACTTCTGCGACTTCTGCGACTCTTGGCGCGTCATTGCCTGTTTCTTGGGCGAAAGTCGCAGGAGTCGCAGAAGTCGCAAGGGGCGGCGATGGCTGCGCTATCGCTGTTAGGCTCACCCACATGGTGCAGTAGAACGCCAGCACCTCAACATGTGTCGCCTCTGGCACGAAGGACACCTCCAGCGGGTTGCTGCAGTGGCTCCAGGCGCACGATCACCCAGCCCTGGCCTCTGTGTACCCAGCCACGGTCGCTGAAGATCTCGTAGAGCCGATCCACCCGATCGCCCTCCTTGTCCTTGGCAGAGCGGTCGAACCCAATCGAGAAGCGGGCGGCGCGTACTCCATACCGAATGGGTGACGAAGTCGAAGAGTACTTGCCTTCGTTGTCGACGGCCTTAAACGAGTGGTACTCCTCGGACCATCCTGCGATACCGATGCGCTCCGGCCAGCGGGCTTGTCGGCCTGGAATGGTTGGAGTGACGCGTCGCTCACGTTGATGCCAAGCACGGGCTTGTACGCCATCGGCTAAACTGAGCACTGCCGCGCCTTGATCGGCCACTCGAAAACCGGGCACCTTCACCCGGCCGGCGTGGCACACCCAAACGAAGGAGCGCCAAAGATGAATGACGACCAACTTAAGCGGTATCAATTGGCAGTCAGGGAGCGCCGCCAGCTTCTCGACCTGACGTATTCCCGAAACGGCAGAGCGCCCGCCCAAGCCGGTCTTGTGGCCCTGAGCCGCGCGGTTTTCCTCTTGGCGACACGGCTCATCAGGCGCCCGGAATGGCCCGGACACCATGTCGACGAGGCAACCAGGTTGGGCTGGGAACTTGAGTGGTACGCGCACTACCTGCAAGCCCTTGAAGAATTGACGCCGCGTCTTCAGTCCGCCGTGCGGGACGGCAAGCTGACTCCCCGCGGCACCATGACGCGCGCGCCCCTTGATCTTGATCTGTTGCGTTCATGGCTTGACCTCGACGCCAAGGCTGCCATTGCCGCCAGTGCAAGAGAATTTTGGGCGGATGCAGAACAAGGACCGGACGAGGCCCCCCGTTGGGCCGATGCCCTTGTTCTACCTGTTGGCGCATTCGTGACCCTCGACGAATTTACCGCATGGGCGGAATCAGAAGGGATCGCCGCACCCGGTGAAGTGGCTGCCCTGCTGCGCGACCCGACCGACGCCCCGCCACCGGTATTTGCTGAATTGCAGGAGCAGCCCGAAACCGCCTGTTCTGGAGCGCCAAGGGTAACGCCTGATGAGGACACCGAGCAAGCCGATGTCACGACTGAACCGAGCGAAAGAGAGATCTTGCGAAAGCGCATGGCCCTCATTCAGGAGCTTGAGAAAATTTGGCCGTCGATCCAGTTGGATCTGAGCGATGCAGGAAGAAATGGCCTGTCCGCGACAGCCAGGTCCGTTCGTCACGGGTTTTGGAAAGTCGGTCCGGCGCTGAACTGGGCGAGGGAAAACGGGAAGATCGCAGTGCATCCGGCCAAGTTGTTTGTGAAGAGCGACGGCAACAGCGAGCTATCCGTTCTGATCGGTGCCATGCTCAATCAAGAAACCAGATAACCCTCCGCAAACTCCGAATAACCTTCCGCAAACTCCGAAATTACAGCATTTTTGCCGCAGTTTTTCGCGCAATTTCGGGCGACAGATAGTTCCATTCGCCTATGGTGCTTCACGTTGAAGTGCCAAGGTTTTCCAATAGGAGAACCCGCGAATGGAAACTGCACCCCAAGCCGTATCCAAGGCATCGCGCAACAATGCGCGGGGCGCCGCCCCCAAAATCTCAACCGAAGAACTCGCTGCCCGGCTGCTCGTAAGAGAGCAGACCATCCGCGCCGGCCTTTGCCGCGACGGTCATTACCTGGGCCTGCGCCCGATCAAGCTCGCGAATCGACGCCTGCTCTGGGATGCTGCCGCAGTTGAGGCACTGACCGCTGGTGAGGCGTCCTAGATGAAGGCGCCCGACCCTCGCGAAGAAAAGCCGAGCGCCCGCGACAAGGCCAGTTATACCGGACCCAGCAACGTCCACAATCTCCTTGCCCGTCTCGACAAGGTGAAGCGCACCGGACCATGCACCTGGCAGGGATGTTGTCCTGCTCACAACGACCGCGGTCCGAGCCTCTCGATTGCCGAAAAAGACGACGGGCGCATCCTCGTGCACTGCTTTGCCGGGTGCGGTGTGCACAGCGTTCTGGCTGCTGTAGGCATGGACATCAGCGACTTGTTCCCCGAGCGGGCCATACCTCACCGTGTCGGACCTGAGCGGCGACCGTTCCCCGCGGCTGATGTGCTTCGCGCTGTCGGCTTCGAGGCGATGGTGGTTGCGGCGGCGTCGGTGGCGATGCTGGCTGGGCAACCCTTCACCGAAGTGGACCGCGAGCGGCTGATCCTGGCCGTATCTCGAATTCAGGCCGCAATGACCGCAGCGGGCGTGACTCATCATGGATAAAGGAATTGATCGAGGTCAATCGTTTCTCGACGACGAGGCATTCCGCATGGCCGGCAAGTCTGCAAATCACTCTCGGCGCGAGCCGGAACCATTGCGCGCGGTCATCCCACCTGCCCAACCCTACCCGGTCGAAGCGCTTGGTTCGGTGCTGGGCGATGCGGCGCGAGCGCTACACGAAACCGTCAAGGCACCCTTGGCCCTATGCTGCCAGTCGGTCTTGGCCGCGGCCTCGCTGGCTGTACAAGCACATTACGACGTCCTCTTGCCCTGGGGAAAGGCAAGGCCGCTGTCGCTCTTTCTGCTCACGGTCGGCGAATCGGGCGAGCGCAAGAGCGGGGTCGATGATGTAGTTCTCGGTGCCGCAAAGAGGCAAGAACGAACCGACATGGAGGCCTATCAAGCTGAGCTTGGCGCCTACGAGTTGGAGCTTGAGTCGTGGAAGCAGGCTGTCGACGCAGCCAAGCGTGCTGCAACGACCAAGAAGCCTGGCGCGGCCATGGCAACCAAGGCCGATGTTTTCCAGGCGGTTCAGTCTGTGGGCGACAGGCCAATTCCCCCGATTATGCCGCTGCGGTTCTTGACTGAGCCAACGGTGGAAGGACAGTTCAAGCTGATGCTCGTCGCTCAGCCAAGCGTGGCACTATTCAGTGACGAAGGCGGGCTGCTGATCGGCGGCCACGCGTTGAACTCTGACAACGCGCTCAAGACGATGGCGCGGTGGTGCAAGATTTGGGATGGCTCACCGTTTGACCGCGTGCGCGCTGGCGACGGCGCCGCGATCCTTTACGGGCGCCGCATGGCGATGCATCAGCTTGCGCAGCCTGATGTGATGACCCTGCTGCTATCTGACCGGATGGCGAACGGTCAAGGCTTGCTTTCTCGCTGCCTGGTGGCGTGGCCAGAAAGCACCATCGGAACGAGGCAGGTCGATCGTTTCGAGAAGCCTGAAGATCGACGGGAAATCAAACGCCTGTTTGCGGTGCTCAAGGGGTTGATGGAGTCAACGCCCTCTACCGGCAAATCCGCACAAGAGCTTACCCCGGTGGAATTGCCGCTGAGTGCGGATGCGACGGTGCTGGCTATGGCTGCCCTCAACCAGTTTGAGAGCTTGATGGCTCACGGCGCCGACCTGGCGGAACTTCGCGACCGCACATCGAAGGCCCTTGAGAACGCGTGCCGCATCGCGGGCGTGACGACGGTTATTGACTTGGGATTGTCGGCGCGAGAGATGGATCGGCGGCACTTGGAGCAAGCGCTGATCCTCATGCAGTGGTACTTGCACGAGGCGCTTCGTATCCGTGGCGCCGCGGCGATTCCCCAGTCGGTACTCGACGCAGAAAGTCTGTCGGCATGGCTGAAAGACCGCGGTCTTCGCGTGTTCAGATCGAAGCAGATATTGAATGGCGGGCCTACTCAACTGCGCAACAAGACGCGC
>DEHW01000147.1 GCA_002352135.1 Lysobacterales bacterium UBA2790
GGCATGCCGCAGGTGGAAGTGAGCTTCGATATCGATGCCAACGGCATCCTGCATGTGTCGGCCAAGGACAAGAAGACCGGCAAGGAACAGAAGGTCGAGATCAAGGCGGGATCAGGCCTGTCGGACGACGAAATCCAGCGCATGGTGGCCGACGCCGAAGCCAATCGCGAGGAAGACAAGAAGTTCCATGAGTTGGTCGGCGCACGCAATCAGGCCGACGCCCTGATCCACAGCACGCGCAGTGCGATCAAGGAACACGGTGGCAAGGTCCCGGCTGATCAGATCGGCCAGATCGAGTCCGCCTTGGCCGACCTTGAAACCGCCATGAAGGGCGATGACAAGGCGCAGATTGAAGCCAAGACCAATGCCTTGGCGCAGGTCGCGCAGTCACTGGCTGCGGTCGCCTCGGGCGGCGATTCCGGCGCTGCCGCTTCGGCCTCCGCGTCCGCGCCGCAGGACGATGTGGTCGACGCCGAGTTCACCGAGGTCAAGAACGAACCGAAGAACTGATGTGATCACACGCGGGGCGCGACGTCGGCCCCGCGTTCGTGCGACCCCACGCCTGACAAGGCCGCAGACGACCTCTGCGGCCTTGTCGTTGAATCGAGTTGCGGATCATCCCGCCGCACCGATCCGCTTGAATGAGTTCCGAATCCGACGATGAAACGCGACTACTACGAAGTGCTGGGCGTGCAACGCAACGCCAACGACGATGAGCTGAAAAAGGCCTATCGACGGCTGGCGATGAAGTTCCATCCCGACCGCAATCCCAATGATGCGCAGGCCGAGGCCAACTTCAAGGAGGCCAAGGAAGCCTACGAAGTGCTGTCCGATGCGTCCAAACGTCGCTTGTATGACCAGCACGGGCACGCCGCGTTTGAAGGGGGAATGGGCGGTGGGCGTGGTGGCGCCGGGTTTGCCGATGTCGGTGACATTTTTGGCGATATTTTCGGTGATATTTTTGGCGGCGGGGCGCGGCAACGTGGACCGCGACGTGGCGCTGATCTGCGCTATGTGCTCGACCTTGAGTTGGAAGAGGCGGTCTTCGGTATCGAGAAAGAGATCGTCGTTCCGACCGTTGTCGCCTGTGAGCCCTGTAAAGGCAGCGGCTCCACCGACGGCGTGGTGGAAACCTGCAGTACCTGTGGTGGGCACGGGCGGGTACGGATGCAACAGGGCATTTTTTCCGTGCAGCAGACCTGCCCGCACTGCGGCGGCTCGGGCAAACGAATCAAGAATCCCTGCAAGAAGTGTCAGGGTGCGGGGCGTGTCGAATCCGAGAAGACCCTAAAGGTCAAGATTCCCGCGGGTGTGGACACCGGCGACCGCATCCGTCTGAGTGGCGAGGGCGAAGCGGGACCCAATGGTGCTGCGGCCGGCGATCTGTATGTCGAAGTGCGCGTGCAGCAGCACGAGATCTTTCAGCGCGACGGCAACGACCTCTACTGCGAAGTGCCGATCCGTTTCTCGCAGGCCGCGCTGGGTGCGGAACTGGTAGTGCCGACGCTGGATGGCGAGGCCTTGATCAAGGTGCCCGCGGAGACTCAGACCGGCAAGCTGTTCCGCTTGCGCGGCAAGGGCGTCAAATCGGTGCGTAGCCACAGCACCGGTGATCTGCTGTGTCGCGTGGTGGTGGAAACGCCAGTCAAGCTCACCAAGCGGCAGCGTGAATTGCTGGAGGAGTTCGAGGGTACATTCGAGGGCGCCGATGCGCAGGCCCACTCGCCGCGTGCCAGTTCGTGGTTCGACGGCGTCAAACGATTTTTCGAGAACATGACCAGTTGAAAGAGTGGGGGACGACATGACCGAGCCGCGCATCCGCTTGTTGATCCACGGGGCATCCGGGCGCATGGGGCGAAGTCTGATCGCCGGTCTGGCCGAGCACTCGCAGCTGCATCTGGTTGCCGCCGTCGCCAGTGCGCCGCGTTCGGACCTGGGAGCGCTGTCGGTCCTGCAGCCGAGCCAACTGGTGCATGCCCCGGCATTCGATGTGGCAGTCGACTTCAGCGCACCCTCGGGTTTACGCGCGCTGGGCGATGTGTGTGTGGCGCGCGGCGCAGCGCTGGTGTCCGGCACCACGGGACTCGACGAGGCGGCGCAAGCTGCCCTGACGAGTTGGAGCAGCCGCATTCCCGTGATGTGGGCCGCCAACTTCAGTCTGGGTATCGCCTTGCTGACCCGGCTGGTGCGGCAGGCCGCTGCGGCCTTGCCCGACTGGGATTGCGAAGTCGTTGAAGTCCATCATCAGCGCAAGAAGGACGCTCCCTCGGGAACCGCCCTAAAACTGGGGGAATCGGTGGCGGCGGCACGCGGCGTGGACCTGTCCGCCGTCGCGCGGCATGGTCGCGAAGGCGTGAGCGCGCCGCGTCAGTTCGGCGAGATCGGGTTTCACGCCCTGCGTGGTGGCGATGTGGTGGGTGATCACCGCGTCAATTTCTTTGCTGCCAGTGAACACATCGAACTGGCGCATCACGCGGCCAGTCGCGATGTCTTTGCACACGGTGCCTTGAAAGCCGCACGCTGGCTGGCGCGCCAGCGCCCCGGACGCTATTCGCTCGACGATTTGCTCGACCTGTAGCGAACCCGCGTTGCGCTGATATGCCGATTGCGCGTACGTGCTCGGGTGGACAGGGCGTGTCTGGAAATCTACAATTCGCACTCGCCTGAACCCTCGCATCGCCGATCCGGACCCGCACTTGCTGGCCCGGTTTTTCTTGCGCGACAGCGCTTTGCGACGCGGGGAATCGGAAGTCCCAGCTCATCAAAGGCGACCCCCTGTGAATCAACCTGCATTGCTTGCTCTGGCCGATGGCACCGTGTTCCACGGGCTTTCCGCCGGAGCTGTTGGTACGCGCGTCGGCGAAGTGGTGTTCAACACCGCCATGACCGGTTACCAGGAAATCCTCACCGATCCGTCCTACGCCCGACAGATCGTCACCCTGACCTATCCGCACATCGGCAATACCGGCTGCACCGATCAGGATGACGAATCGGCGGCCGTGCTGGCCTCTGGTCTGATCATCCGTGAACTGCCGACACCGGCCAGCAATTGGCGCAGCGAGTCTGACCTGGCCGCGTGGTTGCAGTCGCGCGGTGTGGTGGCGATCGCCGAAATCGATACCCGCAAGCTGACCCGTTTGTTGCGCGATGGCGGCGCACAGAACGCTTGCTTGACGGCGGGTGAGGGCGTGGGTGTCGAAGAGGCCATCACGCGTGCGCGGGCCTTCCCTGGTCTGAAAGGCATGGATCTGGCCAAGGAGGTCTGCGTGTCGCAGACCTACGAGTTTGCCCAAGGCAGCCTGGACATGGATCGCGGCGATTTCGTCTCGTCCAGCGNNCGCGGTTGTCGCTTGACCGTGGTGCCGGCACAGACGCCTGCCGAACAGGTGCTGGCAATGCGCCCGGATGGCGTATTTCTCTCCAATGGCCCGGGCGATCCCGAGCCTTGCGACTACGCGATTGCGGCGATCCGCGAGTTCATCGCGGCGAAGTTGCCGGTTTTCGGAATCTGTCTTGGGCACCAGCTGCTCGGCTTGGCTGCGGGGGCGCGAACGCTGAAGATGAAGTTCGGCCACCATGGTGCCAATCACCCGGTGCAGGACTTGCGCAGTGGCCGAGTAATGATCTCCAGCCAGAATCACGGTTTTGCCGTCGATGAAGCCAGCTTGCCGGGCAATGTGCAGGCAACGCATCGGTCTCTGTTCGATGGTTCACTGCAAGGCATCGCCCTGAGCGACGCGCCCGCCTTCAGTTTTCAGGGGCATCCCGAAGCGGCCCCCGGACCGCATGATGTGTCACCGTTGTTCGATGAGTTTCTGGCGATGATTCGCGCCTACCGTTCCTGATCAGGAGGTTGTCATGGCTCGTTCCGCTCGCTCGCGTGGTGCCTCAGGCGGTGGTGTGACCGTCAGCGGCATTTTCGTCCGGGTTCTGCTTTGGATCGGTTTGCCCTTGGCCTTGTTGTACGGCTTACTGTGGTGGCGCATCAGTGCCGGTATCGACAAGCAGTTGAAGCAGGTGGCGGGGATCGTGGAAGTCGCCCGCGACAACAGCTACTTCACCTTCGCGGGCGATATTGGCATCAGCGGTATTCGCATGCGACCCGCGCTGGGCGGTGACGTGCTGGTGCGTGCGCGACGGATGGAGATTCACACGCCAGGACTGTGGTGGTTGGTGCGCTCCAGCCTGTTCGGTTTGCCGGATGAATTGCCGAATCGGATCGGCTTCAGTGTGGTCAACCTCGAAATCGAAGGCCTGCCCACCGGACCACAATCGGGCTTGATCGGTGCCTATACTGGCCTGCCAATGGAAGCGGCCGGTTGCAAGGTCGACGCCTGGGATCGCTCGGATCTNNGGTGTGCTGGCCTATCTGATGAATCTCGAAACGCCCGGCGTCGGCAGCATGGAGGCGCGGATGGGATTGCGCGTGCCCGGCGAGGGCAGACTTCGTCCCGAAGCACTGATCGGTGCCACCTTGGGGGATGCCTCGGTGGTGTTCCGCGACGAGGGTTTTCTCGCGGCGCGCAATGCGTATTGCGCCGAACTGCTGGATATCCCCGTCGAGCAGTTCCTGCAAGCCCACCTCGATGGTGTGCAGTCGCTGCTGCTTTCGCAAGGACTGCATGCCGAGGATGATCTCTTGCACGCCTGGGGGCAGTTCACGCGCGAAGGCGGCGAGTTCCGCATCGAAACGCGCCCCAACGCGACGCTTGGCTTCCAGCAATTCAGCATGCTGAGCGGCGAGAGCCTGATGTCGGCGCTCAGTCCCTATGTTCGGGTCAGCGGCATCGATCCTGTCCGTTTGTCACTGCAGCGCGTCAATCCGTCCTCGCTCAGCGAGCAGAAACGCGCCCGCGAAATCGCTCGTGCGCGCGAAGAGGATGGTGTCCCGGTTGCCGAGGATGTGGTCGAAAAAATGATCGAGCCCGTCCCCACGCCCGAGGAAATGGCCGCCATTGATGTGGCCCCGGATGCTCAGGGACGGGTGCCTTTTGATGCGTTGCCAGCCTACGAAGGACGATCCGTCGTCGTCGAAACCACCTGGAACACGCAGCGTCGTGGCGTCCTGAAGGACGCGACCCGTGCGCGATTGGTCCTTGCCCTGATTCCCGCCCAAGGCGGTTTTGACATGAGCATCCCGCGAGAGACCGTCCGCGAAGTGCGCATCCTCGACGCCGCCAGTGCCCCTGTTTCTGATACTTCAGCCGATATCTCCAATGCCCAAGCGAACTGATCTCCGCTCCATCCTCGTCATCGGCGCCGGTCCGATCGTTATCGGTCAGGCCTGCGAGTTCGATTACTCCGGTGCGCAAGCGTGTAAGGCGCTGAAGGCCGAGGGCTATCGCGTGGTGCTGGTCAACTCCAACCCGGCCACCATCATGACCGACCCGGATACGGCGGACGCGGTGTATATCGAGCCGATCAATTGGCAGACGGTCGAGAAGATCATCGCCAAGGAGCGNNGTCGCCATGGGTGAGATCGGGCTCGAATGCCCCAAGGCCGAGGTCGTCCGCACCTTCGAGCAAGCGTTGGAAACCCAGGCCAAGGTTGGCTACCCGACCATCATTCGTCCCAGCTTCACCTTGGGCGGCTCAGGTGGCGGCATTGCCTACAACCGCGAGGAGTTCGAAGAAATCGTCAAGCGCGGTCTGGATCTTTCGCCGGTGCACGAAGTGCTGGTCGAAGAGTCCGTGCTGGGCTGGAAAGAGTTCGAGATGGAAGTGGTCCGCGACACTGCGGATAACTGCATCATTGTTTGCTCCATCGAGAACATCGATGCGATGGGCGTGCACACCGGCGACTCGATCACCGTCGCTCCGGCGCAGACCTTGACCGACAAGGAATACCAGCGCCTGCGCGATGCTTCCATTGCTGTGCTGCGCAAGATCGGTGTGGACACCGGCGGTTCCAACGTGCAGTTCGGCATCAACCCGAACAATGGCCGCGTGGTGGTCATCGAGATGAACCCGCGTGTGTCGCGCTCTTCGGCGCTGGCCTCCAAGGCGACGGGATTCCCGATTGCCAAGATCGCAGCCAAGCTCGCGGTGGGCTACACACTGGACGAGCTGCGCAACGACATCACCGGTGGTGCCACACCGGCGTCGTTCGAGCCGACCATCGATTACGTCGTCACCAAGATTCCGCGCTTTGCGTTCGAGAAGTTCCCGCAGGCGGACTCGCGTCTGACCACGCAGATGAAGTCGGTGGGCGAGGTGATGGCGATTGGCCGTAGCCTGTCCGAGTCGATGCAGAAGGCATTGCGTGGACTGGAAACCGGCCGCACGGGCTTCGACCCGATCCTGCCTGCGCAGTTGGATGATGTCGGTCAGATGGAGCTGCGCCGCCAACTGCGTGAGCCGGGTCCGGATCGTCTGTTCTATGTGGGTGATGCCTTCCGTCATGGCTTGAGTCTGGACGAGGTCTACAGCCTGACCCGCATCGATCACTGGTTCCTGCGCCAGATCGAGGCATTGATCCGCATCGAGGCCGAGGTCGTCGCGCAAGGAATCGAGTCGCTGAGCGCCGAGCGCTTGCGCTTCCTCAAGCGCCGCGGTTTCTCCGATGCGCGTCTGGCCAAGCTGCTGGG
>DEHW01000212.1:0-5858 GCA_002352135.1 Lysobacterales bacterium UBA2790
TGCGCCTGACGCAAGGTGCTGACGACGCCGAGCACCGCCACCAACAACAATCCCACGACCACCGACAAGGCACGTCGATGACGCCAGATCCGCCAGCGCCACTGCCGCGCAAACCCGCCCGTTCCGCTGCGCAGCGCGCGGTCATGCTGCAAGTCGTGCAAGTCATCCAGCAAGGCGGCAACCGAGGCATAGCGGCGTTCGGGTGATTTCTCCAGACAGCGCACCAGCAAGGCTTCCAACGCACGCCGACGCCAGCCCGTCGGGGCGTTGCACAATGGCAGTTGCGCGGGCAGACGTCGCACGGGTCCATGCAGAATCCGCTCCGCCCAGAGCAGAGACTTGCCAGTCAGCTCCGCGTGCGGCGACTCGCCGCTCAACAGCTCGAACAACAGCACGCCCAAGGCATGGATGTCAGTCGCCGTGGTCGCCGGTTGACCCAGAATCTGCTCCGGCGCGGCGTATCGCCAGGTCAACAGACGCTGCCCGCTCTGGGTCAGATCGTCGGCGGCGTCATCCAGACCCTTGGCGATCCCGAAGTCGAGCAGCTTGGGCACACCATCGCGGGTCAGACGGATGTTCGACGGCTTGATGTCACGATGCACCACCAGATGTCGATGCGCATAGTCCACGGCGTCCGCCACTTGCCGAAACACCGCCAGCCGTGCGGCATACTCCGGCGTTCGCGCGATCCATTCCGCCCATGACGCGCCGTCGACCAGCTCCATCGCCAGCCAGGCTTGTCCCTGCTCACCGATTCCGCCATCGATCAGCCTCGCGATGTTCGGATGATCGAGGCGCGCCAACAGTTGGCGTTCCTGCGCAAAGCGCGCCTGCTGCACGCCATCCAGACGCGAAGCGCGCAGGCGCTTGAGGGCCACGACCTGCGTGAACTCGGCACCGACACGCTCGGCGCGAAAGACATCCGCCATGCCGCCCGCGCCAATGCACTCGCGCGCCTGAAACGCGCCAAAGCGTGGCAGCGTCATCGCCGATGCCTGCAGGTCGTCCGCGTTCAGATGACCCAGCAGTCCCTGCAACTGCGCGGCGAAGACGGCATCGCGTTGCTGCCAGTCAACGAGCGCCTGCTCGCGGTCCTCGTCGGACAACTCACACAAGGCGTGAAACGCCTCGCGCAGGCGCTGAAACGCCGCATTCGGCGCCCCGCTCACGCGACGTCCAGTGCCTGCCGCAACCAGGCCTTCGCCATCGCCCAATCGCGGTACACGGTGCGCTCGTCGACCTCCAGCAGATTCGCGACCTCCAGCACTTCCAGCCCGCCGAAGCAGCGCCACTCGACAATCTGCGCCATGCGCTCGTCATGTTGCGCCAAGGCTTTCAGCGCGTCATCCAGCGCGGCAAGGTCCATATCGGCCTCGATGGGCAGATGCAACAACTCCACCCATTCAACCTGCTGCCATTGCCCGCCACCCCGCTTGTCACGCTGCTGCGCCCGCGCCCGATCCACCAGCACCTGACGCATCAACTTGCTGGCCGTGGTGAACAGATGCTTGCGGTTCTGGATGTCGACCTGTCGCGCGCCGAGCAGACGCACGAACACATCATTCAGCAGCGCCGTCGGCTGCAGCGTGTCGTGGTGACGTTGCCCACGCAGCTCGTGGGCGGCCAGTTGACGAAGCTCGGCGTAGACCTGCGGCAACAAGGCCTCCAGCGCGGAGGCATCGCCCTCGTGCCAGCGACGCAGCAGGTGGGTGATGTCGTTGGACATAGGCGCCACGCGGGGGAGACCACGTTCAGTGTAGCGAAACCGCAGCCGAAATCCGCTTGAAGGAACACCCCTCCTCAACTTGGGGTGGCGCCGCGAGAAAGCTCCGCCTTGAGTAAACGGCTATACGGACTCAAGTTGCTTCAGCGTTTGCCCACGGCTGTCCTTCCATGCAGTTCGGCCGTTTGCTGTACCACCATGAATCACCGCCGCTGCAGCGCTTGGGCTGGAAAATTCATGGCTCTTGGTGAATACAAGGTGTCCGTCAACGGGGAGCAAAACTCCATCTCTTAGGAGTTGCTCACGGGCGTCAACAACCCATGGATAGTCTTTCGCTGAGGGGCGAAGCAACGGTACGGCTTGTGATTGTGCTAGCACAACGATGCCGTTCGGTGTGAGGTGGCCGCTAGCCCTAAGCCCACTGATTTCGCAGAACAAAAGGCGCGATTCTTCTTTAGATGCGGTTGCCGCGGCGATGGGAACCAGCACCTCAACGCTGAGAGCGGGCAACAACTGTTGGATCTTCTGGAGGAATATCTCCATGTCTGCTCTGTCAGACTCTGGAAGCTTCGATGTCGTCGCTTGAGAGTTGGTCAGACTTGCTCGGCCTGCGAGCCGTGCCAGATCAATGAGCCTGCCTTCCAGATAGCGGATATGGGACTTGGTCAGGTTCTCGTCTTTGCTGGTGAAATAGACGACGTGGTTCCAAAAATCTTTGTCTACATGCTGCTTAAGCCGGGACTGTATGGACTCGGCCTCTCCGATGTAAACAGCAGCGCCGCCAGATCTAGGATCGATGCCGGTGAGCAAGTAAACCCCGACGTTGCCAGCTTCCTCACGCTTGAGGAGTTGATCGAGCTCTGTACGCGGCCCTGCAACAGCTTTTCCCGACCAGTTGGAAATCTCGCCTGTCCTCAAGCGCTTCGGGTCGCCGTGGGGCAGGTAAATTTTGATAGTAGCGCTAGGCATGTGTGGTGCCCGTATTGCGAATCAAAGTAGGTTCCCCACCGCGTACTGGACGCAGCGCTCGGTAGCTCGGCCAGGTGGTCGCGCGTGACGATGGGAGGGATTCTTCATCACTTGTTCCGGAGGCGGTCATGTCGATTGTGTGTGCTGTGGTCGATCTTGCCAAGAATGTGTTTGCGATTCCGGCGTCGATGACCTTGGCAAAGCTGTTGTGGTGATGGGGGTGGCCGCTTGCGCGCCGTCCGTGTTGCTGGCTTGCCGGGTCCAGCCGTCTGCGCCGGACCAGGTGTTCACGAGCACCTGGCCGGATTCGCGGAACGCTGCCTGTATTGGGTGCGCTGAGTTGGGCTTCGANNGCTGCCGTCGAGTATCTGCACATCCATCTGCGCGAACGGCAGGATGGCCGCACCGATCACGTTGTTGAGATTCAGGCGGAAGTGTTCGTTCGATTCGCCGAGGGCGTCACTGAAGATCGGCACCGTGATCGTCTTGGCGGCGAGATCGCCCGGCGCCCACTGCAGGACCTGATTCGCGGGAGCGGTGTAGTCGGCATCGACGCTGGCGGTTCCCGTGCTATGGGCCAGTTCGACGCTCACACTGGCGACGCCGCCGCTGGGCCGCTCGATCTGGATCACAGCATCGCTGCCTTCCAGCGCACTGAAACGACAGCTGCGAAACCCGATCTGTTCCGGGCCGGGATCGGTGACCGTGTGCGTTGTGGTGGCGGTGATGTCGCCGCCTGTCGCGCTGGCAAAGGCACCTTGCAGGCTGAGATAGGTCGCGGTGAGGGTGCGATTGCTACCGGTCACCACCGGGACCATCTGGCAACTGCCCGTGCTGGTGAGTGGCGTGCTGCTGGGTACAAGGACGATCTGGCAGGTCGTCGCGGGTGAGGTGTTCATCGACACCTCCACGATCCCGTTCGGCTTGAAGGGTCCCGACGTGGCAACAGCGGTAACCGTCACTTCGAAGGGCAAGCCCGCCGGATGGGGGTCCGGCGTATCGACCACACTGAGACTTAAGGTATCGAAGCTGAACTCGCTGCTTCGCCCTTCGGCATCGGTGGCGATGGCGACGATCACATCGTCGTCGCTCAAGCTCACTCCGGGCGGAATCGTCAGACTCGCGGACCGATCCTGTTGCGCGCTGGCCAGACCATACACATCGCTGTCCAAGAGCACTTCGCCTTCGTCGCCAAGCGCTTTGTAGAAATCCACGCGCAGCGGGTAGCTGCTGTTCGCCGGATTCGAGTCGACCCGATAGGTGACGTGGAACTGACTGCCGTTGACACTGAAGGCGCTGATCTTGGGATGATTCTGCTGCAGGTTGGCGCCAAGGTCCGGATCGCCCGCATCGTTCGGCGTGCGTCCAATGGCGGTACCCCCGCCTGCAGTCGCGGTGGGAAAATCGAGGCCGATGCCCTGATTGCCGAGCATGCGGTTGCCGACAAATTCGACAAAGGTGCTGACAGTGCCACTCGGCAGAATCACGGCCGATCCCAGAGAAAGTCCGGTAAAGGACTGCCGCATTGCGCCAGCGAACGTGTTGCCCTCACCTACGCCCAAACCACCGATCAGCAGGCGTGGCACGCGGGAGCTGTTGCCGAGAAACACCTGGATATGGTCCTTCTCGACACCGATGACCGAGCCGTCCACGCCAAGCCCGAACACATTGCCCTGGATCACGGCCGGTTCGTTCATCGTGCGGCTGACGGACAGCGACAGCGCGCCACCGAATCCACCGCTGAAGTTGCGCTGCGCGCGCGCGAAGCGATTGTCGAGAATGCGGATGTCAGGCGTATCAAAGGCGTCGTCACCGGCGTTGACGTTAATCGGATCGCGCAGCGGCAATGCGGTGACGCCATCCGGTGCCAGCCCGATCAGGTTGCCCTGCAGCAGGATCGCTCCGCGCTCGCCAGCACTGCTGTTGACGCGCAGATCGCTGAATCCGCCGCCCGGAACACCATTCAGATCACGACCACCGCCCGCAATGACATTGCGGTCGGCCGGGTTCGGCCCACCAATCTGGATCGCTCGCATGATCCCGCCCAAAGCAAACACATTGCAGCGTGTACTGAACTCGGGCGACTGGCCGCGCGCATCCACACAGAACCAGTTGCCACGGTGGTCGTGCCGAAAGCCACCGGAGACGATACTGGAGGCAGGCAGACTGATGGCGAGACCACGCAAGCTGAAGGGATCCACGTTGGAGCCGACACTGAACAGGGCATTGTTGAAGTCGCTGAAGTTCACACTGGTGATTTCGATCTTCAGTTGCGCGTTGTTGGCACCCGGCGCGGGAATGCTGTTGGGCTGAGCGCCGGCCTGGGTGTAGCCATTGATGCTCAGCGCGTGACTGATGGACAGGGTAGAAACAACTTCAATCCGGCAGATCCCGTCGGCATCGCATCCGGGGTCGGAGGCAGGAATCGCGAACTCGATGACGTCGGCACCAGACAGTGTGTTGGCCGCATCAATGGCACCACGCAGTGTGCAATCCGCAGCCGCCACGCTGCAGGCATTCAGGATGACATCAGAGGTGGTGTCCACCACAAACGTCGCCGCCGTCGCCGGGCCAGCGATAAGAATGGCAAGCAGGAACCCGGCCGCGACACGGCAGGCTCGCGACGTGGTGATGCGCTCGCGCGAATACATCGGTATGCCGACTCGACGCAGGACTTGCTGATGCATGACACACCCTCCACCGCTGGTTGTTGGGAAAGGGTCCGCCTCGACAGAGGAACCCACACCAAGCAACACGGTGTGAAGCGCAAGCCCGCCATGTTTCGCCGGGAAAGGACAAAGAGGGGGGGGCCGGACTCGTCAGGGCGCGTCGAGTGCGGCACCTGTCCACGGCTACGCGCGATTACGATGCGGGAGGGGCGTAGCGATAGTGCCCGGTGATCTCGAACGCAAACAGCAGGTCCTGCTCCTGCGTGCCCGCGCCGATGTTGTGCAGGATCAAGGGCACACCCTCGCGATTGCGCCGGTCCGACACCAGGCCGATGTGCGGCAAGCCATTCGACAGACGCCAGGTAACGATGTCACCGGGCTGATAGTCCTCGGCATGGTCGGTGATGGTCAGCTTGTGCCCGTGACGGGTGAAGAAGGTCTGCAGGTTCGGCACGCGCCGGTGATCGATATTGCGATCAGTGCCGCGCAGGCCCCAG
>DEHW01000212.1:5931-19057 GCA_002352135.1 Lysobacterales bacterium UBA2790
GACAGTGATCCAGCGCATGAGCGTCCTCCACAAACGTCCAGCGCACACGCTAACCCAATGCGGCTGACAGCAGCTTGATCGCTTCAAGCGCGGTTTCACCGCCACTCAGCCAAGCACGTGTCAGGTGTGCGGCGAAACGACGTATGCGGGAAGGCAGCCGCTCATCAAGGTCGAAACACATGCGCTACACACCTGGCTTTCTGTGCCTCTTCGTGGCGACGCCGCTTTACGCCCTGGATGCCACGGTCGGCAATGGCACACCGGCCTCCTGCAACGAGTTCGCCTTCGAACAAGCGCTGGCCACAGTGCAGAACAGCGGCGGCGGAACGATCCACTTCAGCTGCGGGGCCGACCCGCAGTTCATCGTGCTGACCTCGCGCAAAACCCTGTTGGCAGGAACCATCATCGACGGCGGGGGACTGATCACGTTCACCGGGCTGAATGCGACCGGATTGTTTGCCGTGCCTGACGCCCAGACGAGCGTCGAACTGCGCCATGTGGGACTGAAACAGGGTCGCGCGATCACCGACTTCGGCGGCGCGATTCAGCTCGGCGCCAACAGCACGCTGCGTTTACTGGATACACAGATATATCAGTGCTCGGCGGATTTTTCCGGCGGCGCGATTCATACGCAGACGGGCAGCACGCTGCATGTCGAAGACAGCTACATCGCCCAGAATCAGGCAGGCAACGGCGGTGCCATCGCCGCCAATGGCACGATCAACCTGATCGACAGTCTGATCGCCGGCAATCTCGCGACCCTGGATCAAGGTGGCGGCATACAGGTCTGGTTCGGTCAGTTGCAGGTGATGGGCACACGCTTCTCCGTGAACAGTGCGAACAACGGTGGTGCCTTGCTGTTGCGCGGGACGGTGGCCAGCATCACCGACACCAGCTTCGACGAAAACACCGCCATCGAGCGCGGTGGCGCCATCGCCCTTTACGAGAACGCTGTGCTCCAAGGCAATGGCCTGAACTTCACAGACAACCACGGCGGCATGGGCGGGGCCTTGCATCTGGGCGGCAGCGATGACGGCGTGCTGGGTGAGCCTTCGCCATCGGCACAGGTGGTGCTGAGCAATAGCGTGTTCCAGCGCAACGATGCGGACGACGGCGGCGCCGCCTATATCGAAGGTCCTAACCCACTCAATGCGGGCGGTTATGGCTTGCTGTGGACCGAAGACAGCGGCTTCGTTGACAACCTGTCGCGTGGCCACGGCGGTGCCGTGCTGAGCTTCGGGCAAGCGCGCTTCACCGATACGCATTTCACCGCCAATCGAGCCGAGCAAGGCGGTGCCCTGTCACTGCTCAACACCTGGATCAGCAGTTTGTCCTTCCAGTGGGGCTTCACGGCGATGGAGCGCGTGCGCTTCGACGGCAATCACGCCAACATGAATGGCGGCGCGATTTTTGGCGGCGGTGTTCCGGTGTTCGATCACGTGTCATTTGTGCGCAACTACGCCGCGCAAACCGGCGGGGCGATCGCCGTGACCAGTGCCATGCCGGTGATCGCGCAGGCCAGCTTCGTTGACAATAGCGCGCAGATTCGCGGCGGCGCGATCAGCATCCGTAACGCGCATCAGGAGCTGCTCAATCTGAGCTTTTCCGGCAATCAGGTCATCGATCCTGCCGGGAGCGGCAGCGATATCCACGTCTACGGTGATCGCACGATCAGTGGATCGGCACGACTGACCCACGTCACGCTCATTGGCAGCGATGCCGATGGTGGCGCGGCACTGGCGGTATCGGACATCGGCGGCCGCGCGTGGCTGTACAACAGCATCGTCAGCGCTGCGCCCGGGGCATTCGCCTGCGGCTCGATCAACATCACCTCGGATGGAGGCAACGCCATCCCTGCGGAGTGCGGCGCGCAAGCGCCATCCGATTGGGTCATCAATACGTTTGCCGACCTGCAACTGTCCGCGCTGAGCAATAGCGGCAGTTTCACCGCAGGCTTCCTTCCAGTGATCGGCAGTGGCTTGATCGATGCGGTCGATTGCCCGCCCGAACGCCCCCTGGACCAGCGTGGGATTGCCACACCACAGGATGGCGACAACAACGGCGAAGCGCGCTGCGACACAGGCGCCGTGGAACGCCGCCCCGCCGAGCCCGGCGCGAACTACGCCACGTTCCGCAACGGCTTCGAATGAGTCGGGAAACGATGTCAGGTCGCTGCCGAAATCACGTATGACCTGTTGAGCCACTCAAAGGAGCCTTTCATGCGCCATGTCCTGTGGATGCTGTTGCCGCTGCTGGCGGCCTGCCAATCCGAGTCCACTTCTTCTGCGGTCAGTGTCGCCGTTGCGGCACCCACTGCGGCGTCCGTCAACCATTTGCGCATGCGGGTCGATGGCGTCCAATGGGAGGCCGATCACGACATCTTCGGCGCCGTGCATCCGAAAGGCTACGAGAAGGCGGTGCTGGTGGCCGGGAGTTTCGGCCCCAAAGACGGCAGTGAACAGGCATTCAATCTCAATTTATTTGGCATCGATGCGGCGGGAACCTACCCGGTGAAAACGGGCAACCCGCAATTGAATGTGGCGCAACTCGCCAACCTGACGCCGGAGCGCTTCCTGAGCGGCGGGCCGATGGGCTTCGACATGCGCGTCGAGATTGTCGAGATGCAGGCCATGCCTACACGGTTGACGGTGCGATTCGAGGGCACGCTCATGGGCAATGACAACCATCCGGTGAACGTCACCGATGGTGAATTCAGTTACAGCGAGTAAGCATGTATGAACCCGATTGCTCCCACGCTGCTCGCAGGACTGCTTCTTAACACCTCCGCCACGTGGGCGGCCACATTCATGGTGGACACTGGTAGCGATGCGTCCTTATCTGCATGCATGGATGCGGTTGCGGACGACTGCAGTCTGCGCGGTGCGATCACTGCCGCCAACGCCACGCCAGACAGTGATCGCATCGAGTTCGACATTCCTGACACCGATGCCTCCTATCAAGCCAGCACCGCCCACTGGCGTATCGATGTCGCGACCGCCTTGCCGCTGATAGAACAGTCGCTGGAGATCGACGGCTATACGCAGCCGGGTGCGCTGGAGAACACGCTGAGCCCGGATCTGGGTGGCAGCAATGCCATCCTCAAGATCGAACTGCAGAACGTCTCGGCTCTATCCATCGATGGCCTGAGCAGCGGCAACAACTTCAACGCGCTGATCGTGCTGCGTGGTCTGGCGATCCATCATTTCGCCAACCAGATTGCCTACTTCAGCAGCGCGCCCAATCGCGTGGAAGGCTGCTTTCTTGGCACCGACATCAGCGGCACGCTGGCGGCGAATGCAGGCAATCACTCGCAGAACGGCATCCGTCTGCTGGGCAACGGCAACTTCGTCATTGGCGGAACAAGCGCGGCGGCGCGCAACCTGATTTCCGGTCTCTACAACGGCATCGTCTCCTACCAGACACTCAGCAATGTGCGCATCGAAGGCAACCTGATCGGCAGCGATATCAGCGGCACGGCCACCATTGGCAATCGCAGCAATGGCATCAGCTTCGGCAATGCGCAGAACCTGCGTATCGGCGGCAGCGACAGCGGTGCGGGCAATCAGTTTGTCGGCAACGCGCTGGGCGCGATCTATCTGAGCGGCAGTGGCAGCAGCGTGTTTCCTGGCACGCGCGTGCTCGGCAACCTGTTCGGCACCGACATCAGCCACAGCATCGACCTAGGCAATGGTCGCAACCCAGGCAGTCCAAGTCAGCCGCAACCCACGATCACACTGTTCGCAGGCAATGCCTGTGACCTGCAGATTGGCGGCGATCTCCCTGGCGAGGCCAATCACTTCGCCTACAGCGGCGCGGCGGCCTTGATGGTGGGTGCGTGTCGCAACGTCTCGGCGCTGCGCAACACCTTCGCTGCCAATCGTGGACTTGCGATTGACTTGAGCAACTCCAGCTCGGGGGATGGTGCCAATGCGAATGACCCGAACGATGCCGATGAAGGCGGCAACCGACTGCAGAACACGCCGGTGGTGGTCGGCGTCGGCGCGATCGACACCAATACCGTCGACGTCGAAGTGCTCGTCGACAGCGCACCAGCCAATGCCAGCTATCCGATCCGGGTGGATTTCTATCGCGGCGAGAACTTCCAGGCTGCCGAATGGCTGCAGACGCTCAGCATCCCCGTTGCGCAAGCGCAACTGCCGCAGACCGTCACCTTGCCACTGAGCGCTTTCGACGACCAACTGCTGCTGATGACCGCCACCGATGCCAACGGCAACACCAGCGAATTCGGCGCCTTTGGCATTGGCGATGTGTTTGCGGACGGATTTGAGGACTGACCCATCCAGATAGGCATCGCGACGATCCCCACCCGTCAGCGAACATTGGCTTGGTCGCTGACACGGGCGGACGAACGCGGTCAACGCCTCGATGGAGCACCTTCGCGCTGCAACGGTTGCGCAGTTGCTACCCACTGCCGCGGAGACATGTAGTCCATGCCTTGCTCGATTGGTGAGACCACTTCGCGGATACCCGCTTGCGCGGGCATGCCGGCCTTGGGTGGAGACGCGTGCATGGCCACACTGCCTTTGGATCGCCATGTTTCGGGTTCTAACGCCGTACTTCTCCTAACTGCGTCTGTCACGACATCAGTATTCAGCGCTCGCCGCGTATGCTTGCGCGCTACCCCCGCTGCTTGCCGCCATGAGTCCTGATCGTTCTCCCAGTTACTGCGACCGCATCAACTTCCTCTTGCAGCTTGCCTCCAGTCTGCACAACTACGGCACCACCGCGCAGCGTCTTGAAGCGGCGATCACCAAGGTGGCGACGCGTTTGGACTTGCGTTGCAATCCGTGGTCAAACCCGACGGGACTGATTCTGTCGGTGTCGGATGCACGCATTCCGGTTGAGGAGAACCCACCCGAAACCACGCGGGTGGTGCGACTGGAGCCAGGCGACATCGATCTGGGGCGCTTGGCGTCAGCGGATGCGATTGCCGAGCAGGTGCTGTCGGGCCAGATGCAGTTGGCCGACGGAGCAGATGCGCTGCGTGCGTTGACCGCACCGACGCCGACCCGCGATCTGGTGGCAATGGGGGCGAGCTTTGGATTGGCTTCAGCGAGCGTCGCTGGCCTGCTAGGCAGTGGCTGGGCCGACATTGCGACCGCTGCGGTGATCGGCTGGGTGATCGGCGCGATGTATTTGTTGGGCGCGGGTCGACCGCGTCTGTTTGAAGCACTGGATGCCATCGCCGCTTTGCTGGCGACCTTGCTGGCGACCGCCGTGGCGTTCTGGCTGGTGCCGATCAATCTGAAGACCGTGGTGATGGCGTCCTTGATTGTGCTGTTGCCGGGTCTGACGCTGGCCAACGCGGTGTCGGAGTTGTCGTCCCAGCATCTGGTTTCGGGCACGGCCCGCTTTGCGGGTGCCGTGGTGACCTTGCTGAAGCTGACCTTTGGCACGGTCGCAGCAACCCAGTTAGCTCGCGTGTTGGGATGGGTTCCGCCCGAACCAACCGTGGTGTTGGCGCCGGCGTGGCTGGAATGGGCATCGCTGGCACTGGCAACGCTGGCCTTCTGCATTCTGTTCCGCGCCAAGGTTCGCGATTGGCCAGTGGTGATTGCCGCTGCCGTGGTCGGCTACCTGACCAGCCGCTATGTGGGTGGCGCGATGGGCAACGAGGTCGGGGTGTTTGCCGCCGGTTTTGCCATCAGTGCACTGAGCAATGTCTACGCGAGGCGATTCAAACGCCCCGGCGCAACGGTGCGCGTGCCGGGGGTGATTCTGTTGGTGCCGGGCAGTGTGGGCTTCCGCAGTCTGTCTTTTGTGTTCGAGCGCGATGTGTTTCTCGGCCTGGACACCGGTTTCGCGCTGGTCACCGTGCTGATCTCGCTGGTCGCCGGAATGCTGTTCGGCAACTTGCTGGTGCCTACGCGCAGCACCTTGTGATTCGATTTTGTCGAAAAACAAAATTTGACGCGCAGATGTTCGTCTAACATCTGCGCAAATGACAGAGCGAATCGCGACAACTCATCCACTCAGTGTGGAGGATCAATCGTTGCTATCGGAAGTGCAATCCATATTTTGAACAGCGCCCAAGAGGTCTGACGTGAAGCTGACTACCGGATTGAAACTGATTGCCCTGGCGTTGGCTTCTTTCGTTGCATTCGACCAGTTCCAGTTGCATTCGAAATCAACATTAGCGAACCCATCGCCACCTTCGTCTCCACCTTCACACCCACCTGCGGGGATCACAGCCGAGAACAGGCCATCAACGCTGCCGCAAATGACGCAAGAAAGCGAGGACATGCCTTGGCTGTCTGCCATGGAAGCCACAGAGCAACAAACGGCACCACCGCAGTTCCGCTGCGATGGACGGACGCGCTGCACACAAATGAGATCCTGCGAAGAGGCAGTCTATTTTTTGATCAACTGCCCCAGCACGGCGATGGATGGAGACCACGACGGAATCCCATGTGAAAGTCAGTGGTGTGAATATTGAAGGGCCCTGATCGCCTGCCAACTCGCAGTACCTTGTAACGCTCAGGGTGCTGCCGACTCACTCAACAAGCGTTCGATCTGCGCAACCATCTCTGCATCATCCGGCTTGGTTCGGCTGCCGAAGCTGCCGACCACTTCGCCTTTGCGGTTGATCAGGTATTTGTGGAAATTCCACGCCGGTGCGTCGTCGGTGGCTTCGATCAGGCGGGCGTAGAACGGGTTGGCGGCGTCGCCCTTGACGGAGGTTTTCTCGAACATCGGGAACTTCACGCCGTAAGTCAGTGTGCAGAACTCTTGGATCTTGCCCTCGTCTTCGTATTCCTGATTCATGAAGTCGCCGGACGGAAAGCCGAGCACCGCGAAGCCGCGCTCGGAAAGACGTGCATGCAGAGCCTCAAGACCTTCGAATTGCGGTGTGAAACCGCATTTGCTGGCGGTGTTGACGACCAGCAGCACCTTGCCTTCGTAGGCGTCGCACAAGTGCACGGGCTCACGGTCCTTGCCCGCCAGCGGTCGGAAACTGACGTCCAGCAGCGGTGCACACTCCGCAGACGCCTCGGACACCTGCCCCATCAGTCCCAATGCCAAGGCCACAGAAACGATCACGCCACGAATTGCCATGAGCCCACCTCGCTGATTTCTGGCCGGGCGCCTGCCCGACCCATGTTGAGTGGGCGACAGCGTACCGCGGCCTCGTCGGCAAACGGTGAAACCGGCATCACGCCGGTGCGGGTTGCGCGAAGCGACGGGCCTTCAGGCAATCCGCTGACCGTCCTGCGAATCAAACCAATGCCCGCGTGAAGGACTCAGACCCAGCTCGATCATCTCATCGAGCACGACCGCCATCGCGGCAAACGCCTCCGGTGCAATGCGGGCCACACCCGTCTGCCCCGCGCAATGGAAGTGCAGAAACACTTCGTTGCCGACCTGTTCGATGGTTTCCACGCGAACCCGCAGTCGCCAGCGATCCACTTCGGTCGCGGGTCGCAGGTGTTCCGGGCGGATGCCGAAGATCACGGAATCGCCGCACACAGTGTCGGGCACATCACCCGCCGCCATCCGCAACGCAGCGTTCTGCTGGTCGGCACTATCCAGCGACGTCCACTCGCTGCCGCGCCGCTGCATTGGCCAGAGATTCATACCCGGACTACCCAGAAAGCCGGCGACAAACCGGTTGGCCGGGCGCTCATACAACGCCATCGGCGTATCAATCTGCTGAATGACGCCATCGCGCAGCACCACGATGCGCTGTCCCAAGGTCATGGCCTCGATCTGATCATGCGTCACATAGATCATGGTCGCGCCCAAGCGGCGATGGAGGCGCGAGATCTCCGCGCGCATGCTGCCGCGCAGGCGGGCGTCGAGGTTTGACAGCGGTTCGTCGAGCAGGAACACCTTTGGATGCCGCACCAGCGCGCGACCCAGCGCGACGCGTTGCCGTTGACCGCCTGACAACTGCTTCGGCAAGCGCTGCAGCAGCTCAGTCAATTCCAGCATGTCGGCGGCCTCGGCGATGCGTGCCTGCCAATCGGCTTTTGCCAGCCCGCGCAGTTTCAGCCCGAAGGCCAAATTCTCCGCCACGGTCATGTGGGGATAGAGCGCGTAATTCTGAAACACCATGGCGATGTCGCGCTGCTTGGGCGGCAAGTCGTTGACCCGCGCCCCATCGATGCACAACTCGCCGCTGCTGATCGACTCGAGGCCCGCAATCATCCGCAACAAGGTCGACTTGCCGCAGCCCGAAGGCCCAACCAACACCAGCAGTTCGCCATCGGCGACATCGAAACTGGCACCCTCGACCGCCACATGGCCGTTGTCGTAGCACTTGCGTAGTTGCCGCATCGACACACTCGCCATGCGTCTCTCTCCCGATGAAACCCACGAGCGCCCTCTGCGGGGCGCTGCGTTCAAGCTGTCAAGGTCGGTCGTTGAGGACCGCCGTCCCGGTCGTTGCGGCTATGCAGCATCGATCTCTGCTGCAAACCGCATCGTGCTTGGTTATTCTGCCATGTAAACGTTTCCACGGAATACCCGTTGCC
The DNA here is from genome assembly GCA_002352135.1 of Lysobacterales bacterium UBA2790. GTDB lineage: Bacteria > Pseudomonadota > Gammaproteobacteria > Xanthomonadales > Xanthomonadaceae > Aquimonas. The sequence goes on from DEHW01000212.1 coordinate 14,427, forward strand.
GCGCCCGAATTGGTCGCCTTCGGCAATCCCGTCTCCGTCCTAGCCCATTGATGAGGTCGCCCAGCATGTCGAAACTGCCACCCTTTCCTGCCAACTTCCTGTGGGGCACCGCGACCTCGGCGTATCAGATCGAAGGCTCACCACTCGCCGACGGTGCGGGGCCGAGCATCTGGCAACGCTTTGCGCACACGCCGAAGATGATGGTGAATGGCGATACGGGTGATGTCGCCTGCGACCACTATCGACGCTACAAGGAAGACGTCGCCCTGATGCGCGATCTGGGCATGAAGGCCTATCGCTTCAGCATCGCCTGGAGCCGCATTTTTCCCGAGGGCAAAGGTCGGGTGAATCCGGCCGGTCTCGACTTCTATTCACGTCTGGTCGACGAGCTGCTTGCGGCGGGTATCGAACCAATGGCCACGCTGTACCACTGGGATCTGCCTGCCGCGCTCGACGACCGAGGTGGCTGGCTGAACCCCGATATCGCCGAGTGGTTCGGCGACTACGCAGCCACGATGTTCCGCGCGCTCGATGGCCGCGTGAAGCTGTGGGCCACACTCAACGAACCTTGGGTGGTCACCGACGGCGGCTATCTGCACGGTGCACTGGCACCCGGTCATCGCAACTACTTCGAGGCGCCCATCGCCTCGCATCATCTGATGCGCTCACATGGTCGCGCGGTGCAGGTGTATCGGGCTGAGGGCAAGCACCAGATCGGTCTGGTGGTGAATCTCGAACCCAAATATCCCGCCAGCCAATCCGAACAGGATCTGGCGGCCTTGCGACGCGCCGATGCCTACATGAATCGGCAATACCTCGATCCTGCTGTGCATGGTCGTTATCCCGACGAGATGAAAGAAATTTTCGGCCCCGCATGGCCGGAGTGGCCGGCCGAGGATTTCGCTTTGATCCGTCAGCCGATGGACTTCATCGGCGTGAACTACTACACCCGCAATGTCACGCGCCATGACGAGCAGTCCTGGCCGCTCAAGGCTTCGCCGGTGAAGCAGACGCAAGCCACCTACACCGAAACCGGTTGGGAAGTTTGCCCGCAGGCATTCACCGACGTGCTGGTCTGGGTGAAGAAGCTCTACGGCGATACGCCGATCTACATCACCGAAAACGGCTCGGCCTTCTACGATCCGCCGAACGCGCCGGACGGAAAGATCCACGACCCGCTGCGCATCCACTACCTGCGCCATCACCTCAACGCCATCCGTGCGGCCATCGCGCAAGGTGTGGACGTACGCGGCTACTTCGGCTGGTCCTTCCTCGACAATCTGGAGTGGTCACTGGGCTTCTCGAAGCGTTTCGGGCTGGTGCACGTCAACTTCGAAACCCAGCAACGCACGCCGAAAGACAGCATGCGCCTGTACTCGCGCATCGTCGCCAGCAACGGCGCAGTGCTGGACGAAGAGGGCGAGTGATGCACGTCGCAATGACTTTGCTGAGCATTGCTCTGTCCATGCAGGGCACGGATGCCCCCAATGCGTCGGCCGAGCGCGCTCAATGGCTGCATCGCGGCGTGCAGGTGGGTAGCACCTACTATCCAGTGGCCCTCTTTGTGCCATCGCTACCGGCGCCGAGTGATGGCTACCCGGTGCTGCTGTTTCTGCACGGCTCCGGCGAACGCGGCAACGACGGCGAGGCCCAGACTCGCAGTGGCCTCGGACCTTATTTGGGTGCGCATGGCGAAGAGTTTCCTGCCATCACGGTGTTTCCGCAGGCACCGGCAGACAGCGATTGGTCGGGAGATCAGAGCGCGGCCGCATTGGCGGCCATCGAACTGGTCGAGCAAGAGTTTCCGGTCGATGCGGATCGCATCTATCTGACGGGCATGTCGCGCGGTGGTTACGGGGTGTGGGAAGTGGCCTTGCGTGCGCCGAAGCGCTTTGCCGCGCTGGTGCCGGTCTGCGCGGGGGTGATCCCGCCGCCGGGACGCGATGATCTGCGCGTGCATGCCCTGCCCGCCGATGCCGCCGATCCCTACGCCAGCCTGGCCCAGACCTTGCCGAAGACACCCGTCTGGCTGTTCCATGGGGCACTCGACGACATCATTCCGCCGCAGGCATCACGAGACACCTTCGCGGCATTGCAAGCGGCCGGTCATCCCGTGCACTACACCGAGTTTGCTGACGCCAATCACAATGCCTGGGATGCCGCGTATGGCAGCCCGGCGCTGTGGTCGTGGCTGTTCGAGCAGCGTCGCCATTCGAGCGACTGACCGAGCACGCGGCGGCGTCCCTGATGGCGCGCGCCGCGAAGCGACATCACCAGCGCAGCACCAGTGTGGCGGGCAGCGCGCGGATCACCCATTCCGCATTCCCATCGCGTGATTGCAGCTCAACCGATGGCTGTGGATCGACCAGTCTGGCCTGCGGCTGATCGGGCAAGGCAAAGCGCAATCCGCCCGGCGGCATGTCCAGCCCGGCCTCGACATGCAGGATCGCGCGCCGTTCGCCGTGCTCCCGAAGCTGATAGCTCAACCTGCCCCACGGCGTATGCAGCGCCTGCACCTTGACGCCCTCGCCCGCACGCCAGTCGGCACTCACGCCCGCCGCCAGCACCAGGCTCTGATCCGCCTCACGCTCGTAGGCGAGCAGGTCCAGCGCGCTGCGGATGAAGTCCGAAGCCACCCAGCCATGCGGCATGTCACCAATGAAGTGCGGCGTGCGCGGGTCATGCACCACGACTTCCGCCCATTGATTCCATGCCGCCGGACGTCGGTCCGCCATGAAGTACTGCAGCGCCTGCTGTGCGCGATCCCACCATCCCAAGCGCAACAGACTGCCAACTACGCGCCATTCGTAGGGCGTGTACAAGGTGGAATCACTGCGTCCTTCGCGCCGCGCAACAAAGTTCTGCCAGTAGCGCTCGAAGGTCGCGCGCAGGGCCGCCTGCGGCAGATCGGCGGTCTCGCCACCCGGCGCGAGGGCAATGGTCGTCGAGGTCGCATCGAAATCACCGCGATCCGCCGCGCCGGGCAAGAAGTTGATGTCGTGCTGAGTCATTGCCGCTTGCAGCGACGCATACAAGTCCTTGCGATAGCCATCGCGGGCCGCGCGAAGGCGCTCGGCCTCTTCGCGCAAGTCCAAGCGCTCGGCCATGAATACGGCGTCCTTGTAGCCCAGCAGGCCCCAGAAATTGTCCCAATACGCGTAGGCAGGTCGGTCGGAATAGCCTTCATGGCTGATCGATGGTGGCAGCAATCCGTAGAAGGCGGACCGCTCTGGGGTCTGGTTGCGCTCGCTGCGTTCGCTGCTGCGCAGGCCATCCATGTAATGAATCGCGGCCTGCACGGCGGGCCAGCGTTTGCGCAGCGCGTCGAGGTCGCTGTCGAAGCGATACAGCTCGGCGATCAGATGGATCAGCTCACCATGACTGTCGTTCTCCGGCACCGGGTCGGCACCGCGTGCATCCGCGCAACAGGGCACTTTGCCGCTGTCGAACTGGAAGGGCAGAAACCAGTCGAGAAACGCACGGGCCGCATCAACATGACCCAACCGCATGAGCGCGCCCGAGGTCATGGCGCCATCGCGAATCCAGGAACGACTGTAGGACCGCGTGCCGGGCTGGATCGCGACGCCGTGACGGTTGATCAGAATATGCGCCAGCGCCGTTCGCAGCGTCGCGCCGACCTCGGGTGCCGCGTGAATATCCACGCGCGTGCGATCCAGCAGCGCACGCCATTGGTCGGCGACCGCGCGTTCCCGCGCATCCAGATCGGCCAGCACGAACGGCGCCGACGGCGTGTCGGCAGCGGCCTGCATCGGCAATTGCAGCGCGGTTTGCCACTGCTCGCCGGGCTGCAGGTTGACGCGATACAGCCAGACGCCAGTCGCCAGTGCGTTGGAATCCTGCACCGACGCGGACGCGGTTTCGCATGGCGCATCGCCGCTGGCGAGACACCCCGATGCGAGTTGCGGCAGCCAGTCCATCAGCCCGCCTTGATCGAAGCCACGCACCGCCAGCGCCTCGGCGGGTCGTGCTGCCTGCGCCGAGAAACGGCCGTTCACTCGCGCCGCATCGCTGCTCAGGTCGAGTTGCCGCACCGGACTGACGCCACCGGGCGTATTGAGAAACTGCACCGGTGGATTCACCTGTAGCGGGCGGAGGGCCAGCGCCAACACCAGTTCCTGCGCCTCGGCAGACTGGTTCTGCAGTCGATAGCGCGCCAGCAATTGCGGGGCGCTCGGCTCGCCGTCGGTAAAGGCGGTGACCTGCAGGCTCAACGCATTCGGCAACTGCCAACGCACACTGGGAATCGGCAGATCGCCATCGCGCAGGCTATGGGTGATGCCTGCCTCGGCCCAGCTCAGCACACGCCAGCCCAGCGGCTGCGCGGTATCGCGAATCAACAACACCGGTTCAACCGAAAACGCACCGCGATACGGCTCGACGGCACCATCCTCGGACAGCAGCGCCTGCGTACTGCCGCCTGGCACGCCAAGCACCGTCCAGTAGGTCTGCTGTCCAGAGAAACCGCGCGGGTAGTGTCCTTTCGGCGATTCGCTGGCCAGCACCTGCAGCATCGCGTTCGCGCTCTGCCCGAAGGCGAGATCGCGCACCTGCAGTTCCGCCAGGGCGTAGCGCTCCCCTTGTGGGCGCAGCAGGTCCAGTCGCAGATAGCG
>DEHW01000120.1:0-186 GCA_002352135.1 Lysobacterales bacterium UBA2790
GCCGAACTGCGCGAGCGCGTCGAAGACGTGGTGCTGGATCGTCGCCCGGATGCCACCGAACGCCTGTTGGAGATCGCCCCGCGCTTCAAAGGCGGCAAGGGCGAGAAGGCCGATAGCGGCGACCGCCTGCGCTGGCGCGAACTACCGGTCGCTCAGCGCCTGCAGCACGCGCTGGTGCACGGCATC
>DEHW01000120.1:273-1483 GCA_002352135.1 Lysobacterales bacterium UBA2790
CACGACATCGGCAAGAACATCGTGGGTGTGGTTCTGGCCTGCAACAACTTCGAAGTCATCGACCTCGGCGTGATGGTGCCTGCGCAGACGATTCTCGACCGTGCCCGCGAATCCGGCGCTGACTTGATCGGGCTGTCTGGCCTGATCACGCCCTCGCTGGAAGAAATGAGTCACGTCGCCAAGGAAATGCAGCGACAAGGCGTCGATCTGCCGCTGATGATCGGCGGTGCGACCACCTCGCGCGCACATACCGCCTTGAAGATCGCGCCGCACCTGAAGTCGCCCACCGTCTGGGTCAAGGATGCCTCGCGCGCCGTCGGCGTGGCGCAAAGCCTGATCAGCGCCGACTTGCGCGCACCGTTCGTTGCCAGCGTTGAAGCCGACTACGCCGATATCCGCACCCGCCACGCCAATCGCGACAAGACCTCGCGGCTGGTCAGTCTGGCGCATGCACGCGGTCAGCGTTTCGATGGCGACTGGGCACACTACATTCCGCCAACCCCGCTGCATCCCGGCATCACCCACATCGACAAGCTGCTTTTGCAGGAACTGCTGCCCTACATCGACTGGACGCCGTTCTTCCAAAGCTGGGAGCTGGCCGGTCGCTATCCGACGATTCTGGACGATGCGGTGGTTGGCGCCCAAGCGCGCGAACTCTTCGCCGACGCCCAAGCCATGCTGCAGCAGATCGTCGACGAAGACTGGCTACAGGCGCGCGGCGTGGTCGGCCTGTGGCCAGCGCACAGCCAAGGCGACGACATCATCGTGCTGGACGAGCAGTCCAAACCCCGCGCCACCCTGCACTGCCTGCGCCAGCAAGTGGACAAGCCAGCCGAGCGTCCGGATTTCTGCCTGGCCGACTTCATCGCGCCAAAAGACAGTGGCCGTGCGGACTGGATCGGCGCCTTCGCAGTCACCACCGGTCACGGCTGCGAGGCACGAGCCAAAGCCTTCGAAGCCGCCCACGACGACTATCGCGCCATTCTGCTCAAAGCACTGGCGGATCGCCTGGCCGAAGCCTTCGCCGAATACCTGCACGCCANNTTTTCGACTTGCTTGATGCGCCCGAACGCTGCGGCATGCAGCTCACCGAAAGTCTCGCCATGACCCCGGCGGCGTCCGTCAGCGGCCTCTACTTCAGCCACCCGCGCAGCCAGTATTTCGTACTGGGTCGGATCAGCGAAGAACAAGTCGAGGACTACGCCAAACG
>DEHW01000120.1:1541-6384 GCA_002352135.1 Lysobacterales bacterium UBA2790
CGGAAAGCGTTCCTCATCCGCGATCAAGGCAGCGGGATCACCCAGGCACAGCCAAAGCCCTTCGCGCTGGACAATCAAACCCGCGCTGTGCATGGCTCAGGCCCGGTGGCGGATATCGAAGACGCGATGGATTTTCGGATCGCGTTCAAAATCGACCGGGATCGAGGCCTGTGTCGGCCATTCGCGCACTTCGAAGTCTTCGTCGATGTCGGCGTCGAGTTTGAAGCGGCGGAAGTTGTTGGAGAACACCAGCAAGCCGTCCGGCGTCAGTCGACGCATGCAGGCGCGGATCAAGTCGCCATGGTGGCGTTGGACGTCAAAATCCTCCGCCTTGGCCGAGTTGGAGAAGGTGGGCGGGTCACAGAAGATCAGCTCGAAACGCTGCGTCTCGGCCGCCAGATAGCGCAAGGTGTCGGCCTGGATCAGTCGATGCGATTGACCACTGAATCCGTTGGCGGCGAGGTTGTTGGCGGCCCAATCGAGATAGGTCGCTGACAGGTCCACCGTGGTGGTCTGCCGCGCGCCACCGGCGGCCATGTGCAAGGTCGCGACGCCGGTGTAGGCAAACAGATTCAGGACCCGTGCGCCGTTGGCATAGTGACGCAGGGCACGACGGATCGGACGGTGATCGAGAAACAGGCCGGTGTCGAGGTAGTCGAACAGATTGAGGCGCACCCGCAGGCCATCCTCCATCACCCACAACCAGTGACCGCGCGAGTCCTGCTTCTGGTAGCGCTGTTGCCGCGATTGCGGTGCGCGTGTCTTCAGGGCGACGCGATCACGCGGCAATTCGAAAACCTGCATCGCCGCCTGCACCAACTCGCCCAGCCGACGACGGGTTTCCTCTTCGGGAATGGTCTTGGGAGCCTGGTATTCCTGCACATGCAACCACAGACCGCGATCTTCCGGTCGCTCGCCATCGACCACGTCGTACACATCGATGGCGGCGGCGTATTCGGGCAGATCCGCATCGTAGGCACGGAAGCAGGTGACTTGCTCGCGCGTGCGCCAGGTCTTCAGCTTGCGCAGATTCTTGCGCAGGCGATTGGCAACCATCTCCGCACCCGGCGACAGCGCCAGCGCGCGCGGTTCGGCGGCCTTTTCCGGCACCGGCAAAAAGCGCATCAATTGGCATTTGATCGCGCCGTTGTAGAGCGTATAGCGCTTGTCGAGACGCAATCCGGTGGAAAAGCCCATCGCGTCTTCCACGGTGATCAAGGCCACGCGCCAACCGGCGAAACGCGCGCGCAGACTGGCACCCAATTCGCGATAAAGGCGTGTGTCGGCGGCCAAACGCTCGTCATAGGGCGGATTGCTGACCACCAGACCGCTTGTCGCCCCCGCTGGCACTTGCAGATCGCGAATATCGGCGACTTGCCAATCGATACATGCAGAAACCCCAGCGGCCATGGCGTTGTCGCGCGCCAAGGTGATGGCGACGCGGTCCGCATCGCGACCAAAAAACACTGGCTGCAAGGCCGCGCGCCCGCGCACGGCGCGCTCACGTGCTTCGTCCATCAAGCCTTGCCACAACACGGCATCGAACTGCTTCCAGCCAAACAGGCCGAAGTACTCGCGGTCCAGTCCGGGCGCCACATCGGCGGCCATGCGCGCGGCTTCGATCAGCAGTGTGCCCGAACCGCACATCGGATCGATCAGCGCGCCGCCCTGCGCATGNNTGCGCGATGCGCCAGCCGCGTCGATGCAGGGCTTCGCCGGACAGATCCAGCGACAGCACCGCTTTGTCTCGGCGCAGATACAGATTCAGCCGCACATCGGGACGCTCGGTATCCACACCCGGACGCAGCCCATCCGCCGTGCGCAGCGCATCGACCACGGCATCCTTGACGCGCTGTTCCACGTAACGCGAATGGGTGAGCTTGGACTGATTCAGTGCGGCATCCACCGCCAACGTGCCGTTCACCGCGAGATGTGCCGACCAGTCGACCGCGCGCGCACCCGCATACAGCGCATCGCCGTCGGCCGCGTCGAATTCCGCCAAGGGCAACAGGATGCGACTGGCCAGACGCGACCACAGACAGGCGCGATAGGCGGTCGCCATGTCGCCGGAAAAATGCACGCCCGCCAAGGCTTCGTGCACGTCCTGCGCACCGAGCGCGCTCAGCTCATCCACCAGCAGATATTCCAGTCCTTTGGGACAGGTGGCGAAGAACGCTTGCAGCGTGGCAGTCATGTCAGATCCTGTAGAAATCGACCGAACAGCGCGGCCCCCATCTCGACGTGTGCCGCCAGTCGATGCGTATCGTTGACCAGCACCAGATGATCGCGACGCGGCTGCGCCCAGGCCACGACCTCATTGGCGGGAATCAGCTCATCGTCCCAGCCGTGCAGGAGGGTGGTCGGCACGCGCGCCGCATCCAATTCGGGAGCAAAGCCTTGAATGCGCACCGGCGGCGCCATCAGAAACAGCCCACGCACGGGCACCTGCAGCGAGGCNNTCGGCCATGGCTGCCAGGGCGGCAACCTTGGTCGCCTGCGGACCACTTTCCAGGCCATGCGACAGAATGACGTGACCGCGCAAAGGCATGGGCTGCAAGGCTCTCGAAAAGGGCGCGAATGGTAGCATGCAGGCCCGTTCAGCCCGGTTTGCCGCGATGGATCTGCCCTACGTCGAATGGCCTCTCCCCTATGTCGAACNNGGCAACAGTGGCCATATCTACATCGACCGGGATGGCGAAGTCAGTGTTTTCGTCCCGCTGGAGCGCATCGCCCACCACACGCGCGGCTATAACCCGCGCTCGATTGGGATCGAACTGGTCAACACCGGGCGTTGGCCCGACTGGCTGCATAGCGAACGCCAGACCCTGACCGAGCCCTACCCCGAAGTGCAAATCGACGCACTGATCGAGGTCCTCGACCACCTGCAACGCGAATTGCCATCGCTGACGCACATTGCGGGTCACGAAGATCTCGACACCACACAAGTACCCGCCAGCGACCGACCTGACCTTCAGGTCTATCGCAAACGCGACCCCGGACCGTTGTTTCCATGGACGCAGGTCCTCGAACGCAGCGCGCTGCAGCGCTTGGCACCCGATACATCCCATCCCACGGAAACCACACCATGAGCCTGCGCTTTGGACTCGCCGCCAATCGGCGACATCACGAAGGCCATCAGGCCGCCCTGTTCCGCTGGCTGCGCGCCTCGGAACGCGGCATTCGCGAACTGCAACTCGGCCTGCATGCGGTCGGTCGCACCTTCGATGCTATCCAACAGCAAGGCTTGCTGGATCGGCATACCGGTCTGCTGCGCTACCCGATGGGACGCGATGGCGGCCTGATGAAACTGGTCTCCGGCATCGCTGGCGGCACCGAATGCGGCCCGGCGCTGGATGGCGCGATCTACCTGATGGACCCGGTCGACCCGTCGTCGATCTATCCCGAAGCCTTGGCGCTGAAACGGCAATGCGTCACCCACGACAAGCCCTTCGTCTCGACCGTCGCGGGTGCCATCGAGTGGATTGAAGTGGAACGCCGTCTGGCGGGCCTGCCTGCCGATCCACAGGCCGCACGCTGGTTCGATTTTGAACAGCAATGCGTCGCGCTGATCGCCCACGATGCGCGCAAAGACACCATGCTCGACTTCGCCGCGCGCCACTTCGATCTGCTGTCGCGCTTTGCACGTCGCATCGGCACGGGCACCACCGGCGGACGCCTCAACGAACTCGCCTGGAGCCGAGGCTGGCCGCAAGATCGTCCCTGGGTCGACCGCTACCTGTCGGGGCCACTGGGCGGCGACGCGCAAATCGCCGAACTCATCCTCGAAGACCGCTGCCAGCGCGTGATTTTCTTCGAAGACCCGCACGTCGCCCGCCAACACGAAGCCGACATCCAACTGCTGGAACGCGCCGTCCGCGTCGCCACCGACCGCGCCATCTGCGTCACCTCCCCAGCGGTGGCAGAGCGCTGGTGTCAGGCGGTGTGAAGGCGCGGCAGACTGGCTAACGCGCCTTTTCGTTCACGGACTTGGCTGTGAGACGAGCGGCTATGGCGTTTCGAAGCCGTTGGAAAACAGACCTTTGTCGATCAGCACGGGTGCCGGGAAGGGGCGGATACCGGGCAACGTCCCATCGCCGAGCTGGCCTTCGCCGTTCCAGCCCCAGCAGTGCACCGCACCGCTGTTCATCAGGGCACAGGAGTGGATGCCGCCTGCTACGATGGCAGTTGCCCCGATTAGGCCGCTGACGGCTACCGGCGTGAGGCGATCCGTGGTGCTATCGTCGCCGAGCTGGCCCGACGAGTTCCGGCCCCAGCAGTAGACGACACCGCCCGCAACCAGGGCGCAGGTGTGATCTTGGCCCGCCTCTATGGCCGTTGCGCTGGACAGACCACTGACGGCCACCGGAGTAAGGCGGTCCGTAGTGCTGCCGTCGCCAAGCTGGCCGTATTGGTTAATTCCCCAGCAATACACCTCGCCGCTGTTCATCAAGGCACAGGTGTGGTCGGCACCCGCCTCCACCTGCTGCACATCGGTCAGCGGCACCAGGGTTTGCGCACTTACCCCAGCGCTGAGGCTCCATACGCTGCCAAACAGGCCAAGCGCGAACCCAAGGCGGCAAATACGGCGCCACACCTGCCGACAAGCCGCCAGACTCGACGTCTGAAGCGCGCGATTCAATTCGCTCATTCACCACTCCGTCTTATTCACGCGACAAAATGCAGGCTGTGCACACCAACTTCTGAACCCACAGCCAGACTGCCAGGCCCTACCCGAAATCAACACCGTCACCGAGTTCCGGAACACCCCATCAGCAGGTATCAGAACGCCCCTCGGCGATAGTTTGCAACAGATCTCCACGTAACGACACGACAATGACGACCG
>DEHW01000065.1 GCA_002352135.1 Lysobacterales bacterium UBA2790
CTGTTGTCCAGTCTGCCGCGCGGCAGCGAAGCGATGGGGTTTCTGGCCGATCCCGCACAGGGCACCGCCATTCAGACCTTCCGGCTCGCCGCGGACGTCGCGGAATCCGAACGCAGCGCACTGCAGGTCATGCGCACCGACAGCCGCAGCTTTCGCGCCTGGATCGCCTCACGACGTTCGCGCCATGAAGAATGGTTCGTCGATCCGGTGGGCAAGATCGAACTTTGCAACGTGTCGGTTCCCGTTCGCGAAGCACGACCAAAGTCGTGAAACCGGGTAAATCCGTTACATCAGAAACCACTAACGTTCAGTAAACACATGTTTTCCATGTGTTAATTGACGCGAAGTGTGGTCTTATGACCTTATAGACACAAGGACTCAGTCGACGTTGGCATATGCCATCACGACCGGTTAACGTCAATTTCACAGCGCTGTCATCGCGCTGACATAGCACCCATTCAACGACAGACATCAAAGGCACCGCCATGAACCTCATTACCAAACCGATGTGGTACGCCACGACCACCCTCAACGTATGCCTTGCCAACGGCTTCCGCGCCGCCAGCGAATTCCCCCAACGTTTGCGATCTTCAGGCCCCTTGTCATGACACTCACACAGCTCCGCACCGTTCTAGCCATCGTCGATTCCGGACTCAATGTGACGCTCGCCGCCGAGCGTATCCATGCCACGCAATCCGGTCTCTCCAAGCAACTTCGCCAACTCGAATCCGGCCTCGGCTTTCGCCTGTTCAAGCGCCGTGGAAAGAGTCTGGAAGCGCTGACCGCCGAAGGTCAGGAAGTCGTCACCCGCGCCCGCCGCATGATCGCCGAAGCCGAGCAGATTCGCGCTTTGTCGCAGTCGCTCAAGCGAGACAATGGTGGCGTGCTCAGTATCACCGCATCCCCCACACTGGCTCGCAGCCTGTTGCCGGGCGCATTGGAAGCCCTCGCCAAGGAACAACCGAATCTGGTCGTTCGCGTTCGCCATGCCAGTCGTGTCGACGCGCTGACCCAGTTGGGCACCGGCGAAACCGACATCGCACTGGTCAGCACCTCGACCGATACCCCGCCCGGACCGCTCGCCGTGCCGATGTTGCGCTGGCAGCGCGTCGCGGTCGTGCCGCGCAATCACCCTTTGGCCGAGCTGCGTCGGGTCAGCCTGCCGCAATTGGCTCGCCATCCGCTGATCAGCTTCGAAAGCATGCTGGATGAGCGTTCCAGTCTGCGCCGCGCCTTCAACAGCGCCGGCTTCAACCTGCGGGTGAGCTGCACCGCGCAGGACAGCGATCTGATCAAGAGCTATGTGCGTCAGGGCATGGGCGTCGGCATCCTGGCCGAACTGTCGATGGACGAAAACGACACGGATCTCGTCGCTCTGCCGCTGGCTCACCTGTTGCCGACGTGTACCACCTGGGCCATGCCGCGTACGGATCGCGCGCTGTCGCAACCCATCGAGCGCTTGCTCGGCTTGCTGGCGCCACACGGCGATCGCGTCGCGGTGCGTCGCTGGTTGGCGGGTGACCGTCGCAGCGGACCGTCACCGATGGCCCCCGATTCGGTCCCGGTGTGGCAATACACACGCCCCGCCGTCGTGCCGGGACGCAATTCCAACCTCAGTCCGGTGAACGGCAGCGCCGCGCACAACTGAGGTCGCAACCCTCTGGTCGGTGATTCCGCGAGCCATGGACGGCTCGCGCGAATCAAGTCCCCGCCCGACCTGCGATCAAGCTCAATGCTCGGGCGGCACATAGCCCGACGGTTTGGCCGCCTCGCCGCCAAACAGGAACTTCTCCATCTCCGCCGCTAGAAATGTCCGATGCTTCGGGTCCATCGGCGACAAGCGGTTCTCGTTGATCAACATCGTCTGATGCGCCAACCACTCGGCCCAGGCCGGTTTGCCGATGTTGGCGAACACGCGTTTGCCCAGCTCTCCCGGCCACGGCACAAAATCCAGACCATCCGCTTCAATGCCTTGTCGGCTGCAGATCACTTTGCGACTCATGGAGTGACTGGCTCCCTTTACTGGTACAAAACCGGCTGAAGCGGCAGGCACAACAAGTCGCGCGCTTCGATGACCTCGCCATGATACCCCTCGGCCAGAGCCACTCGCTGGCGCTCTGGCGACGCCAAACTTCGCGGCATGAAATGACTGACCAACAAACGAGCTGCCCTGGCCTTCCCTGCGGCCAACCCGATGTCCCGTGGCGTCGCATGCAGCGTGCGCTGGACAGGTGTCGAGACTTGCCCGATGGCCATCGGCATCACGAGTAGATCGACCCCATCGGCCAGCGCCGTAAAGGTCGACGTGCTCAAGTTCTGATCCCCGCTCAGTGCCATCGCGTAGCGCTGCTCCGCAAGAGTGATGTCGAGTCGAAACCCGAGCGAGGGTACTGGCCCATGCACTACCGATACCGCTTGCATCTGTACGCCGTCTGATACCTGCCGAGGCGGATCAGCGACTTGCTCAGATCCGATCTCGAACACGTCAAAACGAAACAGCCCTTCATCACCGGCGTTGAATCCACGCAGATAGCGATAACTTCCCTTGTCCGCATCGAAATGCGCGTCGAGAAACTCTCGCATGCCGGGGAATCGCTCGTTTCCGTTCGGACCGAAAATGGTCAATGCGCGATCCCGATCGGTGAAATAGCCCGACTTCAGCAGTGCCACCAGATCGGCGACATGATCGGTATGCAGGTGAGTAATCAGTACTGCATCCAGATCTGCCAGGTTGGCGCCCGCCTCGCCAAACCGCAGGAACACGCCACCACCGGCATCGATCAGCACACGCGCCTTGCCGCCTATCCATAGGAGGTAACCCGCGCTGGCACGGCCCGGTAGGGGAATCGGCCCTCCACTGCCCAGCACTTGCAGGCCGACCGCGACTTTGTCGCAACCTGAAGCACCTGCCGGTGCCGACATCGCCGGGAACGCAAAACCCATGCAAAGCAGGACCACCGCCCACACGCCCAAGCCAATCTTTCGCATCACCGCAGCCAACGCTTGGCAATCCATGCATCCAGACTGAGCTTGCCCGCGCCGTTGAGCAACAAGGGCCACAGCATGACCAGAAAGATCAAGGGCAACTTGAAGTTGCCAAAGCCTTTGTCGGTGATCGCATAGCCGCGCCACAAGTCGGCCAGCGAGTGCCACTCGGAAGGCCAATGCACTGCGGCAATCGCCACCACAGTAAGAATGCCCAGACTCAAAGCGGTGAAGCGGGTCGCCAGCCCAAGCAACAAGGCGATGGCACCCAGCAGCTCAGCCCACGTCGCGATCGCCCAACTGAGATCCGCTGGCAACAGGTCGAAGGGAAAAGGAAAGCGGTCAGCAATCGACGCGAACCAGTTTTCGCCGCGCCATTTCTCCATGCCCGCCTCCCAGAATTCCCACGCAAGCAACAAACGCAGCCCCAATAGTGCTAGCCACGCGCCAGCCCCGTCCAATCCGCGCGTCAACCACGTCCAGTGCCTCACAACTGACATCTCTGTTCACTCCTTCGCTGGATTCAGCTTGGCGATAGAGGCAGATAAGAGGCAGTTGGATTCACGTGGATGCTGAACTCCATGGTGCGACGTTGCACAAGCGCCGCTCCATGGACAACTGCACAAGGCGCGATGTCAACCGGACCACCGCACGCGCGTTGCATACCCTTGCGCCCACCGCTGGAGTCCGCCCATGCACCGCCTGCTCGCCCTGCTTGTCTTGAGTCTTCCCCTGTCCAGCCTAGCTGACGATCACCTCTTCGGCGGTGCCGGGGCCAGCTTCGAAGATCCTCCTACACATCCTGCCAATGAGGCCGAGGCGGTCCGATTCCTTCTGCAAGCGGGCTTCGGTGGCAATGCCGCTGAGATCGCCGAAGTCCAGTCACTGGGCTACGCGGGGTGGATCGAGTCACAGATCGCGCTACCACCCAGCTTGCAGCGCGAAGTACTGGAGCAGACGATCGCCGCCGCAGTCGAGGCCGAGCCGCGAAATGGTCCGTTCTATCGACGTCACCGTATGGACCAATGGTTCAAGACCCAACTGACCGCACCGGATGTCTTGCGCCAGAAGCTGGCCTACGCGTTGTCGCAGATCCTTGTCGTCAGCGATTCGGGAACGCTCGACAACAACCCCGTTGGCATTGCCGAGTACAACGACATCCTGCTGCGCAACGCCTTCGGGAACTACAAGACGCTGCTTTCGCAGGTCACTCACAGCCCGGCGATGGGTGTGTTCCTGAGTCACTATCGCAACCAGAAAACCGATTGGACAATGGTGGATGGTGTGTTGACGCCCGCGACCATCCAACCAGACGAAAACTATGCGCGCGAGGTCATGCAGCTTTTTTCCATCGGACTGATCGAACGTGAACTGGACTTCAGTCCCTTGCTGGATAGCGAAGGCAACACCATTCCAACCTACGATCAGGACCTGATCACCCAGACCGCACGTGCATTGACTGGCTTGAGTCTGCAATGCACGGGCAACGCGACGGTCGGCAACCTCAGCATCAGTCGGAACTGCAACTGCACCGGCACAGCCTGCAACTTCAGTGACCGAGTCTTCGGTTTGAATGCGGGACGCTATGCCGTACCGGGAACAGTCACCGCGGTCATTCATCCTGATGGTTACGCGCCGATGATGTGCTTCCCGCGCTTCGCCGATACGGGCCGCAGCATGGCACCAGAGGATGGCTACGCGGTGCTACCGGAACCGCATGCCGACAAGCTTCTCCTTGCTGGCATCACAGTGCCGCCCAGCCCTGTCGCGTGCCATAGCGGAACGCCGGCTGCGGACCGGCAGACCTGTATCAACTATTGCGAAGATCAGGTCGATACGGTGGTGACCAGCTTGGCCGAACATCCCAACGTCGCACCGTTCATGGCACGTCAGTTGATCCAGCGCCTGGTCACCAGCAATCCCTCACCCGGCTACATCCAGCGTGTAGCGCAAGTCTTTGTCGATGATGGCAGCGGCCAGCGCGGCAATCTGGCCGCCGTAGTGAAGGCGGTGCTATTGGACTGGGAGGCCCGCAATGAACAGTCCGCGTCGGATTTCGGCAAGCTGCGCGAACCCATGCTGCGTCTGCTGTCCGTCTGGCGTGCCTTCGATGCCGTACCAAGCACCACCGGTATCGTTGGTCTGTTCACCCCGGAGAGCGTTTACCAGCAACGTCCGCTTGGCGCCCCGTCGGTCTTCAACTTCTATTCGCCCGACTACAAACCGCCGGGTGAAATGCAAAGCGCGGGACTGCGCTCACCAGAAATGCAGATCACCAGCGAAACGTCGGTGATCACCACCTCGGACGATCTCTGGCTGCGTCTGTTCGCTGGCTACGGATTGCAGGCGAATGGCACAACCACCTTCAACCCACCGGCAACGCAGGCCTACATCCCGGTCGCCAGCATTGATGCCCTCCCGGACACGTCGGCTGAACTGGTGGAAGCGCTCAACCAGCGTCTGATGTATGGCCGCATGTCGGACTTCATGCGCAGCCAATTGATCGGTCTGGT
>DEHW01000153.1 GCA_002352135.1 Lysobacterales bacterium UBA2790
AGTGACTCGTGTGCGGCACTCGCGAAATTCAACAGGTTCGCCGACTCATGGCGCAGGGCCATGATCTGCTCGATGCGGCTGGCGTTGTCGTGTTTCGGATCGTGCGGGCCCTGATCCGAGGCGCGGGTGTGATAAGCGGTATAGACCGTTTCACGCAGTGGGCGGTTGTCGGCAAAACTCATGATCGCCTGCACAGACGGCGCCTTGAGTGTCGCCAGCCAGCCTTCCTGACCGTGCTCCTTGGCGTATTGCTGGAACATCGGCAATGCCGATGCGGGGAGTCCGGCCAGCTCGGTCTCGCTCATTGAATAGGACCAGGCATCGGTACTGTCCAGCACGGCTTCGGAGAATGCAGTGGAGAGCTTGCTGAGTTCGGTCTGGATCGCTGCAAATCGTGAGCGCTCGGGCTCCTGCAAGGCCACGCCGGAAAGCCGGAAGCCGCGCAGGCTGTCTTCCACCAAGGTGCGTTCGGCGCGCGAAAGGCTGGCGAAATCGGGGCTCTGACTGACCGCCAGCACGGCCTCATACAAGTCGCGATTCTGTCCCAGTGCGGTGTAGAACTCGGTCAGCCTTTCCTCAGCGGCGGAATAGGCTTCGCGTAGCGCGGGCGAGTCCATCGTGCCATGTAGATGACCGACCGGTGCCCACGCGCGGTTGAGGCGTGTCTGAACGCGCTCCATAGGCGCCATCAGTCGCGCGAAATCGCGGGCTTGTGGATTCGCGACCAAGTCGACAACGCATTGCTCGTAATCGTGGATGAGTTGATCGATGGCAGGTGCGATGTGTTCGGCACGGATCGCATCGAAAGCGGGAAGGCTGGTCTCGGCCAGCAGAGGATTCGGTTGAGTGATCATGGGTACAAAGTGGCGCACGGGTGCCCGCAATTCAAGCCGAGATCACGCCGAAGGTAAAAAAACCCTGCGTCGCGGCAATGTGCTCACGCCGAGGCTGATCGCCGCGCGTCGCTATCTTCGGCGATGACGACTCGGTTGCGCCCGAGCTGCTTTGCCCGATAGAGCGCCGCATCGGCGCGGCGCAGCAGGTGCGCTTGATCGGGATGGCCCTCATGAATCGCCAAGCCAATGCTCACCGTCACCTTGGTGCTACGCTGATCGCCAAGCACGAACGTTTCGTTGGCGATACGACCGCGCATCATCTCCGCCGCCCGGAAGGCACTGTCCAAGTCGCAGTCGACAAGCAGCAGCAGAAACTCCTCGCCACCGAGACGGAAAAGGAAATCTCCGCCTCGCGTACTGCTGCTCATCAGCATGGCCAACTGCTGCAACACGTGGTCACCCGCCTCGTGGCCGAAGGTGTCGTTGATTGGCTTGAAGTGATCGATGTCGATCGCCAGAACGGCGAAGGGGCGCTTGTGGCGACGCGCGTAGACAATTTCCTTGTTCAAGACGACCGGTAAGAATTTGCGGTTCAACAGGCGTGTCAGCGCGTCACGACCGCCTTCGAGCTCGCTGGCATTCTCAAACAACGCGTCAAGGTGAAAACGCACGGTACGAGCGTGCTCCCGGATATCGCGCAATACGTGCAGGCGCTGGGTGCTTGAATTTGCCTCCCCGACGGCTGGCAGCAAGTAATCATCAATATGCGTCATCGCGATTTGCAGTTGCTCGACATCGGGCGAACCCTGAAATGCGTGCACTCCTTTGTGGCGAAACCAAAGTCCGAAACCGGAGTCCGATAAGCGCTCCAATCTCAACTCCTGATTGGCTGCCAGTTCGAACATCAACTGATTTTCCCAATCAAGCAAGGCCGCGCGTTGTCGTTCGCGCTCGGTCCCAGCGCTCTGTGCCACCGAAAATAGCCGAAACGCTTCTTCCGTACGTGCGTTGCGTTCGTGCGCGGTGGCGTACGCGCCGCTCATGACTTCCATGGCGAAGTCCACCATGCCGGCGAAGAAACGCATGCCATTCGCACGTGTCACTTCTTCAGCTACCTCATCACGCAGCATTTGCGAGAACCGGGTCTTGAGCGCACGCGCGCCGCGTAGTACCAGCGCCACGGGAATATCGATACGGGCATGGATGTCGCCAATCCGACGTTGCGTGGCGACCTGCTGCAGGAGTTCATCCTGACTGGTGGCGGCAAACAGCGCACTGATCCAAGCCTGCATCGCAGGCAACAGATGCTGCTGCACCCGATCATGACTGAGAAACTGCGCGGCAACGGGATCTTCGGTCATGACCGAGTAGAAATGCCGCGCCAGCGCTTCAGCGTGTTGACGGGTGAGTGCGCTGATTTGAGTGATAACAGCCGGCGAAGCAGCTCGAAACAGTTCGTTCCATTCGTGCGCAAGGTCCTGCGGGGCGTGTTGCGGCATGGTGAGGGCTCCCAGCCAGAATGACGAAAATCCACCGCCAACGGTGCGCCTTTTGCTGAATCAGCGCACCAACAGTCGGATCAGGCGATCCGCAAATTCGCGATAGGGTGGTTTGAACAGGCTCATGCCGGACCAGCGCGCCTGACGGAACACCGGGGTTTCCTTGCTGAAGGTGCGAAAGCCCTGTTCGCCGTGGTAGCTGCCCATGCCGCTGGGCCCGACACCGCCAAAGGGCAAATTGGTTTGCGCAAACTGCAGGACCGTATCGTTGACTGCAACCGAGCCCGCGACGATGCGGTCCAACGCGGCGTCCACGCGGCGGCGATCATGATCGAAGACATAAAACGCCAATGGGCGATCACGGGAGTCGATGTAGTCCAGCGCCTCCTCCGCGTGTGCATAGCCGCGTACCGGCAGAATGGGGCCGAAGATTTCCTCACGCATCAGACGGCAATCGTCAGGGGCATCCAGAACGACCGTCGGTGGCAGCAGGCGAGTGCCTTCGGCCAGTTCGGCATCGACATCGACCAGCGGAATGACGCGTGCGCCCGCTGCTGCCGCTTCGTCCAATGCACTGCGCAAGCGCTGGTATTGCGCCGCATTGATGATGCGGGTGAAGTCACCGGACAAAGCGATGTCGGGATAGCGTGACTGTGCTTCCGCGCGCAGGGCGGCAACAAACGCATCGATCATTTCGTGCGGCACCAAGGCATAGTCCGGCGCGATGCAGGTTTGCCCGGCGTTGATGAACTTGCCCGCCGCGATGCGGGAAGCCGCGCGTGCCAACGGATAGTCGGGTGCGATCAGCACCGGCGATTTGCCGCCAAGCTCCAGCGTCAGCGGTGTCAGATTGGGAGCCGCCGCCGCCATCACCCGGCGGCCGACCGCCGTCGATCCGGTGAAGAACAGATGATCAAAGGGCAGGGCCGCAAAAGCCGCCGCGACCTCAGGTCCACCCAGGGCCACTTCCACCCGATTGCGCGGATAGATCGTGCGCAGCAGATCGCACAGTGCTGCCGAGGTGCGCGGCGTGTGCTCGGACGGCTTGAGATAGACGGCATTGCCGGCGGCCAGGGCCGTTGCCAGGGGAACCAGAGCCAGATTGATCGGATAGTTCCACGGCGAAATCACCCCCACCACGCCCAGCGGCTGATATCGCAACTCGCCGCGAGCAGGCCAGAACAGCGGATGCAGCAAGCGCTGCTTGGGACGCATCCAGGATTTGAGGTGTGCGAGTAGATGGTCGATCTCGCGTAGCACCGTCATGCCATCCGACAACATCGACTCGTGTCGTGAGCGCGTGCCGAAATCGGCATCCATGGCCCGCACCAACTCCGGCAGGTTGAGGCGCAGCGCCGCGCGCAGATCGTATAGATCGCTCAGGCGTTCATCGAGGGAGCGTGGCGCACGCCGCTGCTGTGCGCGCAATACCGCAAGACGCTCGGGCAATTCACCAATAGGCGTGACGTAATCGATGTCCATGCGGTGCAGTATAGGTCGAGTTTCGCGTGGTCGCGGACACGCCGACGGATGCTGCAGCCGAAGGGAACTTCCGCGCGGCTCCACACACGAAAACGCTCACTCGACAGGCAGGGGGCGGTATGCGGAAAAGTTCATGCTGGCTGATGGGGACCGTTTTGCTGTTGAGTCTGGGCTGGACGAACGCGCGATCCGCCTGGGCAGCGGAATCGAAGGACGCGCAGTCTGCTGTCATGGACGAGGTCGTTGCCGCCGTTTGCGACAAGGAAGTGGTCTTGCTGGGCGAAGCCTCGCATGGCGATGGTCGGGCCTTCGCCTTCAAGGCGGCCTTGATACCTGCCCTGATCGAGCGCTGTGGCTTCGATGCGGTGGCCTTTGAAGGCAGTCTTTACGAATCCCTGGCGTTGGCCGAAAAGCGCCTCGCTGACGAGCCCGCGAGCGCCGCCGACGTTGGCGTCATTGCGGGGCAATTCTGGCATGGCACGCAGGAAGTGCAGCCATTGTTTGCCGCGTTGGCGGCAGCGGTGAACAAGGGCTCGCTGCAGGTATGGGGTCTCGACGATCAACTGCATGCCGGCCCGTATCTGCAGGGACCGATGATGCCGCGTCTGTTCGCTGTGCTGGAGCCACCGCGACAAACGGAGTGCAGCACCGCAATGCAAGTGCATACGAACTGGTCCTACAGCGACAGCGATCCTTACAACGCGGAGCGCCAGAACGTGTTGCGCGACTGCCTTGCCGATGTCGTCAAGCGGATCGACCAAAGCCCGGCGCAGGATGATCCAACGCGTCCACTGCTGCGCCAAGCAGCATCCGCGCTCTCGGCCAGCATCGCGCGCGATTTTCTCGACGCGCGTGAGGGTTTCGCGCAGCGCGACAAGGCGATGTTCGAGAACCTGCAATGGCAGATGGCGCACACGGGCGCGCGGCGTGTGCTGATCTGGACCCACAACCTGCATGCCGCGCGCGTGGCTGTCTCAACGGAAGGCGTGACCATCAACGATACGCTGGGCGGTCTCGTTACCGCGCGCCATGGCGAAAAGACCTACGCGTTGGGAATCGGTGCCCGATCCGGCAGCTACGCGATGGGACGTCGCCCGCCCGCCGCCATTCCGACAATGGACGCCGATGCGCTGGAGTCACGCGTCCTGCGTGACGACGCGGCGGCGCTGCAATTTGCCTCCGGCGACGTCTTGCGCACATTGGGTCGTCGGACCGGTCATCTGTTCAACTATCAAGCGCAGCAGACCGACTGGTCGCAGAGCTTCGACGGCATGGTGATCGTCGCCGAGGAGCGCCCGCCGACAAGGCTGTAGCGCTTGTGTGGCGACAAGGTTTGAAGCCGAAGCGCGTGGAATCCGCGCGCTTCGGCGATCAGCAGCGATGCCGCCGCTGCTACTCAAAACCGTTGCGGAAGATCACCGCCGGCGAAGCCAGCACGAAGTCCCAGATGCCTCGGCCATAGGTCGAGAACCGCGCCGTGTTCTGCGCATCGACGAAGTCCACATCCCAGTACTCCTGTTCGGGTGCGCCCAACTGACCGATGTCCTGCCAGCTATTGGTGTCGCGGTTGTAGTAGTACGGGCCCAATTGTGTCGCTGCGAACAGATGCTCGCCATCGGCCGACATCGCCAGGTCGAACACCATGGTGCTGGGCAGTCCGTTGCTGATCGGGCTGAAACTGTCGCCGTTGTTGGTGGAGACAAACACCCCGGGACCGGAATAGCCCGATCCGGCGACATAGAGGGTATTCGCCCGAACGCTGTCAGCGAGGATGCGATTGCCGAAAAAGAAGTGGTTGTCGGGCAGCCCGGTTGTGCGTTGCGACCACGCACCCGCGCCAACCTGCCGAAAGAACGCGCCGTTGTCGTTGATGGCGTAACGCGTGCCGCCATCGGGAGAAAACGCCACTGCCGTGACGGCAGCCCCGAAGTCGAAGCTGACTTCACTCGCCAGAAAACTACTGCCGTTGAAACTCAGATCGATGAGGTGCTGCCCACTGCCGCTCATTGATCCGCCTGCCAACAAAATGCGTCCGGGGTTGAGTGGGTCCACCGCGAGTGGGGGAATGAAGAACCAGCCGGTGAAATTGTTGGCGCCAAAGTTCCAGGTGTTCAGCCCCAACTGCGTGCCCGAGCTCAGGCTGTTGTCCAGCATCGCAAAGCCGGGATAGACCATCCAGAGACGCTGATCGTCTTCGGACTCAAGATGGCCGTAGTCGCCGCTGATCGTCTGTACGAAATTCTCTGCGCCACCGCTGGGTGAGAGCGCCTTCTGATAGCCCTGGTCCTGTGCACCGGCCAACAATAGATGCGGTGCAGTGCGGCGCGTGTAGCTGCCGTAATACTGCGACACGTTCATGCCGCTGAGGTTGAGGTTCTGCACCGTTGCCGCGTGGTCGCTGGATTCGTACAGTCCGCCATCGGTCGCGATGTAGACCCGCTCATTGCCCTGCGCATTGCGCCAGACATCGATATTGGGAATGTCTGCATGCAACTTGCTGGCAGGCGAGCCGTAGTAGTCGACCCAGGAGTTGACCAGCGACCAGCTGCTGCCGCCGTCAGCCGTGCGATACAGATCGACGCCGCCCGCGTAGGCTCGGTTGGCGTCATTGCCCGAGGACTCCGCCGAATTGAGCGTCATCAGGGTCGTCGGAACGGGGCTGCGTGCCGTCCAGGTCAGTCCGCCATCCAGCGAGCGGAACACGGCGGTCGTGCCAGTGTCCGGGCGAGAGTAGAGGGCGTACAGGAAGGTCTGCCCGGATTGCACGCCGCCCGACAGCACGGTCTGCTCATTGCCGGACAGGCTGAAGCCCAAGCTGATGGTCGATACCAGAACGCGTGCATGAGTGCCTGACGTGACGGTGTAGAGCTGATTGCCATCCAGCAGGTAGACCAAGCTGCTGTCATAGCGCGGCGAAAAAATGGCTGTTGAATGTCTTTGACCTACGAAGCCGACCGACGTGAAGGTCGTTCCGCGATCGACGGACGCGAACAGATGCGGCCGCCAGTTGCTCGTAACGGAATCAAAATGCACGCGAAGCAGGTAGACCTCGCTCTGCGTCTCATCCCGACTGACCAGGCCCATCGTGTACCAAGGATTGGCAATACTGCTGCCACTGTTCACCGACCAGGTCACACCACCATTGTCGCTGCGGTAGACGCCAAGCGGACTGTCTGAGGCCGCCAACAACCGTTCACCGGAAACACCGGCCAGTCGCTCCATGAATCCGGCGTTTCCGCTCGGTCCAAAGCGGGCACCATCGTTGGGGCTGCTCCAGTCCAATGCGCTACGGTTGGCGCGCCACACGTTGCCCCCATGCGAAAGGACGGTGAGGCGGTTGTTTGCCGCATCCAGCGCGGTCGCGGTGACGCGTCCGGCTTGATTGCGACTGCCGCGTTCGACCCAGTTTCCACTGACGTTGGCCTTGATCACGCGCCAGTCGAGTGGCGACTCACCAGCGGCCAGCCGTACTTCCCGCTCGGCTTCGCGTTCGGCAAAACGACGCGCGATAAACGCCGCATCCTGCGCGCGCCAGTCGACATCCGGCGCCGCGCGATGCATGTGCTCAATCCACGCCAGACGACGCTGCTTGAAGTCTTCACCGCGTTCGCCAGGTTGGTCCTCCAGCGGCGCGGGTGTGCGAACCGACTGGGCGCAGCCGGACAACAGCGTTGCATACAGCAGACTTGCCCCGATCAGGGTGCGCAGGGTGAATGGACTGGACATACGTTGTTGCCTTGGAGGATTCGCCCTGATTCTCCAGAATGCGATGCCATTCACAAGTCAGGAACGCATTCGCGCGGGAGTGATGATGCGAGTCGCCGACGATCGGTCGTCACAAAAAACAACACCCCGCTGGTGGCGGGGTGTTGGGTTCAGCCATGGATCAGTCGATCAATGCCACAGGCGCAGCCCTGACAGCGGATGGCGATAGAAGGGTTTGGGGCGGGAAATACCGCCTTCCACGCCGTCAGCACTCGAGACATCGGCCATCGGGGGCATGCCACCCTGCGGCGGCCAGGTGATCTCCGGCAGACCGGCTTTGCGCAGGCCGTCGTTGATCCTGACGAGATGTTTGGCCTCGACGTCTTCGTAGCGTGCCGAGATGGCGCTCAGTTCGCCTTCCAGCACGTCGATCCGCGCCAGTTGGTAGTCGGTCGGGCGACCGTCGTAGCCCATGATCGCGCCGTACAGGGTATCGGTGTGCTCACGCAGACGTTCCTCGCCAGTGATGGCACCGCCTTCCTTGGTGGCCACGATGTCCTTGCGCACCGCTTCAGCGGCGTCGGCGAAGGTGGTCAGCTGCGCACGCAGGCGATCCTTCTCCGGCAGCTTGGCGGCAATCGCGCCCGCCATCATGCGGCTGTACTGGATACGGTCGGTCAGATCGGTCATGCGACCGAACAGACCGTGCACACGCATCGCGGCCTCAAACTGTGCGGCGCGATCGGCCTCGTTGTAGTCGGCGCGTCGATCCAGTCCGATCACCAATGGCGTCTCATAGACCTGCTTGTTTTTGGTCATGCGCACGGTATAGGTGCCCGGCAATACGCGTGGTCCCTGCGTGCCCGAGAAGGCGATCTGCGCGGCCTTCGGAACGCGGGGCGGCTTGACTCGCATCGACCAGGTGATGCGGTTGATACCGCGGCGCTTGGAGGCGGGCAGCGTGTCGACGACTTCACCATCCGGCCCGATGATCTCGATCTTGAGTTCGCCGAACAGATGCCGGGTGCGCTGGTAGTAGGTGATGGTGGCGCCGCCGGGCGGGTTCTCGCCCAAAAACACCGCATCGCCATCCGACCAGCCACCCACGCCGGACAGACGCTGCTGGGTCGGTCGATTGGGCAGGAAGGCGGCATCGGCGGTCAGCAGCTCGGTGTCGAAGCGGCGCAGTGACGAGATGTCATCGATGATCCAGATGCCGCGACCGTGGGTGCCGAGCACCAGATCACCGTCGCGCGCTTGCACAGCAATGTCGCGCACCGCAACGGCAGGGAAGTTGCTGCCTTTGTACTGCGCCCAGTGCTGACCGCCGTCGATGCTGATCCACAGGCCGAACTCGGTACCAAGGAAGAGCAGGTTCTTGTCGGTGCTGTCTTCGCGGATCACATGCGCGTAGCCGCGAATGCCTTGGTCTTCGCTGGCAATGCGGGTCCAGCTTTGGCCAAAGTCGTCAGTACGGAACACGTAGGGCGTCAGGTCGCCTTCGGTATGCCGATCAAAGGCGACGTAGGCCACACCAGCATCGAAAGGACTGGCCTCGACCCAGGACACCCAACTTCCCGCAGGCACGCCCTTGATGCGCTTGATGACGTTGTTCCAGTTTGCGCCGCCGTCGCGGGTGATCTGCACATTGCCGTCATCCGTGCCGACCCAGATCAGGTTGGGATCGAGCGGTGATTCGGAGATGCTGTAGATGGTGGTGTGCATTTCCGCCGAGGAATTGTCGACGGTGATGCCGCCGGATTTTTCCTGTTGCTGACGGGAGAGCGCATTGGTGCTCAGGTCGGGCGAAATGCGTTGCCACGTGGTGCCCTGATCCTGCGAGCGGAACAGATATTGCGCGCCGATGTAGATCGTGCCCGGACGCGATGGGCTCTGGTGCAGCGGCGTGTTCCAGTTGAAGCGCAGTTTTTCACCCGCACCGGCGGTTGGTTGGATCGAACGCGTGTTCTTGGTGTTCAGATCAATGCGCGCGATGTTGCCGCCCTGATATTCGGCATACACGATGTTCGGGTCTTTGCCGTCAGGAATTACCCAGAAGCCATCACCGCCATACAGGTTTTCCCAGCGTTGATTGCTGATGCCGCCCGGATAGGCCGAGTCGCCGATCCATGAGCTGTTGTCCTGCAATCCGCCGTACACGTGATAGGGATCGGCATTGTCCACCGACACATGATAGAACTGGCTGATTGGCAGGTTGTTGGCCTTCCACCAACGTCCACCGCCGTCCTTGCTGAACCACAGACCGCCGTCGTCGCCCATGATCACGTCTTTCGGGTTGGCGGGGTTGATCCACACATCATGCGAATCGGCATGCGTGCTGCCTGCCGCGTCGGAGAAACTCTTGCCGCCGTCCTCGCTGACGATCAGACGCAGATTGGTCTTGAACAGTCGATCCGGGTTGCTGGGGTCGATGATCAGGTTGGCGAAGTAGAACGGGCGCCAGACCATCATCTGACTCTTGTCGCGGGCTTCCCAGGTCTTGCCGCCATCGGCGGAGCGGTAAAGCGCGCTGTCTTCGCCTTCGATGAAGGCATAGACGATGTTCGCGTCCGACGGCGCATATTCCACTTCGATGCGTCCCCAAGGGCCCTTGGGCAGACCGGGTGCATTGTCGGCGGTCAGGGCACGGAAGTTCTTGCCACCGTCTTCGGTGACATACAGCGCGCTGCCGCTGCGTGATTCCGGGCCTTCACCGCCGGAGCGGAAGGTCCAGCCACGACGGCGGAAGTCCCAGGTGCCGACCATCAGNNCCATCGGTGGTTTTGTACAGGCCGCGATCTGCCGAGTCCGACCACAGCTTGCCGGGCACGCAGACATAGGCGGTGTTGCTGTCGTTCGGGTGCACGAGGATTTTCGCGATGCGCTCGCTGTTGGGCAGGCCGAGGTATTGCCAGCTCTCGCCGCCGTCAGTGGAGCGGTAGACGCCGTTGCCAACCGAGACCGAGTTGCGTGTCCATGATTCGCCGGTGCCGACCCAGACGTTTCTGGGATTCTGGGGGTCCAAGGTGATCGCGCCGATGGACTGCACCGGTTCGCGGTCGAACACGGGCTTGAAGCGCGTGCCGCCGTCCACCGATTTCCAGACGCCACCGCTGGCGGCACCAACAAAAATCGTCTGCTGGCCGTCTTCAACATGCACCGCGAGCGCCGAAACACGACCGCTCATGGCCGCCGAACCGATATTGCGTGCGGGCAGGCCGGAAATCGTGCCGCTGTCGAAACGCGGTGCCACAGGTGGAGCCGGTTCGGTGGCTGAGACGGTCGTTGCCGTCAGGCCGACCAGTGAGAGGCTCAGCGGAATGATGTGTGAGAGTTTCATGGTCGCCTCGCTCAGGGTTGGGTCGGGAACGCGAACAACGCGTCATCGATGTCGGTATTCACCTCGGCCCGTTCCACCACGATCTTCTGACCGCGCGGACCGCCCTTCGGACCACTCTCTACCGCGAAGGGCAGATAGACCCCGTTGACCTTTTCGTAGTTGCCCAGCTCGGTTTCCATTTCGGTTTCGATACCGCGACGCTTCATCTGCGTCGTGATGCGGATTTCGAGGAAGTAGTCCGGGTCGAGATAGCGATACTGGATGTCGCCATTCGACAGGGTCAGTTTTAGTTTGTGCGCCTCGGTGCCATCGACATCCTCGGTGCCGAGGTACTCGACCTGATGGCCCTTCTCGCGCCAGTCCAGTAGCGGTCCGTCGATGTCGGCATCCACCTGCATACCCTTGGTGTCTTCTGCGCTGAGACGCTCCGGATCGCGTCGACCCTGGAACGGCGAAATGGTCCAGCCTTCCTTGCCGTCGAAGGCGCTGATCTGGGTCAGTCCCTGCAGGCTGGCTTCGGTGCGTTGCTTCAGCCCGCGCTCGGTCATGTTGACGAACCCGAGGTCAACCGAGAAATCCCCGCCGGAGAAATTCATCCGTCCGTGCAAGGTGATGGACTGGATGGCGCGCAGCGCGGCTTCGCCGCCGCGCGCTTCGGTGTTCTTCTGAACTAACTCGTCCACAGTCGTGGCCGAGGCGGTTGCGGTCGCGGCAAGCGCGAGCGCAACGCTCAAAATCAGGCGTCGCATGGGTAGCTCCCCTCTTCAGTCGAATCATTGGCCGCAGGCTTGCGACCGTCCAACACGCTACGCTTGAGTGAGGAAGTGCAAATGCGGCGAAAGTCACGCCCGCACTTTTCGATCGCGCAAAAAACAAGAGGCCCGCATCCTGCGGGCCTCTCGCGCTTCGGGGGAGAGAAGCGTTGGTGGGTGACGTCACCTCCGGGGGAGACAGAGGGAACGTTTCGTCAACCCTGAGCGACTGTGGAGAGTCAGCGCTCGTCCTCATTATCGACACAATGGCATTGCAATTGAGCGACAGGAGCACGCTTCTTGGTCAGGAGTTTCCCCACCGCTGTCAGTGTGGGGACTACCACTGCGGGCAAGGCACCACGTTGCCGCTGGCGTCGGTGCACGTGCGCGTGACCGTGCGCCCATCCTGAGTGACCTGCGTCTGCGCATTCACGCTGCCCTGCTGACCGGAGGCCGACGTGCTGCGACCAAACCCTTGGCCCGTGCTGTAGCCGGTCTGGCTATTGAGCGAGCCGCCCGCGGCACCTTGGGCCGATGTGCTACGTCCACCGCTGACGTTACCTGCGCTGTCACGAGTGAAGCCGCCGCTGGTTTGTGCGCTGCCGTTGGGGCCCTGCGCTGCCGCGCCACTCTGATGCTGTGCTGAGCCGTCGGCATTCCATGTGGTCGAACCACCGCGCGCTCCATAGCCGCCTGCGGGTGTACGGACCGCCCCGCCGCTGGCCGCTTGGCCGTTGCCTTGACCATCCGTGGTGTAGCCGCGACCACGCACGGCGGCTCCGCCGTTGGGGCCGCGGACCGCGCTGGCGCTGCCGCCAGTGACGCCGCCTTGAGCGTTGGCGGTGGCACCCCTTGCCTTGACTCGACCCACTGCGTCGGCGTCGTTGAAGGGTGAAGAAAGGAGCGTGAGCAGCGCGGCAATGCCGAAGAGGCGAATGGACTTGTACATGTGAATCTCCTTGGAGGTGAAAGACAGTTCTGGGGGGTCAGGGTGCAGCGACCGCGATCTGCAGCAGGGTGTCGCGCAGGGCCTCAGCGCGTTCGATTCGGCGGACCAGCTCGTCCCGCAAGACCGCTTGCTGTTCGGGCGAGAGGGTTTCATAGAACGCCAGCTTGCGCGCCCTTAGTGCACGCTGATCGGCCATCCACAGATCCACTTCGGTTTCCAGGCTTGCTGCGAGTCCGGCCAGGTCCGCATCCGGCTCGGCCAGCTCGATGCGGGCAAACGCTGCCGCATCACTGAGCTGTTCGCGGCCTTGGCGAAACAGTTCCCGCTGTTCGTTCTGCAGGGCTTGCCATGCGATCTCTTGCGTCGGGCTGAGATGTAACGCCGCCTGCAGCTCGGCTTGTTGCTGCAGCCATTGCTGAGCGAGCTGCAAACGCTGGATGGTGGGTGACTGGCTTCCGGCCCACGCGGCGCCCGCCAGTGCGAAGACACCGAGGACGACCCAGCGCGCACTGCCGGTAATCGATCGAATCGATGGGGACATGGATATCTTCCGTTAGGCCGCGAATTGCGGCAGGAACAGATTCCGCCCGGGATGTTCCGCAACTGTGTTTGGCTGATGCGAAGTTGTAAGCAGATGTTGCAGAGTCCCACTTGCGCAACGTTTGCTTGCGGATCGACTGGCGGACGTCTTGCCGTGGATGGGCGTGCGCGCCATCCTGCGGACATGGCCGAACCCCTGATCCTGCTGGTGGAAGATGACCCTCGTTTGCGCGACCTGCTGGAGCGTTATCTGGCGTCGCAGGCGTTGCGCGTCCGCGCCGTCGCCAATCTGGCAGGTATGCGTGCCCAACTGGCGCAGCATCACGTTGATCTGATTGTGCTGGACTTGATGTTGCCGGATGGCGATGGACTGACGGCGTGTCGCGATCTGCGCGCGGCAGGCGATGAGACGCCGATTCTGATTCTCACGGCGCGAGGCGATGATGTGGACCGCATCATCGGTCTGGAAATCGGTGCCGACGACTATTTGCCGAAGCCGTGCAATCCGCGCGAGCTATTGGCGCGGATCCGCGCTGTTCTGCGGCGTCGACCCAGCGCTCCTTCCGCGCTGCACGAGCTCGAAGAGGCGAAGGTCGGTTTTGGCGACTGCGTGCTGCATCCTAGACAGCGGACGCTTTTCCGGGCAGGAGAAGAGATTCGCCTGACGACTGGCGAGTTCGCCCTGTTGTGGGTGTTGGTGCAACATCCACGCCGCCCCTTGAGTCGCGACCAATTGCTGAATTTGGCCCGCGGACGGGACTATGAGGGTCAGGATCGCGCCATCGACGTAATGCTTTCGCGTCTGCGCAAGTTGGTTGAGCCCGATCCGCGAGCGCCGCGCTATCTGCAGACGGTGTGGGGGCATGGCTACATGTTCGTGCCGGATGCCGAAGCGTGAGCATGCCGCTGACGCTACGCAGTCGTGTCGCCATTCTGCTGGCGATCACCGTGTTTCTGATTGCGTTGCTGGCCGGCGGCATCATCCTGCTTCAGACCTTCCGCAGCGGCAGCCTGCAGATCGCGGCGCTGGCCTATGTTGCCTTGACGACCGCTGATCGGCCCATGCCGCTGCCGGATGAAACGTCGCTGGAGACGGATCGACAAGCCGTTGTGGTGTTGCGACGTGCCAATGCGCCGGTCGACTTCACCCTCGATGTTCGGCCTTTCGTGATGAGTATTCGTGGCGAGGTTGAGCGTCTGGCGGGTGATGCTTCTCGCGTTCGCCTGACTGAAGAAAGCGGTATCCATGTCTGGCTGCGCAGTCGCTACTCATCCGATTGGCTGGGTATCCGAGTGGAGCCGATTCGTGAGCCGGTCGTCTGGGGTTCCCTGTTTGCCCTGGCTTTGGCTGCGGCCTTGGTGGCGTTGGCTGCGGGTTGGATAGCCAAGATCAGTCTTCGCCCGCTGGAGCGGCTTGCACGCGGTGCGCCCGCCTTGCTCAAGGGCGGCATCATGCCTGTCCTGGAGGCGCGTGCGCCGCGCGAGATTCATGCCTTGGCAGAGGTCTTGAAGGAAGCCGGTGAGCAGGTGCGACGTGACACCCGTGAGCGCGAAATGATGCTGGCGGGCGTATCGCACGATTTGCGCACACCGCTGGCCAGACTGCGAATCGCCTTGGAGTTGGGCGATGCCGAAGATCCTTCGCGACGCGCGGCGATGGTGGAAGACATCGAGGCCGCCGACGCGATCATTGCGGCCTGGCTGGACTACGTCCGAGAGGCGAGCGATGAGTCGATGTCGACCTTGTCCCTCGAAGTCGTTCGCGAATTGTTCGCAAGCTTGCCCAATGCCGCGCAGTGGCATGTTGAGCTTCCTGCCCTGGCGTTGTCGCTGCGCGTGCGGCCGCGCTGGCTGCAGCGCGCCTTGCGCAACCTGATCGACAACGCCGAGCGCTATGGCGAGGCCCCTTTCCATTGCGTGGTACAGGCGCGTGGTGATTCCTGCTTGATTGAAGTCCGGGACCATGGCGCAGGTGTTTCCGAGCAGATCATCGACCGTCTGCGCGAGCCGTTTTTTCGTGGCGATGCATCGCGCACCACGCAGGGCAGCGGTTTGGGACTAGCCATCGTCGCGCGCGCCGCCGCGCTGCATGGCGGCGAGTTGCTGATTGAGAACGCGAGCCCCGGGTTACGGGTCAGGCTCATCCTCCCGGCCGTGATCCTGCTTGATCAGTAGACCCGTGCTTGGCCGTCGGGTCGGGTCTTNNGTGTCGGCGACCACATCGGTGCTGGGGAAGTTCTCCAACGGTGCGCCAATGCGCAGCACGTAGCGCCCACCTTCGCGACGATGAAAGAACGGCACCACTGCCGCGCCGGACAGGCGGGCAAGCTGGTGCGTGGCGGTGATCGTGGAAGCCGGAATGTCGAAGAACGGAACAAACACCGCCTCCTTGCCGCGCATGTCCTGATCCGGCGCATACCACAGCACGCCGCCCTGCTTGAGGTGTCGAATCGCGCCACGCAGTTCTTCGCGCTTGAACATCGCACAGGCGTATTTCAGGCGACCCTGCAGCACGGCAGCCTCGAAGGCGGGTTCGGCGTGGGCGCGATACATGCCCGCGACAGGCACATGCCGGGTCAGAAGGCGACCGCAGACCTCGAGCGTGGTGAAGTGGCCGGAGACCAGCAGCACGCCGCGCTTTGCGGCCTGCAGCGCTTGCAGATGCTGCAGCCCTTCGATTTGCACATCGACCGCCAAGGCATCGACATCGCCGAACCAGGCGCGCGAGAACTCGAACAGGCCGATGCCAAGGTCAGCAAAACTCTCGCGCAGCAATTCGGCTTGTTGTGCCGCGCTCATCTGCGGAAAGCACAGCGCGATATTGCGCTTGGCAACCCGGCGTCGTGGCCCGGCCAGCCACGCCAGCATCCAGCCCAGGGCGCGTCCGATACGCCGCTGCCAAGGCCACGGAAGGCGCGCCATCGCCGTCATCAGGGCGACGCCAAGGCGGGCAGGCCAATGCCTTGGTGAGTGAAACGTAGGGGGCGACGTGGCGGGGGAGGTCATAGTCGAAGTGTAACGGAGCAGGACTTGCCGTCCGACTGGCGTCGTTCGAGGGACCGGTTTTCGCAGGCTTGGTGCTGCCCTTCCGGTATCCTTTGCCGCATGTCCAACGCCTCGCCACCCCGCGCACTGCTGCGCCTGATGCATGTCATCTACACGGCAGTGATGTATGTCCTCACCCCATTGATTCTGTATCGCCTGGCGGCGCGTGGACTGCGCATGCGTGGCTACTTCGCGCGCTGGATGGAGCGCTTCGGCGCGTTTGACGATCCGCACATCAAGGACAGCATCTGGATTCACGCGGTGTCCGTGGGCGAAGTCAACGCGGCGGCGCCGCTGATCGAGGCGCTGCGCGCGCGTTACCCGGACCACCCCTTTGTGGTCACGACCGTCACGCCCACGGGTTCTGACCGGGTACGGCAACTCTGGAAGGATCGGGTCGTCCACGTCTATCTGCCCTACGACCTGCCGCGCTCGATCAATCGATTCCTCGACAAAATCCAGCCGCGCATTGCGGTGGTGATGGAAACCGAGATCTGGCCGAACCTGTTTCGACTGTGTGCCGCGCGGAGCATTCCGGTGGTGGTCGCCAATGCGCGCCTCTCGGACAAATCCTTGCGTGGCTACGGGCCGGTCCGTCCCTTGGCGGCCGAAGCCATTCGCAGTGCGCGCTTTGTCGCGGCGCAGTCGCCACAGGACGCTGAACGTTTGCTGGCACTGGGCGCGCAACCCGCGCGATTGCGTGTGGTGGGCAATCTGAAGTTCGACATGCAGGTCAATCCCGACTTTTTTTCGCAGGCGCAGATCTGGCGCAAGGCGTGGGGAGAACGGCGACCGGTGTGGATTGCAGCCAGTACCCACGAAGGCGAAGAGCTGGCGGTGATCGAAGCGCATTCGCGGCTGTTGCATCGCTTCCCAGACGCCCTGCTGCTGGTGGCACCCCGCCACCCGGAGCGTTTCAAGCCGATGGTGGCGCTGTGTCGCAGTTTTGGTTTCGCCACCCGCACGCGTAGTGAGGACGGTCATGCCGATGAAGACACCCAGTGTTTCGTCATCGACACGCTTGGCGAATTGGTGCGCTTCATTGCCGCCGCAGACATCGCGTTTGTGGCCGGCTCGCTGGAGCCCATCGGTGGACACAACGTGTTGGAGCCCGCCGCACTGGGCGTGCCGGTGATCGTTGGTCCGCACACCTTCAATTTTGAAGAAGTCACCGACCTGCTGCTGGATCGCGGCGCGGCCGAGCGCATCCGCGACTCCGAGCACTTGGCCGATGTCCTGCAACTGCTGCTGGGCGACACCCTGCGCCGCGAGCAGATGGGCGAAGCCGGCTGCCGCACCGTAGCCCGCGAACGCGGTGCGGTCGAGCGCACACTCGAAATCATCGGTCGCGTGCTGCGTGACGAAAACGAACCCGGCGCGGACGCCAGCGATGCGCGGCCAGTTGTTGTGGATTGAAGCAAGGCTGCGCTCGCCGATCGACGGCTTGGTCAGCCAAGTGTTTCAGGCGCCGCGCTTCGTCACACATCCCCATCCATGACCCAACCCTCACCGCTACCGCGCTGAATCACCTGGTCACTTTCCAGCACATGGCCAGCGGGGATGGCTTCCGCTTGCTGCAAGGTCTGATAGATCGGGGCGAAGTCTTGCTGGGTGGCGTTGAAGAGCTGTTCGAAGTCGTCGATGACGAAGTAGGTCTTTTGATAGCTGTCGATGCGGTAGCGGGTGCGCATCAGGCGGGTCAGGTCGAAGCCGATGCGGTTTGGTGCCGCACTTTCCAGACAATGACGTGACTCACCGGACGAGCTGAGAATGCCTGCGCCGTAGATGCGCAGATCGCCGTGCTCGCGGATCAGACCGAACTCGACGGTGTACCAGTACAGCCGGGTCAAATTGGTCAGGGCTTCGCTGCCCAGTCCATGCGCACGCACGCCTCCGGCACCGTAGGCCTGCATGTAGTCGGCGAAGACCGGATTCATCAACAGGGGGACATGGCCGAACAGNNTCGGGCTCGGCGATGTAGTCGATCTGTTCCGGGCGGCGTATCCACCAAGTCACCGGAAAGCGTCGCGCCGCCAAGTGCTGGAAGAAATCCAATTCCGGCAACAGGCCTTCCACGCCGACCAGTTCCCAGCCGGTGGTGCGGCGAAGTTGCTCACTCAGCGCATCAAAACGCGGAATGACTTCCGCGCCCATGCCCATCGTGTCCTGCGCGTGCAGAAAGGCCTCGCAGGCGCGCCCGACCAGCAGCCCGCGTTGGCGTGTGAACAAGGTCTGCCAGACAGCATGATCGCTGGCACTGTAGGTTTCCCACGGTTGAGGCACGGTGCCGGTGGCATACAGCGGCACATAGCCCTTGTCGGTCATGGCGTGTTCGATGCGTTGGGCGTTCATGGCGTCACCTGCGGGTGGAGTCGCTCCAGACTAGCGATGGTTTGGCGCAATGTTCTTCGATTGTTGTTTTGTTTTGCTGAAATGACGCAACATTCGAGCGTCAAATTGCTAGCAGGCCGCAGAATGTCCGAAATGGAGCTGGATCGCCTGGATCTGCGCATCCTTGCCGAATTGCAAAACGATGGTCGCATCAGCAATGCCGAGCTGGCCGAACGGGTGAATCTGTCGGCCTCGGCCTGCCTGCGACGCGTGCAGCGTCTGGAATCGCGCGGCGTCATCGCTGGCTACCGCGC
>DEHW01000055.1 GCA_002352135.1 Lysobacterales bacterium UBA2790
CGCAGCAGGCGGGCTTGCGGAAAGCGCTCGGCAAGTACCATCTCGAGACGTTGCGTACCCCTTCCCAAGGGGCGCAGGTCCTGATTGCCACAGGTCGGACACTGCCTCGGCAGCCGGGTCTGGAAACCGCAGTGATGACAGCGCAGGCAGCGGTCGACCAGATGCAACACCAAGTTTGCCGCGCAGCGCTCGCAACCGGAGATCCAACCGCAGGCCGGGCAGCTCATCACTGGCGCATAACCGCGGCGGTTGAGAAAGATCAGGCTCTGCTCACCGCGGCAGAGGCACTGCTCGATCGCCAGCAGCAGGGTGCCCGACAACCCATCCTGCGGCTTTTCGAGCCGCGTATCGATGATTCGCACCAGCGG
This sequence comes from Lysobacterales bacterium UBA2790, assembly GCA_002352135.1. GTDB lineage: Bacteria > Pseudomonadota > Gammaproteobacteria > Xanthomonadales > Xanthomonadaceae > Aquimonas. The sequence continues at coordinate 369 of DEHW01000055.1, forward strand.
CAGACGGGATCCCTCGACGGCCCGCTGGCGCAGCGAGAGCAGTCGATAACGTCCGCGCCCGCCATCGCCGGTGGCGTTGGCCCAGCTCTCGAGCGACGGTGTCGCCGAACCGAGAATGACCGGAATGCCGCTGTCGCGGGCACGGAACACGGCCAGGTCCCGCGCTGAGTAGCGGACCCCATCCTGCTGCTTGAACGAACTGTCGTGCTCTTCGTCCACGATGATCAGGCCGAGTTCAGGCAGCGGCGCAAACACTGCCAGCCGCGTACCGAGAACGATGCGCGCCTCGCCACTGCATCCCGCCAGCCAATTTCGGCTGCGCGCAGCCTCGGCAAGATCACTGTGCAGGCTGACCAGCCGGGCAGTGGGAAACCGCTCGGCAACCCGTGCTTCGAGTTGTGGTGTGAGATTGATTTCCGGCACCAGAACCAGCGCCTGCCGGCCAGCTGCCAGTGCCCGCTCGATCAGGCGCAGGTACACCTCGGTCTTGCCGCTGCCGGTCACGCCATGCAGCAGGTAGGCATGAAACCCCATTCCATCGGCCAGAATGGAACCCAGCACCATCTGCTGTTCGGCAGTCAGCTGCGGTGGCGGCGCGGCGGGTCGGCGTTGGACGGGTTTTCGCCCCGCCAGCGTCCTTGCCGGCGCCAGCGCGCGCAGTCTGGCCGGAAGCGTGGCGAGCATGACCTGTCCGAGCGGCGCATGGTAATAGGAGGCACAAAAACTGGTCAGGCGCAACCATGCACCCGGCAGCGGGTACTGGTCACGGAGGACTTCAAGAACCGGTTTCAACTCACCTCGAGCCACTTCGCTGGCCACGTCGACGGCGACGATGATGCCGATTGTCTGGCGCTGGCCGATGGGAACGCGCACCCGGCAGCCGACATCAGCGACCGACACCTGTTGATCGTCCGGAAAGCGGTAATCAAACAGGCGGTGCAGTGGCAGATCGAGCGCGACGCGCACCACGCACGGCTCGGACGGCCGTAGCGGCATCGCTTAGGTCCGCAACCGGAATGGACTACTTAGCACCGCAAGCTCGTGTTGAATCTGGCAAAGAAGGGTAAGGCGCTCACTTAGCACAAGTTTTCTCTGTTCCCCCAGGACCTGTGGACAACTCTGTGGATCGAACGCCCCAAAAGCGCCCCAAAGGCGCTTGCAGCAAGGGCTGCAGCGCCCTTGCCCAAAATTTCAGCAATATAAAAACACCAATAAATCATCGTGTTGTAAAAAAAGGCCGGCGGCGACTGCGCGCCCGGAAGCTCCGTCACACAATGAGGAGCTTGTTGTGAATAAGTCAACTCCCCTGAGTCAATTTATTGCCCGACCGGCGCAGATCGCGGCTGTGCTGGTGCACCGCGTCGATCAGTGCCTTGACGTTTTCCGGCGGCGTGAACTGCGAAATCCCGTGTCCCAGATTGAAGACATGGCCGCAACCGTCGGCGCCATAGCTAGCGAGGACCTTGCCGGCTTCGGCGCCGATCTGCTCGGGCGAAGCGAAGAGGACGGCCGGATCGAGGTTCCCTTGCAGCGCAACACGCCGACCGACACGACGACGGGCTTCGCCGATGTCGATCGTCCAGTCCACACCGATCGCGTCGCAGCCGCTGTCGGCGATCGATTCCAGCCACAGGCCGCCGCCCTTGGTGAACACGATGGACGGCACCGGCTCACCGCCGCGCTCGCGGATCAGGCCGTCGATGATTCGCCGCAGGTAGCCCAGCGAGAATTCCTGATAGGCTGCAGCTGAGAGCGAACCACCCCAAGAGTCGAAGATCATCACCGCCTGGGCGCCGGATTCGATCTGGGCATTGAGATAGGCAATGACGGCATCGGCGGTCACCGAGAGGATTCGATGCAGGAGGTCCGGCCGCCCGTAGAGCATGCCCTTGATGTGACGGTAGTCGCTGCTCGCACCACCCTCGACCATGTAGCAGGCGAGGGTGTAGGGGCTACCCGAGAAGCCGATCAGCGGCACCGAGTTGTGCAACGCCCGCCGGATCTCGGCCACGGCATCGGTGACGTAACGCAGGTGGTCCCCGGGATCCGGTGCCGTCAGATCGCGGATCACCCATTCCTCGCGCAACGGACGCTCGAAGCGCGGGCCTTCGCCATCGGTGAAGTAGAGGCCCAGCCCCATGGCATCCGGTAGCGTCAGGATGTCCGAGAACAGGATCGCGGCATCGAGATCGTAGCGCGCGAGCGGCTGCAGCGTCACCTCGCANNGCCGGCGCAGGGCGCGGAGGAAGGTGTCGTTGCTGGGTCGGGTCACTGTCGGCTCCACCGCTTGGGAATTGGGTTGCACACCGGCGATTGTCCGCCGTCCTGCAGCTACTTGCGCCAGAACGCTGGTGTCAGGACCACCAGCAGGGTGAA
>DEHW01000028.1:0-9951 GCA_002352135.1 Lysobacterales bacterium UBA2790
GGCGGTCTCAAGAATCAAGTGCAACACGTTTAGCGAACTCGGCCATCTCCTTGGCCATCATTTCTTCCGGCGTAAGCCACCCGAGAGTTTGACGCGGTCGGCTGTTGAGCAGCCGGGCAATGTCGTTGAGGTGGGTCTGGCTCACCTGTGACAGGTCGGTGCCCTTGGGCAGGAATTGGCGCAACAATCCGTTGGTGTTTTCGTTGCTGCCACGCTGCCAAGGCGCGTGTGGATCGGCAAACCAGATGTCCAAATTCAAGCGCTCCGACAGTTCGGCGTGACAGGCCATTTCGCTGCCACGGTCATACGTCAAACTTTCACGCAGGAAGGCCGGCAGCTTCTTCATCTGTCGCGTGAACCCCTCCAGCGCAGCCTGCGCTGTGCAGCCGTCCATTTTGCAAAGCACGACGAAGCGGGTCTTGCGTTCTACCAGCGTGCCGACGGCTGAACGGTTGAAAGCACCCTTGATGAAATCGCCCTCCCAGTGACCCGGCAGCAGGCGCGTGGCGATCTCCTCGGGGCGATGCACGATGCGCAGCGCCTCCGGCACGAAACTCGCTCCCGCCGCCGTGGTGCGTCGCCGACCTCGTTGCGGTTTGGACTGGCGCAGCGCGTCCACCATGCCCTGCTTCAATGCCCCGCGCGGGTGCGTGTGGATCGCTGCGTACAGGGTTTCGTGGCTGATGTGCCACGATGGATCGTTCGGATACATATGCCGCAGTCTGGCGGCGATCTGCTGCGGTGACCAGCGCCGATGGACCAACCAGGTGTAGACACGTTGGTACAGGGGTGTGCCCTCGACGAGTCGACGCCGTCGAACGCTGCGCCGCCGACGTTCACGGTAGGCCGCTCCCGCTGATCGGCCACTATACGGCGGCGATGACTCACTGCGATTGCGCGACAACTCACGCGACACCGACGAGGCGTGCCTGCCCAAACGCCGAGCCACCGAGCGCAGACTGCTGCCGTTACCCACTTCAATCTCAATCATCGCGCGTTCTTCGGCGCTCAAGTGTGTGTATTTCTGTCCCATGCCTGCACCCTACTCGAAGTCGGGTGTTGCACTTGATGGTTGAGGCTAAGCAGTGGACTGGCGATCAGGCTAAGCAGGAATGCCATCCGCCGATGGCGGAAAAGTGAGCGTTTGAAGCCAAACATGCGAGATTCCTTTCGATGGCGAGTGAGTCATGCAGAAGACCGGTGGAACAAATCCAGTATACGAGCCCGCCGAATCTCAATTGGCTCAGTGACTCAGGTTCAATTCAGCTGGACGCAGGGAACGCCATTCCGATCCCGTTCCCCGGCGTGAATCCGCGCCGGGTATTGCGCTTCACCACAAAGCATCGCGCAATTTGTACCAGGCCATGGCGGCGACCAGCATGGGTGTGCGGAACAGGCGTCCGCCGGGGAAGGGCAGGTGGCGGAGTTTGCCGAACACATCAAGGCGGTCGGATTGGCCTCGAATCGCTTCGGCAATGACGCGCCCGGCCAATCCGGTGGCCGCAATGCCGTGACCGGAAAAACCTTGTGCGAAATACACGTTATTGCCCAATCGACCCCAATGCGGCGCACGACTGAGGCTGATGTCGACATAACCACCCCAGACGTAGTCGAGCTTGACGCCGGCGAGTTGCGGAAACACGCGAGTCATGCGGCGCTGCATGGTGCCGCGCAGATTGGGCGGCGGCAGGGTGGAATAGCTGGCGCGACCACCGAACAGCAGACGGTGATCGCTACTGAGGCGGAAGTAATCCAGTGCCCAATTGATGTCGGCAACGGCCATGTCATTGCCGATCAACGCGCGTGCTTTGGCTTCACCCAGCGGTTCGGTGGCGCCGATATACGTGCCGACCGGCATGATGCGACTGTCCAGCTCGGGCGCGATGCCGCGCACATAGGCATTGCCCGCCAACACCACGAAATCGGCCTGAACTTGACCTAGCGCCGTGCGCAGGACCGGCTTGGTGCCGCGGTCCAGTTGCGTCACCGCGCTGTGTTCAAAAATCTGCACGCCCAGTTGCTCGGCGGCACGCGCCAGCCCCAGCGTGTAGTTGAGCGGATGCAGATGTCCGGAGTGGTGGTCGACCAGCGCACCGATGTAACGCGCGCTTGGCACCACGCTGCGCAGTTGCTCGGCCTCCCACCATTCGACCGAGTAGTCGAAGTTGTCCTGCAGGTCGGCGATCCAGCCCTTCAGCTCGGTGACATGACGCGGCTTGATGGCGACGTGCGCGTGGCCATCGCGCCAGTCGCAGTCGATGCCGAACTCCTTGCGGCGCGAATGGATCAGTTCGACGCCTTCGACCGACCAGTCGAACAGCTTTCGCGAATCGGCCAGCCCCAGTTGCGCGGTGAGCTTGGCTTGATCACAGCCGAAGCCAAAAATAGCCTGTCCGCCACTGCGGCCCGAGGCACCCCAGCCGATGGTGTGGCCTTCCAGCAGGATGACCTTGCGTCCCGCTTTGGCGAGATCAATGGCGGCGGAAAGCCCCGTCAAGCCACCACCGAGAATCGCCACATCGCAGTGCAGGGTGGCTTGCAGTGCAGGGTGGGACGGCGCGGCATGGGCGGTGGTTTGATACCAGGATTGGCTCATGGATGGGATTCCTTGTGGGGCTATCTTTGGCGAACAGGCAGAGGTGCCGGCCGTTGGTCGTCATTCCGGACTTGATCCGGAATCCAGCTTTTGGCGCGCATGGGAAACCGTACAGAGCGGGATACCCGCATTCGCGGGTATGACGGACTGTGGAATTTTCGCGGTGGTGATTTCGCGCGGACGACGTGCTATCGGGTTGCGGCAACAGTCTGTTGGTGCGAACAGGGCGCGTTGTGGCTGGCAGCCGTGCCAAGCGAATGCCGGAACGCGGCGCCGAGCGTTGACGCCAAAGCACCCTATCGAGGAGGGCACGCAGGCTCGATACGCCGACGTGCCCTTCCGCGTGGCTCAGATCTGACGCAGATACCACTCGATCTCCAGCGTCGTCACCTCGGTCTGGAAGCTGCGCAGTTCCTTCAGTTTCTGCTGGCCGTAGATGTGTCGGAACGACTCGCCAAAGGCATCCGCTACGAATTCGCTGCTCATGAAATCTTTCAGGGTGTCGCGCCAGAACAGTTCGCGGTGTTCGCTCTGATCGTAGGCATTGCCGACGATCGGGGCACCCGGATCGCCTGGGTTTTCGAGGCCATGCAGCATGCCTGCGAGTACCGCGGCGGTGACCAGATAGGGGTTGGCATCGGCCCCCGCGATGCGATGCTCGATCCGGGTGTTGGCCGCATCGCTGTGCGGAATGCGCATGGCGACGGTGCGGTTGTTGAAGCCCCAGCAGTCGTTGAGCGGCACGAACGCATTCAGAACGAAGCGCCGATAGCTGTTGGCGTGCGGCGCAAACAACAGCATGCAGTCGCGGCTGGTGATTTGCAGGCCATGCACGGCGTGTTTCAGTGCGTCGCACGGGGACTCTGGTTCGCAGGCAAGGACGTTGCGGCCATCCTTGTCGAGCAGGCTGACGTGGATGTGCGTGCCGCTGCCGGCCTGATCGGAGAATGGCTTGGCCATGAAGCTCGCCAGCAGGCCCTGCCTTTGCGCCACGGACTTGATGGCGCGCTTGAGCAGCAGGGCGTCGTCACACGCGGCCAGGGCATCCTTGCGGTGTTTCAGGTTGATCTCGAACTGCCCGGGTGCGTATTCGGCGACGGCGGTGTCGGCCGGAATGCCCTGGTAACGACATACCTCGGCCACCGTATCGGTGAAGCGCTGGTAGTCGTTGAGATCTTCCATGTAATAGACCTGCGTGGCGCGGTTGCGCTGTCCGGTGCAGGGATTGATCGAGGTTTGCGGCCGACCTTCCGGCGTCAGTTGCTGGTCCAGCAGATAGAACTCCAGTTCCACCGCGACCACGGGCGTCAGACCATGTGCTTCGTAGCGCCTGAGAACGCGCTTCAGCACCTCACGCGGGTTGGCCTCGAACAGGCCACCCTTGGCGTCTTCCATCTGCAACAGGCACTGCGCCATCGGGCGATCCGTCCAAGGAACCGGTCGCAGAGTGCCTGGAACCGGGCGGCAGATGCGGTCTTCGTCGCCGATGTCATAGCCCAGTCCGGTTTCTTCGACTGTGTTGCCGGTGACGTCGGTGGCAATCAGCGACATCGGCAGACAGACGCCGTTGGCATAGACTTTTTCCAGCGCGTCGCGCGTAACGCGCTTGCCGCGCAGCAGGCCGTTCATGTCGGGCAAGATCAGATCGATCATCTCCGGTGAAGGCATGTCGGCGAGCGCTTGGGCATCACGTGGATCGAGGGCTACGGCAGGGTGGCTATGTGACGGCATGATGGGCATCCGGTGAGGAGCGGCGATACTAGCAGAGCGCTTCGGGTGTAAAAAATACTCAACAATTTTGCAACTGCAGCAATTGGTTGGTGAGGAAATTGCCCAATATTGCGGGATGTATGGAACGACGGTTGCGCTGCATTGCAGGGGCGGTGTTGTTGGTGTTGTAAAAATCAAACGGCAGGGTTAAGTTGCGGCCAAGGGCAGTCTTCGGTGATCGTCCTTGCTGATCCCTCCACGCCCGGCACGAATCGTCCTCGCATGCGCCCGATACCGCTTGTTGGTTTGCCCTCGGATTGTCGTCAGATCGGTCCCCATCCGTTTCAGGCGGTGGGCGAGAAATATGTCCGCGCCGTCAGCGACGCGGCACAGTGTCTGCCGGTGTTGCTGCCCTCGCTCAAGCCCGCCGTAGCACTGGATGAACTGCTGGATGAGCTGGACGGCCTGCTGCTCACCGGATCGCCCAGCAATATCGAGCCTCACCACTACAGCGACGAACCCAGTTTTGAGGGCAACCTGCACGATCCGGCGCGCGATGCCACCACCTTGCAACTGATTCCGCGCGCGGTCGCCAAGGGCGTGCCGATTCTGGCGGTATGTCGTGGCTTCCAGGAGGTCAATGTCGCCTTCGGTGGCAGCCTGCATCAGAAGGTGCAAGAGGTGCCGGGACTGTTCGATCATCGCGAGAACAAGGAAGCGCCGCTGGATGAACAGTACGCGGCACATCAATCGCTGAACCTGGTTGCTGGCGGCCTGCTGCACGGCATTGCGGGCGCGCAGCAGGTCAAGGTGAATTCCCTGCATCAACAGGGTGTACGCCAACTCGGGCGCGATCTGGTGGTCGAGGCGACCGCCGATGACGGGCTGATCGAAGCCTTCAGGCTGCAACGTGCGCTGGCCGATGACGCCCCTGATCCATTCCTGCTCGCGGTGCAGTGGCACCCGGAATGGAAAGTGCTCGACAACCCTTTCTATCTGGGCATCTTCCAAGCCTTTGCGGCGGCCTGCCGCAAACGCGCTCAACAAAGAAGCTGATCCCATGGCCAAGAAAAAATCCGCCCCGAAATCCATCCACAGCTCGGCCGCCGAGGCGACCGAGGCCGAGAGCGCACTCAAGCGCTGGTTGAAGGAAAAGCGCATCACCGAAGTCGAATGTCTGGTGCCCGACATCACAGGCAACGCGCGCGGCAAGATCATCCCGGCGACCAAGTTTTCGCACGACTACGGCACGCGACTGCCGGAAGGCATTTTCGCCACCACGGTGACGGGTGATTACCCGGACGATTACTACGAGCTGGTTTCGGCGTCGGACTCCGACATGTACCTGCGACCGGACCCGGATACCGTGCGCATGGTGCCCTGGGCCGCAGCACCGACGGCGCAGATCATCCACGACTGCTACACCAAGGATGGTCGCCCGCACGAACTGGCACCGCGCAATGTGTTGCGTCGAGTGCTTGGCATGTACGAGGCGATGGGCTTGCAGCCGGTGGTGGCACCCGAGCTGGAGTTCTTTCTGGTGCAGAAGAACACCGATCCGGATTTCCCACTGATGCCACCTGCGGGACGCTCCGGTCGGCCGGAAACCGCACGGCAGTCGTATTCGATCGATGCCGTCAACGAGTTTGATCCGATTCTCGACGACATGTATGACTACGCCGAGGCGATGGAACTGGACGTGGATACGCTGATCCACGAGTCCGGTGCCGCGCAGTTGGAGGTCAATTTCCAGCATGGCGCGGCCTTGTCGCTGGCCGATCAGGTGTTGCTGTTCAAGCGCACCATGCGCGAATGCGCGCTGCGGCATGGCATCTATGCCACCTTCCTCGCCAAGCCGATGGAGAACGAGCCGGGCAGCTCGATGCACATCCATCAAAGCATGGTCGACATGAAAACCGGCAAGAACGTCTTTGCGGATGCCAAGACCGGCAAGCACAGCGCCCTGTTCATGCACTATCTCGGCGGCCTGCAGAAGTACAGCCCGATGGCGATGGCTTTCTTCGGGCCAAACGTCAACTCCTACCGTCGCCTGGCCTTGGGCGAAGTCGCGCCGATCAACGTGCAATGGGGCTATGACAACCGCACCTGTGGCTTGCGCGTGCCGATGGACAGCCCCGAAAACACCCGCGTCGAGAGCCGTTTTGCCGGTTCGGACGTCAATCCCTATCTGGCGATGGCGGCGACTTTGGCCTGCGGCTATCTGGGTATCAAAGAAAAGCTGATGCCGACCGAACCTTTGACCGGCAGTGCGCAAGACAAAGGTTACGAGTTGCCGCGCTCGCTGGAGGCGGCACTCGGCCTGCTCGGCGACTGCGAGGAGCTGGCGGCCATGCTGGGCAAGCGTTTCGTCACCGCCTACATCTCGGTGAAGCAGAAAGAGTACGAGACCTTTTTCCGTGTCATCAGCTCGTGGGAACGCGAGTTCCTGCTGCTGAACGTGTAATCGAACTGGGGAATTTCATGGATCAGAACCACCTGCAGCAATTGCAGCAGCTCGATGCGGCCTACCACCTGCATCCATTCAACGATAACGCCGCGCTGGCCAAGAAAGGCACGCGCATTCTGACGCGCGGCGAGGGCTGCTACGTTTGGGATGCCGAAGGCAACAAGTTGCTGGACGCGTTTGCCGGGTTGTGGTGCGTCAATCTGGGCTATGGCCGCAAGGAGCTGGGTGAAGCGGCATCACGGCAGATGCAGCAATTGGCCTACTACAACAGCTTTTTCAGTTGCACCACCGAGCCCACCGTGCAGCTGGCCGCCAAGCTGGCCGAGCTGACGCCGGGCGATTTGAACCACGCCTTCTTCACCAACTCGGGCTCGGAGGCCAACGACACCATCCTGCGCATGGTGCGGCACTTCTGGGCGGTCCAGGATCAGCCGCAGAAGAACATCGTCATCGGTCGTCACAATGGCTACCACGGCTCCACCGTGGCGGGCGCCAGCCTGGGCGGCATGAAGGGCATGCACAAACAGGGGGGCTTGCCGATTCCCGATATCCATCACATCGACGAGCCGTTCTGGTTCATCGATGGTGGCGACCTGTCGCCGGATGAGTACGGCATCGTGGCGGCGCAGCGATTGGAAAAGAAGATTCTCGAACTCGGACCGGAGCGTGTCGCCGCTTTTATCGGCGAGCCGATCATGGGTGCCATCGGCGTCTACATTCCGCCGATGACCTATTGGCCGGAGATTGAACGCATCTGTCGCAAATACGATGTACTGCTGATTGCCGACGAGGTGATCTGCGGCTTTGGCCGCACTGGCGAATGGTTCGGTCAGCAGTATTTCGGATTCCAAGCCGACATCATGCCGATCGCCAAAGGTCTGAGCTCAGGCTACATCCCGATTGGCGCGGTCATGTTCAATGATCGCGTTGCCAAAGTATTGGCTGAAAAGGGCGGTGAGCTGGCGCATGGGTACACCTATTCCGGGCACCCGGTCTGTGCCGCCGTCGCGCTGGAGAACATCCGCATCCTGCAGGAAGAGCAGATCGTCGATAACGCAAAGAATGTCGTCGGTCCTTACCTTGCCAAGCGCTGGGCCGAACTTGGTGAGCATCCACTGGTGGGCGAAGCGCGCATTGCGGGNNGAGATGTTTGACAAGGTGTGGATTGCCTTGAACAAGACTGCAAGGGAGGTCGGTGTTGCCACCGCCTGAGGTGCCGCAACGCGCTGTGCATGCAGCGCCGTCTGCTGTGTATGATCGAACTGGCCTTCTAGGGCCGACTATTCGGGGAGTAGAGATGAAGAAGCACTTGTTGGGACTGATGATCGTGGGCTTGCTGACCGCTTGCGGTGAGAAAGCGCCGGAAACCGCTGCACCGGCTGCCGATGCGACGCCCGCAGCGCCCGCGCCTGCCGCCAAGCCGACTAACGTCAATGTGTACAACTGGTCGGACTACATCGCGGAAGACACCATCCAGAACTTCGAAGGCAAGACCCAGATCAAGGTCACCTACGATGTGTTCGACAGCAATGAAGTGCTGGAAACCAAGTTGTTGGCGGGTTCCAGTGGCTATGACGTGGTGGTCCCGACGATCAACTTCTTTGGTCGACAGATTCAGGCCGGCGTGTTCCTGCCGCTGGATCGCAGCAAGATTCCGAACTACGACAAGCTTGACCCGGTGCAGATGGCGCGTATCGCGAATCAGGACCCGGGCAACCAATACGGTATTCCCTACATGTGGGGTACCACCGGCATCGGCTACAACGTCGACAAGGTCAAGGCCGCCTTTGGCACCACGGATGTCACCAACAGTTGGGATCTGGTCTTCAAGCCGGAAAACATCAGCAAGTTGAAAGATTGCGGTGTGACCTTGCTGGACACCCCCTCCGAGCTGATCCCGATTGCGCTGAACTACATGGGTGAAGACCCCAACAGCACCGATCCGGCAGTCATCGATAAAGCCGCTGCCTTGCTGAAATCGATCCGCCCCTACATCGGCAATTTCCACAGCTCGCAGTACATCGATGCGCTGGCCAATGGCGATACCTGTCTGGTCGTCGGCTGGTCGGGCGACATCATTCAGGCGCGTGATCGCGCCGCCGAAGCGGAAAATGGTGTGACTATTGGCTACGCCATTCCCAAGGAAGGCGCTCCTCAGTGGTTCGACATCATGGCGATTCCGAAAGATGCCAAGAATGTCGATGCCGCCTACGCCTGGATCAACGAGATGCTTGATCCGCAGGTGATGGCCAACAACTCCAACTACATCAGTTACCCCAATGCGGTGCCTGCTTCCTGGCCGTTGATGGATCAGACCATCGTCAACGACACGACCATTTTCCCGCCGCCGGAAGTGCAGGCCAAGCTGTTCACCTTCGCGATCATTCCACCCGATGTGGACCGCCAGTACACACGCATCTGGACGGAGCTGAAAACCGGCAAGTAAGTCATCAGAGGGGCAGGCAGGGGTGCCTGCCCCTTTTTGTGTCGCGGGGGCGCGGCGTTTGAATCGGGGAGAAGTCATGGCTGCAGTGATGCCGAGCGGGACCAAGGACAGCGCGCGTCCGGTGGTCGAGGATTACCTCAAACTGGTGGATGTGCGGAAGGAGTTCGACGGTTTTGTTGCCGTCGATGACACCAATCTGAGTATTCGCAAAGGTGAGATTTTCGCCCTGCTGGGTGGCTCGGGGTGCGGCAAGTCCACCTTGCTGCGCTGCCTTGGCGGCTTCGAACGCCCGACGGCGGGCAAGATTCTGCTCGACGGTCAGTTGATGAATGAGCTGCCTCCGTACGAGCGGCCGATCAATATGATGTTCCAGTCGTATGCCCTGTTTCCGCATATGACGGTGGAGCAGAACATCGCCTTCGGCCTGAAGCAGGACGGGCACAGCAAGGCCGACATTGCGGCCCGCGTCGAAGACATGCTGGGACTGGTGCAAATGGGCAAGCTGGCGCGGCGCAAACCGCATCAGTTGTCCGGCGGGCAACAGCAGCGCGTGGCCTTGGCGCGGTCATTGGCCAAAGGGCCAAAATTGCTGCTGCTCGATGAGCCCATGGGCGCGCTCGACAAGAAACTGCGATCGCAGATGCAACTGGAGCTGGTCAACATCATCGAAAAGCAGGGCGTTACCTGTGTGATGGTGACGCATGATCAGGAAGAAGCCATGACCATGGCGCA
>DEHW01000028.1:10045-10646 GCA_002352135.1 Lysobacterales bacterium UBA2790
AACAAGGCGCAGGGCATCATCGAGGACATCGCTTACTTTGGCAGTCACTCGGTCTACCACGTGCGATTGCCCAGCGGCTACAAGGTGATGGCGCACTTCGCCAATCGGCGTCGTTGGGCCAGCGAAGACATGACCTGGAATGACACGGTCTGGGTCAGTTGGGGCGACATCTCCGGCGTGGTACTGCCGTCATGATTCCGCCCCTTCTGAAACGCTGGTTGCCGCACCCTCGCTGGGGTGTGATTGCGGTGCCCTACCTCTGGCTGCTGCTGTTTTTCGCCATTCCGTTTCTGATCGTGTTGAAGATCTCCTTCAGCACTTTGGCGATTGCGATGCCGCCCTACACCCCGGTGTTGGAGTTCGTCGACAGCGCGGTGATGCTGCGTCTGAATCTGTCGAACTACATCGCGCTGGTGATGGATTCGCAGTATGTGCAGGCCTATGCCAGTTCGATCAAGATCGCCGGCATCTCCACGCTGCTGGCCTTGCTGGTCGCCTACCCGATGGCCTACGTGATTGCACGCCTGCCACCGTCCTCTCGCAACATCGCGCTGATGCTGGTGATCCTGCCCTCGTGGACCTCCTTCCTGATTCGCGTCTA
>DEHW01000113.1 GCA_002352135.1 Lysobacterales bacterium UBA2790
ACTTGATTCTTGAGACCGCCCTGTTTTGACCGATACAACCAAGAACGTGATTAGCGCGATGTGTCGCTCCCCTCGCCCCTTGTGGGAGAGGGGCAATAACATTCACTGCTCACGCAGGGCTGACACGTCGCGCTAATCAGGATCAAGAATCAGAGTATGAAGTTGCGCGAACAGAATGGACAATCAAACGTCGTCCTCGCGTTCGTCAATGACCTCAGCGCCGCCGCCAGAACACCGCACTCGCAGAAGCTACCAACAACATCACCAATCCCCACAAGGCCGCTGGTGATGTGGCAGGAATGACTTCCGGTTGGGCCAGTGCTTCGGGCAAGTTGGAGAAGCGTATTTCCAATTCAGCCCGATTGTTGGCGAGATTGGAGTCCGTCACACCCGGTCGCCATGAATAATACATGCCATCCAGCGCTGTGAAACTCAAGGCATAGCGGTGCTCCATCAGGGTCATTGAATCAATCGCCACGCGACAAGTGACGGATTCTCCCGCCGCCAACGCCGGTGGATACAATTGCGCCGCCAGCGGGGCTGGATCGCCCGGAAAGGGATCGCCGTGAAGGTAATACATCAAACACGGCGTGGTGGATGGCGTCCATCGAATCCAGAACCCCGCCTCTCTCCCCAAAGCCGGTAGCCAGTCGTAAAAAGACGACGAATTGACCTCCGGCCCCACCGCCGTCCCCGGCCCGTGGTTGATGATCTCCACATCCACATAGGCCACCGTGCCGGGGGGCACATAGCTGTCCGGGCTGATCTGCATTCGCACTTCCAGATCGACAACCACGGCGGTCTGCGCATTCACCAAGCCATGAGCCATGCTGAGCACCGCCAGCAGAAGCAGGCGATGCCAAACGAAATGGCTAGTGCGACATACCGCGCTCATGGGTTGGGCATCGCGGCAGGCGGATAGTCCTGATAGGCCTCGAAGCCCGCACGGAATAGGCGGTCCGACTGCATTGGCCCGCGAAACTCTGCCATATGTTTGGCGGCCAGCGAGACGGTGACGGCATTGAACTCGTAATGACCGTAGCTGTCAGGCACCAGATTGCCGGAAGGCAGCTCGGGATAGGCGGTAAAGCCCACCTCGGGGTTGGAATACTGCAAATACACGGGGCAATTGTTGACGCAAAAATTCGCGTAGGCCATCAAAGTTCGTGCCCCTGCATTTCCAGTGATATTTTTGATATAGCCGTACGACCATGGGTATGAGGGAACGATGGTTGGGTCCGTGACAAATCGGTCATGTTCCATACCAAAATTATGGCCCACCTCATGGGCGAACGAGTAATGCGATGGACTGGTCGCGCAGAAAAGGGAATTGATGTTGGCCGCAGTTGCCGCAAACCCCGGACCCCAAACAGCATGGCGCTGCACCCACGCAAAGCCACATAGCCCGAAGTCGCCGGTAAGAAGCGCCACCACGTCGGCTTGATACTGATCGCGCAATGCCTGAACGGTTGGGTCGTCCCTCACATATTCAAGATGCGCAGTCCAGCGCGCCAGAACATCGGTGATCCCCGGGCTTTCATCATAGTCGACCAGAATCGCTTGTCCGGATGGGTTTGCATTTTGCACCACCACGGTGTTGACATGACTGTTGGCAAAGGCGGTATTGGTTTGCTCGATCATCAACGATGGCATGTTTTGTATCGATGTCGCGCCTGCATACGACAACGCAGTGGGGGTATACAGCACCAGCACGGTGACCACATCGGTGGATTCCGGTTGAAGGGTCTGTTGGGTTTGCGCTGGCGCGGCGCTTAGGGCGGACTTTGCGGGCGGCAGAGGACTTTCGGCAAAGTTGAAGCTGGGCTCGACGACTTCGTCGCCGGGGTAGGCATTGGCATCGAGTTGGCGCAGCACGTGGCCGCTTTCCACCGGATCGATGCTGTAGTAGGTGCCGTTCATCTGGATGGCTGCCGAGACATGGCCTTTGCTGGCGTAGACGGTCACTTCGATGCCTTGCGCGACACCGTAGGCATAGTACTCAAGATCGGCGTCGGCCGCCGATGGGTCGATGATCAGCTCGCCGCCGGTGCCGGTGGTGAAACCCGCCACGGGATCGAAGTGCCGGATGCTGACCACGGGCAGTGGCGTGCCGGGAATGTTCAGCTCGAGCTTGCCGGTTCGGCGGTTGTAGACATTGACCGATGCCTTGGCGATGTCCTGCACCTTGGGTTGGACGTAGCTTTCGGCCAGCACCACGCCAGGGGCATGCTGACGCATGGTGGTGACGGCGGCACGGGCAGGCACCGTGTCGTCGAGCAGGGAATAGATCTCTTCCTCGCTTTGCGCCTTGCCGACAAAAGCGAAAAAGCCCAAACCGATCACAAAAAACAAGCGTCGAAATGGCATAGCACAGCTCATCAGCGTCTCCAATGTCCAAAATGATTGGGAAAGCGTGTGCAGCCTAAACAGGGTTTTCACGCACGTCAATTCGCCATCGTCCGTTTGGTGGCGTTTTGGGGTTTCCTGAATATCGCCATGGGTCGGCAATGCGCGCGTTAGCCCCTCTCGGGCTGGGCAGCCGGAGATCAATACGCGGAAACGCTCACCGGCCACCCAAACGTTGAACCCACAGCAAGGGAAGAGCGGCCCACCTTCCGTGACAGGCGACTCGAGGGTGTGATCATGCACCAACGTGCGGAGCAAATTGAGGGCGGCGGAAGATACGGTACGTTCTCCGCCTTGCGGCGCAACCAATCTGTGCCCGTCAATCGACAGCAAGACTGCTCCGTGGGTGCACTGGTCATCCAACGGTTCTGGCTGATCGAGCCAATGCGCCTCAACGAGCGACGGAGTAAGCATCACGATCCAACGAATGAATGGACCTTCCCCACTGCGCACTGGATGCAGCGCGTGACAGCTCGGCCAAGTGGGCGCATGACGACGGGAGGGGTTACTTCATCACTCGCACCCGACGCATAACTCGCACCCGACGCATACAGGGGCATTCTTGGCATTGAGGTAGAAATTGCCAAGAACGCGTTTGCCATTCAAGGCGTCGGTGAAGTCGCCAAAGTTAATGGTGGGCAAACTCGAAGCCACGCGCAAAGCCATAGAGGGCACTCCGCCCTCTGGCGAATCGGTCGATTCACCAGAGGATGTCGCGGGTATCAATTGAACTCGATTACCAGTTCGTCTTCGCAGAAGTCGAAATCCACGGCTTCCGATTCGCTGCCATCGGCGAAGGTGGCCATGAACGACCATTCGCAACTGCTTTCATCGGTGCTGTCGTCCCACTGCATGGTGGCGGTGGCACCGGCCGCGATTCCGCTGCCGATGTTGAACTCGCCCCAGGTGTTTCCGTCCTCAGAAACATGTACCGCCACGATCTTCGAGTCGGTGTTGTTGCTGATCTGAAAGGTGTATTCCGCAAAGGCTGCTGGCGACGCCAACAGCAAGGCCACACTGCACAACCATCCGCGCATGTTTTGTTCTCCTTGATTGCCGCACGAAGCCCCCTGCCTCGGCGCGCGGCGGCAGTCTAGCAGTCGTTCCAGTGTTGCCTGTGACGGGAATTTTGACGTCGGTTTTTTGGCGTTTAGGTTCGCAGCTTTCTTGACACGCCGCGCCAGCATTGGCTTTCCGCGCCCCTGCGAACCCGGCACGTTGCTTGCTAATCCTCCAGCAAGCCCTTTCGGATGTGCTCATGTCTGTGCCATTTGCCCGCGCTGTTCCTGTTTGGCTGCTGACCTTGGTCGGCGTGTGGCTCGGCCTATGGGCGGGTGGCCTCAGCGCGGCGGATTTGCCGCCGGTGACGGTGGCTCAGGTCGGCGAGGATTCGATCAGCGTGCCTTTGCAGATTCTGGCGCTGATGACGGCGCTGAGTGTGCTACCTGCCCTCTTGCTGGGTATGACAGCCTTCACCCGCATCATCGTGGTGTTCGCCCTGCTGCGTCAGGCGTTGGGCACTGGGCAAACGCCGTCGAACCAGATTCTGTTGGGGCTGGCCCTGTTCATTACCGCACTGATCATGGCGCCGGTGGCGGATGCCTCGTGGACGCAGGGTGTGCAGCCGTATCTGGATGATCAGATGAGTTTCGCCGAGGCCTGGCCGAAGGCGGTGCAACCGGTACGCGATTTCATGTTCGCGCAGGTGCGCGAGAACGATCTGATGCTGTTTGCCGGGCTGGCGGGTTCGGAAGGCTATGCCAGTCCCGACGAGGTGCCCTTGCATGTGCTGGCCGCCAGCTTTCTCACCAGCGAATTGAAGACCGCGTTCCAGATCGGCTTCTTCCTGTTCGTGCCCTTCGTGATCATCGATCTGGTGGTGGCGAGTGTGCTGATGTCGATGGGCATGATGATGCTGTCGCCGATGCTGGTGTCGGCNNGCCATGACCGAATTGCAGCAGGCGCTGAACATGGCGCTGCTGCTGGCTTTGCCGTTGCTTGGTACGGCGCTGGTGATCGGCGTGCTGATCGGTCTGCTGCAGGCGGCCACGCAGGTGAATGAACCGAGCATCGCTTTTGTCGGCAAGATTCTCGCGCTGGCGGCGGTGCTGGCGGTTGGCGGCAACTGGATGCTGACTTCGCTGCTGACCTTCACGACGCAGTTGTTCCAACGCATTCCATCGATCCTCGGCTGATGGACGCGACGATTGCCATCCTGCTGGGCGGACTGGATCTGATGCAGTGGATCGAACGTGTGCTGTGGGTCAGCCTGCGCACGGGCGGATTGCTGATGTTGTCGCCGTTTCTGGGCACGCAGGCGGTACCAAAGCGCGTGCGTCTGATCCTTGCGCTGGCGCTGTCGCTGACCTTTGCGCCCCTGATTCCCGCGCCAGCGCTGTCGGCGGCAATGGATGCGGCCACGTTTCTGGCGGTCGCGCGCGAGCTGGCCATCGGTGCGGCGCTGGGGTTTCTGTTGCGGATTGCGGTGGAAGCCACCGCGATGGCCGGTGAACTCGTCGCGCAGGGCATGGGCCTGTCGTTTGCGCAGATGATCGATCCGATGCGCGGCACACAGTCGGGCGTGATGACGCAGTGGTTCATGATCATCGCGGGCCTGTTGTTCTTTGCACTGGACACGCATATCGCTCTGCTGCGCGTGCTGGTGGAGAGTTTTCAGACGCTTCCACCGGCGGCCACACCGCAATCGATGAGCACGCTGCTGGATACCGTGCCTGCGTTCAGCGGCATCATTTTCGCCACCGGCGTCAGTCTGGCCTTGCCCGCGATCATCGCCATGCTGGCCTTGAANNCTGATGGCCGAGCAGGACGACTCCGACAAGACCGAAGAGCCAACCCTCAAGCGTCTGGAGGACGCGCGCAAGGAAGGTCAGGTTGCCCGCTCGCGCGAGTTCGGTGGCGCGGCGATTCTGGGCTTGTCGGTGCTGACCCTGTACGTGGGCGGCAGCCAGTTCGCCGGTGGCAGCGCGCAGTGGCTGCGCAACGCGCTGCAGTTCCGTCGCGAGGACATCATGAGCGCGCAACCGCTGGTACGCACGGCGGCACTGATGATCGATCTAGGTACGGTTTTCCTGCCCTTGATTGTGGTCGGGGTTCTGGCAGGCGCGCTGGCTCCACTGGTGCTCGGCGGCTTCAGTTTCAGCATGAAAGCGGTGTCGCCGAAGCTCTCCAAGCTCAACCCGATTGAGGGCCTGCAGCGCCTGTTCGGCACGCGCAGCCTGATCGAGACGTTGAAATCGGTGGTGCGGGTTTCGCTGGTGATTGCGGTCGGCTGGTTCACCTTGCGTTCGCAGATGGATGAGCTAGCCAGCCTGCTGGCCGAACCGCTGCCGCGCGCGATGGCGCACGGCGGTCTGATGGCGCTGCAGTTGCTGCTCAATCTGACCATCGTGCTGGTCCTGATCGCGGCCGTCGATGCGCCGATCCAGCTTTGGCAGCATCGCAAGCAATTGATGATGACGCGCCAGCAGGTGCGTGATGAATTCAAGGAAAGCGAAGGCAATCCCGAGCTGAAAGCGCGTGTGCGTCGTCTGCAACAGGAAGTCGCAAATCGCCGCATGATGGAAGCCGTGCCCAGCGCGGATGCGGTGATCGTCAACCCGACGCACTACGCGGTGGCGATCAAGTACGAGGGCAAGTCGATGCGTGCGCCGAAGGTGGTCGCCAAGGGCGTCGATCTGATCGCGCAAACCATCCGCGAAACCGCCGATCGCCATCAGGTGCCGATCATCTCGGCACCGCCGTTGGCACGCAGTCTGTATCGCGAAGTGGAACTGGATCGCGAAATCCCCGTGCGCTTGTACGCCGCCGTCGCCCAGGTGCTGGGTTTTGTCTACCAGTTGAAGCACTGGAAGCGGCATGGCGGGCAGATGCCCGACTTCAAACCGATGGATGTGGAAGAGACCAAGGACTGATCGATGGCCGACATCACTGCCAATGCCGGACGCGGCGCACAGGTGCTGCACATGCTGCGCCAGGGAATGGGCGCGCCGCTGGTCGTGATGGCCATGCTGGCCATGATCGTGGTGCCGCTATCGCCGCTGATTCTGGATGCGCTGTTCAGCTTCAACATCGCGATTTCACTCGTGATTGTGCTGGCCGTGGTCTACATCCAGCGCCCGCTGGAGTTTTCGATTTTTCCCAGCATCCTGCTGATGGTCACCTTGTTGCGACTGGCGCTGAACGTGGCATCGACGCGCGTCATCCTGATCCATGGTCACGAAGGCGGCGCTGCTGCCGGGCACGTCATCGAGGCGTTCGGCGCATTCGTCATCGGCGGCAACTACGCGGTGGGTTTTGTGGTGTTCGCGATCCTCACCATCATCAACTTCATCGTCGTCACCAAGGGCGCGGGGCGTATCTCCGAAGTGTCGGCGCGCTTCATTCTGGATTCGTTGCCCGGCAAGCAGATGGCCATCGATGCGGATCTCAATGCAGGCTTGCTGAGCCGCGACGAAGCCATCAAGCGTCGCGAGGAAGTGCGCGAGGAATCCGACTTCTACGGCGCGATGGACGGTGCCAGCAAATTCATCCGTGGCGACGCGGTGGCGGGCCTGCTGATCCTGTTCATCAACTTGATCGGCGGGCTGATCATCGGTGTCGCGCAGCACGGGATGAGCGCGGGAGATGCCGCACAGATCTACACCTTGCTGACTATCGGCGATGGCCTGGTGGCGCAGATTCCCGGCCTGCTGATCTCGACCGCCGTCGCCATGCTGGTGACCCGCGTCTCGCGTGCCCACGACATGAGCGGCGCAATGATGCAGCAGGTGTTCGGACAGGCGCGTGCAGTGACCATCGCCGCCGTGTTGTTGGGCGTCATCGGCCTGGTGCCGGGCATGCCGAATGTCGCCTTCCTCAGTCTGGCGGCGATTCTGGGCTATCTCGCCTGGGTGCTGCACAAGCGTCAACGGGCGACCGAGTTGACACCCATCGATGCCGCCCCGGTTGCGCCACCCGCGCCGAGTGAACTGTCGTGGGACGACCTCAAGCCCGTCGATGCACTGGGATTGGAAGTGGGCTATCGCTTGATCCCGCTGGTGGATCGCGCACAGGGCGGCGAGCTGATGGCGCGCATCAAGGGGGTGCGCCGCAAGTTGACGCAGGAACTGGGCTTCCTCGTGCCACCGGTCCACATCCGCGACAACCTGGAATTCGCACCGGGCAGCTATCGCATCCTTCTGCATGGTGTACCCATCGGCAGCGGCGACATCCATCCAGATCGCGAACTGGCGCTCAATCCGGGCCGCATTCCGGTGTCGATTGATGGCATTCCCACCAAGGACCCGGCGTTTGGTCTGGATGCGCTTTGGATTGCGCAAGGTGCGCGTCCGGTCGCCGAATCGATGGGGCTGACCGTGGTCGATCCGGCCACCGTGATCGCCACCCATATTTCGCATCTGGTTCGCAAGCATGCACCGGACCTGCTGGGCCACGAGGAGGTGCAACAACTGCTGGCCTCACTGGGCAAGGTCGCACCCAAACTCGTCGAGGATTTGACGCCAAAATCGCTGCCTTTGGCGACCGTCGTGCGCGTCATGCAGAACCTGCTCAACGAGCGCGTGCCGATCCGGCAACTGCGGCGCATCGCGGAAACGCTCGTCGAGCATGCCTCACAGAGTCAAGATCCCGTCACCTTGACCGCCGCCGTAAGAACGTCGCTTGGGCGCTTCATCGTGCAGGAAATCAACGGATTGAACGCCGAATTGCCGGTTTACACGCTGGCTCCCGCGTTGGAACGGGTGTTGCAAGACTCCGTCAACGGCAATAGCGCCGCGTTGGAGCCAGGCCTTGCAGACCGCATGCATCAATCACTGCTTGAGTGCGTCAAACGCCAGGAAGCGTTGGGCGAACCGGCTGTCTTGCTGGTCCCCGGCTCCGTGCGCCCGCTCATGGCCAAGCTCACTCGCACCGGCATTCCCGAGTTGCACGTTCTCGCGTACCACGAAGTACCCGACGACAAACGACTCAAGCTGGTCGGCAACGTGGGCTGAGCCCCGCTCTGAACGCGCAAGCGTCGGTCGGGCCAGGGCAAGAACACCGAGGCGAGAGCTGGCATGAAGATCAAACGTTTTGTGGCGCAGGACATGCGCAGCGCGCTCCGCATGGTGCGCGAAGAACAAGGCCCGAATGCGGTCATCCTGTCGAATCGACGGACCGAGGAAGGCGTCGAAGTCGTCGCCGCCATCGATTACGACGATGCCTTGGTGCAACAAGCCTTGCATGCGGCGGCCAAGGCCTCAGCGGCCAAGGCTGAGGCGCTGCCACCCGCTGCCGCGTTGGTCACACCGAGTCCCAACGCATCAGCACCCGCAACGCGTGAACTGCGCCTGCCGCCAGGGGTGCCGCTGGCTGATCTGCCACGTGCCCCACGCCACACATCCACTGATACTGCGCACGCGCTGCAAGCCGTGCATCTGGAGCGCGCTGCGCCGCGCCCATCCAGCCTGACCATGAACCCGGTCCAGCCCGAACCCGCACCGGTCACGCCTGCGCCGGTCCAAATGACCGTACTGCCGTCCGTGGAAGCGCTGAACATCGAACCCCCGCACATGGCCGACATGCGCCGCGAGATGGCCGCGCTGCGCGCCAGCCTGCAGGCCGAATTGGAAAAACTCAGCGAACACCGCCTGCGTCTCTCGCCAGTGCGTGCAGCGGCATTGGAAGAACTGCGTGACTACGGCTGCGACGATACCTTTGCGCGCAGCCTGGTCGAACGCATTCCCAGCGAGACCGATCCCAAACGCGCACGCGGCATGCTGCTCGGCCTGCTCTCGAAGTCCTTGCCGATCGCCGAGGACGATCTGATCCAGGACGGCGGCATCGTTGCGCTGATTGGCCCCACCGGCGTGGGCAAGACCACCACACTCGCCAAGCTGGCCGCACGCTATGCCGCGCGCCACAGCGCGCGCGACGTGGCGCTGGTGACCACCGACAGCTTCCGCATCGGCGCCCGCGAACAACTCTTCAACTACGGTCGTCTGCTCGGCATGCCGGTGATCGAAGTCGCGGAACCCGGCAAGCTGGAAGAAGCGCTCGACAAGCTGGTCGACTATCGCCTGGTGCTGGTCGATACCGCTGGACTGTCGCATCGCGACAACGCCCTCAACCTGCAGCTCAATGCATTGGCTGCACTGCCGCACGTCAACAGCTACCTGGTGTTGCCCGCCCATGCCCAGGGCTGCGATCTCGACGACATGGTGCAGCGCTTTGCTGCTGCCAGACCGCGCGGCGCGATCCTCAGCAA
>DEHW01000005.1:0-8886 GCA_002352135.1 Lysobacterales bacterium UBA2790
TCGGCGGTTTCGACGCGATGCGATTTGCGTCCACAAAACCACAGGCGACCTTCGCCATCGACATAGCCCACATCGCCCATGCGATGCACGATGCGCGTGCGGCCATCGGGCAGGGTTTCGCGGATTTTGGCCAGCGCGGTGGCCTGCGGGCGNNATGATGCGCACCTCGTTCGGTGCGACCGCGCGACCGACACAGGTGCCTGCACCGGCTTCCGTGGCGGCGCGCGTGGCGCGCAGTTCGCGGCCTTCGATCACCGCGACGGGCAAGCACTCGGTGGCACCGTAAGGCGTCCAGATTTCGCCATCGTCGGGCAGCATGGCCTGCATGCGTTCGACCACCGCAGGCGGCACCGGCGCGCCTGCCGAGGTCACCCGGCGCAGGCTGGGCAGCCGGATCGCGTGTTGTTCGCCGTAGCGGCTCAGCACGTCGAGCAGCGCGGGCGAACCGAACATCTGGTTGACGCCGAAGCGCTGGATCGCATCGATCAGCTTGGCCGGATTGGCACGCGCGGGCCGGGTCGGGTCCATGTCGGGGATCACGCTGGTCAGTCCCAAGGCAGGATCGAACAGCGCGAAGGGCGGAAAGGTCGGCAGATCGACACCGCCAGGCTGAATGCCGAACGCGCGACCCAGCAGTTCGATCTGCGCGACGAAATGCCGATGCCGATAGACCACGCCCTTGGGAACGCCGGTCGAGCCGGAAGTGAACAGAATCGCCGCCACTTCGTCACCCTCGGTGGCAGCCAATTGTGGCCCGCACCCGGCACCGAGCGCTTCGACCTGCGCCAGCGTGTGACCACCCCACAGCCAGCGTTGGCCGACGGTCACCAACTGCCGCACATGCCCGCGTCCCCAGCCCAGCAACAGGCGTGCGAATTGCGCCAGTGGAATGCCGATGAAGGCCTGCGGTGCGGCTTCGTGCAGGCATTGCTTGAGCGCCCGTTTGTCGATGCCGGGATCGATCAGCACCGGCACCGCGCCGAGCTTGAACAAGGCGAACATCAACAGGAAGAACGCGGGTGAAGGCCGCACCATCACCGCACAACGCACACCCCGCCCGATGCCGATGCGCGCCAGCCCGGCAGCGATGGCATCGCTGCGCTGATCGAGTTCGGCATAGCTCAACTGCTGGGTGTATTGCACGCGGCCCTGTGCATCCACCCCAGCGGGACAACGGATGGCGATCTGCTCGGGGCGCTCGGCGGCCAGACGCGGCAGCGCCGCGGCGATGTTGCACACGGATGCAGCGTCTGCCGACGCGTGGGAAAAGGGATTCGACATGGCGGCATTGTAACGAGCCCGCATGAGGACCAACGCGACTCGCAAAGGCATTGATCGATCCCCCTCGGCTGCTATCCTGCGCCCTGTTTCCACGCCAACAGGGGAGTTCCATGGCACTCACGCAAGCGCAACAACTGGATCTGGTTCAACGCCTCTCCACCGACGACGCCTTTCGCAGTCTGTTCCAGCAGGACAATGCCCAAGCCTTGATTGCTATTGGCATTGATCCGTCGGAAGTGGACAACCACCTCGACGCTACACAGAGCGCCTGCGCGCTGGCCGACAAAGCGACTTTTGCGGCGGTGTTGCAGGAGATGCAGAACGGGCAGTTCACGGCGGCAATGGCGATGCAAGCACCGAAGGTCAAGATCGGCTGAGGGAATTCACTAGGCCAACAAGGCGAGTCGCGAAGGTTGTCGAGGAAATTCACGTTGCCTCGGAAACTTAGTGTGCAGCCCGCAGCCGACTCATGGCGCGGGCTCGGCAACGCCCAACGCCGCAAGGCGGTCCTGCATGGGTTGGGGCCATTGCAGCGCTTTGGCAGGCCAGTTGCTGCGGAACTGCGACAGCCGCGAAGTCCGTTGCTCGGCGGTTGCCAATTCGGCAGCGTCCAATCCGGCCAGTTGACTGCGCACAACGTTGTAGCCCATCAGGACGTAATCGCCTTGCGCTTCGGCGTAAGCGCGTCCTCGATGGGCGCTTAGCCAATCCGCTTCGCGCAAGGCCGCAGTGCGATCACCGAGTTGACGGTAGCTGTCCAACAGGCTGGCATGTACGGCGCAGAGTTCGCGACCATCCAGCAGGGGTAGCAGCAGATCGCGGGCCTGCACCGGGTCGTGTTGATGCAGGGCGCGAGCAGCCTGGGTCAGCAGCACGCGCTGCTGCAATTCATGCGGCAGCGCCGCAGGCATCAGGGGTGCAGCCAAGGATTCGGCGGCCACCGCCAGTTCGGCCTCGCCGTGCTGCCACGCCAGCCAGGCCAGCAGATGCAGACGGCGAATGCGGTCGAGGTGGTGTTCCGGGTCGTCACTCTTGGCCGGTACCGCCTGTTCTTCGCGCCAGAACTGCTGCAGTTCCTGCCTCAGCGTATCGCCATCCCACAGCAGACTTCCAGTGGCCAGGCGTGCGGATGCCCAGGCGCGAGCCAGTCGAAGACTACCGCTCCGGCTGGCCTCGCGCACGCCGTCCAACAACACCAGCCCGCGCTGCCAGTCGCCCGCATCGATGTGCATCAGTGCCTCGGCGTGCTGGTGTTCCCATTGGGTCTTGGCATCATCGGTGGGGGGCGCTTCGACAAATACCTGCCAGGCCTTGGGCCATTGCCGTTGCGCGGCATAGGCGCGGGCGTAGAACTCGCGTTGAAAGCCCGAGCCCAAGGCGACGGCGGTCTGAAACTGGCTGATCGCTTCCGGATAGCGCTGCTCGGCCAGATACATCACGCCGAGCAGATAGACCGCAGTGCCACGAAAGGGATTTTTGTCGGAAGCGCCAGTCGTCAGCGCTTCGCGCGCTGCATTCCAATCGATGCCCTGCAACCACGCGATATAGCCGTATGTATTAACACCCCGATAAAAATCCGGATACATCTCGGCCAGCAAGCGCCAACGCTTGAGCCCCTCCGGTGTGCCGCCCTGCAGATTTGCACGCACCGCGTCCAGGTAAAGCCTTTCACGTGGCGTCAGTCGATCCAGATCGGCATTCAACAAAGCCAGTTCCGCGGCCATTTCCGCACGCATCGCAGCATCGCGAAAGACGGTAGCCAACTCCAGTCTAGCTCGCCCGAAATGCGGGTCGAGACTCAGCGCGTGCTGGAGCAATTGGCGCTCGCGTTCTGTTTCACCCTTTCGCCCTGCTTCTTGGGAGAGAGTAAACGCCCGCAACGCATCCAGATTGTCGGTAGCGACTTGCGCCAAGGGCAGATCACTGTTCTGAATGCTCGCCGTCGCTTCACCCAGGCGGTCGCGCAGGCGTTGGTTGAGTTGATCGACCGCAGGCAGCACCTCGCTGGCTTGGCCGCCGTCGACCGATTCCGCATAAACGGTGGCCTGGGTGCCGGGATCGATCACTTCGGCGGTAAGGCGCAGTTTGCCGCCGACTTCGGCGATGGTGGGCAACAGCAGGGCGCGCGCACCGAGNNCGCAGGTCGGACAGCACGTTGACGTGGTTGGACTGTTCCATGCTGAGCCGGAAGGCTTCCTGCAGGCCCTCGTCGAAACGCACATCGCCCGTGAGATTGCGCACATCACCCAGCACAATCCAGTCGCGCTCGGCAAAGGCGATGGCGAGCTTGGGCTGCAGCCATTGCCAGGTCGGAAATCCGATCAATACGGCGAGGATCAGGACTTCCAGCGCCAGCATGCCGGGCCGCCGCCAGAGCGGGGTTTCGCGATGCGCCTTGCCCGACCAGGCCGGGGTCTTGAGTGGTGCGAGGCCGGGCTCGCCGACCTCGAACACAGCGATGGCCTCGTCCACGCCTTTCAGCTTGAAGCGGCCATGCTGCATCCATTCCAGCCGGGCCAGCGAGGCACCGAGTTCGCCTTCGGCGCGATGCGCCAAGGTGTAGGCCACGCTCGACAGCAGAATCTGTTCGGGCTGGGCGAGGCTCATCAAGCGGGCGGCGACGGGCTTGGCCAAACCTTCCACTTCCATCGGTTTGGCGCCGTGGGCGATGTCATCGGCATCGTTGATCCAGGTGCGCACTTCACCAACNNGCGCGCTGGTATTCCAAGGCAAAGCCGATGGCGTGGATCGGGCGATCAAACAGGCTGAGCATGCCGTCGGTCTTGTCGATCTCCTGTCCGCCATGCACGCGCAACAGGTTGCGAACCAGCCGGTCGTGCTGACGGATCAGATCGGCCGCGAGCTGATCGCCAAGGCGACTGACCCATTGCGTGGAGTCGACCAGATCGCTGACCAGCAGGGTGCGCAGCACGGTCGCACTGTTCGAGGGTTCGCTTGGGCTGACGGCTAGGTTCATGGGCGGGCCTGTGCTTCAGCGGAAAACGCGGGGCGTTGCATCCGTGCGATGAGCGATGTGTCGCCGTTGCCGAATCATCAATCGAAAAAAGGTGCCGTTGCCTTGCAGCGTGCATACGCGCGGTCGACATGCGAGGCTGCATTATTCGCCTGTCGCGCGATGCTGGCAATGCGGTGTGCATGGCAAATGCCATCCCGAAACGAAGCAAGCGATTGCGGTTCGACTATTGACGACTGTGAGGAATGCCATGCAATACCGTCGAATGGGCCGCAGTGGCCTGAAACTGTCTGCTGTGTCTCTCGGTGCCTGGGCGACCTTTGGCGAGCGTGTCGGGCGCAGCGAGGCGCGTGAATTGATCGCTCAGGCCTACGCGGCCGGGATCAATTTTTTCGACAACGCGGAAAGCTATGCGCAGGGCGAAGCCGAGCGGCTGATGGGCGATGTGATTGCCGATCTGCGCTTGTCTCGCGATACCTATTGCGTATCGAGCAAGGTGATGTGGGGCTGCGTGGATGCGCCGCGACCGACGCAGATGGGTCTGTCGCGCAAGCATGTCAGCGAAGCCTGCCATCAGGCGCTCAAACGCCTGCGCGTGGATTGCCTCGATCTGTATCTCTGCCATCGACCCGATCCGGATACACCGGTCGAAGAAACCGTATGGGCCATGGATACGCTGATTCGTCAGGGCAAGGTGTTGTATTGGGGCACCTCCGAGTGGCCAGCCGAGCAGATCGCCTATGCCTGTCGGGTGGCGCAGACCCATCATCTGCACGGCCCCAGTGTGGAACAGCCGCAATACAACCTGTTGTGCCGCGAACGCGTCGAGCTGGAATACGCCCCATTGATCGCCGAATGGGGATTGGGATTGACCGTGTTTTCGCCGCTGGCCTCGGGCCAATTGAGCGGCAAATACCGGCAGAGCATTGCCGCCAACACGCGCCTGGGAACACCCGGCTATGAATGGCTGCAGCGCCAACTGGTGGCCGAGGATGGCCGCCGTGCGGCGGCCATCGAGCGCTTCGTGCAGGCCGCCCAGAACATGAATCTCAGCCCCGCCGTGGCGGCGATTGCCTGGTGCCTGCGCAATCCGCAGGTATCCACCGTGCTGCTCGGCGCAACCCGTCCCGAGCAATTGGCAGAAAACCTGCGCGCTGTCGAAGTGCACGCCAGCCTGAGCGAACACGCGATGCAGCTTCTGGAGGCGGCGGTTTCCGGCTAGTAGATTGAGAGGCGGGCGCTCATCCGCCATCGCTGTGCGGGATGCGCCGGAGCGCGCATCCCGCAGCGGATTCGTTACTGGCCGGTCATCTCATCGGCCAACGCACCGGCACCATAGATCTTGCGCAGGGCTTCGATGATGGTGGCGGGGTGGACGGCAACAGCGCGATTGAGGCGGCCGTCGTACCAGTAGGCACCGCCCAGCGAGTGGATATTGCCATCGAACACCAGACCCACGACTTCGGCCTTGGCATTGATGACCGGGCTGCCCGAGTTGCCGCCGATGATGTCGTTGGTGGAGACGAAGTTCATCGGCAACTTGCCGTCCAGATCAGCCTGATGCTGCAGCCAGCTATCGGGCAGCTTGTAGGGATCGGCACCGGTGGCGCGCTCGAACATGCCAGCGATGTGCGTCATGGCCGGGATGTCGGTGCCCTTTTCGTTCCAGCCCTGCACGGCGCCATACGAGAGACGCAGGGTGAAGGTGGCGTCGGGGTAGACGCCGGTTCCGTCCTTGGCAAAACGCACCTGGGCGATCAGCTCGGCATTTTTCTGTTCGACGGCCTCAACCTCGGTCTCGTAGCGCAAACGCAGTTCGCGTGCGGCGGCATCGATGTCGCGCGCGAAGGCGATCATCGGGTCATCCGAGGCAGCCACGGCCTTGGCACCACCCAGCCACAACGCCTTGCGCACCTCCACCTCACCCAAGCGCGTGCCGTCGATCAGGCGGGCGGCCAGTTGCTGCGGTGATTCCTTGCCAAGAATGCGCTTGACCAAAGGATGATCGGTACCCAGCGTCTCGCGCAGTTTGGTCAGCGACCAGGCCAGCTTGACCTTTTCGTATTCCGGATAGATCGGGGCTTCCGACAGCAACATCTGCTCAAGTCGTGGCAAACCGGCCTCGGAAAATTCGCGCAGGCGCTTTTCGTTCGGCAGCTCGCGTTCGACGCCGGCGCGATACAAGCCGCGTGCGAAACCAAAATAGTCGCTGGCAAAACCGCGACCACCTTCAATCAGCAGATAGGCATCATCGAACTGATCGAAGCTGGCTTCGGCCGCCGCAATGGCCGCCCAGGGCTCACCCACCTTCGCGGCCAGGCTTGGATCGGCGGCAACGAAGGCGCGCAGGGCGTCCTCTTCGGCCTGTTTGCGGGCGAAAAAGGCGTCGTCATTGAGGGTGTCCAAGCGACCGCGCAGGGCCTTGAAGCCATTCTCGATGCCAAACAGATCCGGCTGCGCCTGACGTGCCTGTTCCTCGCCCAAGGCGCCGTATTGGGTCAGCAGGCCGCGCAGCTCGGCCATGTACAACAGGCGATCGGTCAGCCCGCCATCGCGTAGCGCCTTCAACTGCGCCACAGTCAGCAGGCGCTGGGTCGAACCGGGATGCCCCGTGATCATCACCAGTTCGCCTTCGGCNNTCGAGATTGAAACGCGGGAAGTTGAAGTTGTCGGGATCGCCACCGAAGAAGGCTGCGGCCACTTCCGGCGCAAACACCAGACGCACATCCTGGAAGCGTGTGTAGCGGTACAGGTGCTGCTTGCCACCCTGATACAACTCGACGATGTCGCAGCGCGTGGCTTGCGAGTCATCGCCGACGCATTCCGCTTCCAGACGTGATTGCACCGCCTTTTTGGCCTTGCTGTAGGCGTCACCATCGAGACCTTCAGTGGCGGAGCGGACCTGATCGGTCACATCCGCGATCTGCTCCAGACGGTTCAGCTCCATGTCCGGACACTTCAGCTCGTCACTGTGTTCGCGGGCGATGAAGCCATTTTGTACGAAATCGTTGCCCTCGCTGGACAACTGCGCCACACAGTCCACCACGCAGTGGTGATTGGTCATCACCAGCCCTTCGGGCGAGATGAACGAGCCGGAACAGCCACCGGCCAGCCGGACCGAGGACTTCATGACTTTGTCGACCCAAGCCTGATCCGGGCTGAAGCCGAACTCGGCCTGCATGGCCTGCTTCGGCAGGTTATCCAGCGTCCACATGCCTTCGGCGGCCATCGCCGGGGCGGTCAAAACGGCCAGCAAGGCCACAGCAAGCACACGCATGCCTTTACTCCAGAGGTTGTCGAACCCGAAGTGTAAGGTCAGATGGGAAGTCGCTCCTCTGCCAAACGACAGGGGCGAGGATTCTCAGGCAGACGGCAGGCGCGGGCCCATGTCTCCGGGCGGGGCGATTTGACAGTGGTCACCACCTTCGGCCTTGACGCGATACAACACGTCATCCGCCTGGCTGTACCAGATCGACCAGCTCGCCTCGGATTCGCACCAGACACCGCCAACGCTGATACTCAGTGCCACGCCAATCAGTGGTTCCGGCAAGACCAGACGCCGCACGCCTTCGACCAGCGAACGCGCTCTTGCGGCCAGTTCCGCGGGTTCCGCCACCTGCAGCAGCAGGGCGAACTCGTCGCCACCCAGCCGACAGGCCAGATCCAGGCTGGTCATGCTGCGTTTGATCTGCGCCGCCAGCAGCTCGAGCACGCGATCACCGGCGACATGACCGTACTGGTCGTTGATCTGCTTGAAATTGTCGAGGTCAATCAGCAGCAGCCCCAGTCCCAGATTGGGTTTCTGCCAACGGGCGCGTTCTTCCAGATGCGCATACAGACCGCGCCGATTGTGCAGGCTGGTCAGCTCGTCGGTTTGCACCATGCGCTCGGCGGAGGTGAGCTTGGTACGGGTTTGCCGCAGTGAATCCAGGGTCAGCAACAGTTCTTCATTGCGCCGCTTCAAATGTGTGATGAGGCGCTGCTCGCAGGCGACCAGATAGGTGAACGAGCGGCGCATGAAGCGCGCCATGATGGCGGGCTCGTCATCCAGCAAGGCATCAAAATCGGCATGCACAATCACCAGGACTTCGGCATCGCTCAAGGCGCTGGCGCTGGCCAANNCGCTTGTCACGCAAGCCGTCACCAAAATCCAACTGCATGCAGCCCGACTCGATGACGTACATCGTGCGGCCCAGTTCGCCGCGTCGAAACAACTGGTCACCGGCGCTGAGTCGCCGTTTCTCGGCCACGCGCCGGAAGACGTCCATTTCGAAATCGCTGAGTCGCCGCGCCTCACTGCCTGCGCCATCGCTCTGGCCTGCAGTGCACTCGTCAGGATCGGGTTCATGGACTTCGGACATGGAGGCATTCCACAAACATGAAAGTGTCGGGCGGAGTGTAACAGGGCAATCTTGCCTCACGGAAAGGCCCGCATTTCGCGGGCCTTTCCGGTTCGCTTATGACCGTTGGACGGTCATGTCTTGCTTGCCTCAGTCGAGGCTGTCGACGCGTGCATCCAGCAGGTCACCCTGCTGCAGCCACTGCAGTTGCAACACGCCGCCATCGCGCAAGGTGACCCACGCCGTGCTGGTCCACACGCCTTTGGCATCGCGACGCAGCAGGCGCGCCTC
>DEHW01000005.1:8893-12059 GCA_002352135.1 Lysobacterales bacterium UBA2790
CTGAACATCGGCACCGTCAACACCACCGTCGCCGAGTTGTTGCCCGGCACGTTATCCGTCACACCAGCCGGAGCCACCACACTGGCGGTGTTGCTGATCGTGGCATCCGGCGTGGTCAAGGTCGCCGTGACAGTGAACAACAGGGCCGAACCGGCGTTCATGTCGACCAGTTCATCGATGTCGCCGCTACCACTGACACCGCACGAAGCCGTTCCACTGAGCACCGCACAGGTCCATGTGGCACCACTGATACCGGCCGGCAGCGTGTCAATGACCTGCGCATCGGTCACTGGACCGGGGCCAAGGTTCTCGACCACCACGTCCCACACCACCAGATCACCCGGTGCGTACTGGGCGAACTTGCTCACCGCCAAGTCGGCCAAAGGTTCCAGCGTGGTGATGGTGAAGGTCAAGGCCGGCGAGGTATCGACGCCACCGTTTGCCGTGCCACCGTCGTCACTCAGGGTCAGCGAGATCGTGGCTGTGCCCGCTGGACCGTTCAGGGTGTAGCTGAGCGTGCCATTGGCCGCCACGCTGACCGCGCTGACGATGTCGTTCGGGTCGGTGACTTCCGCTGGCGTGAAGTTCAGTGCCTGACCCGCCTCATCGGCAGGGCCTGCGCTGATGTCGGTCGCCCAACCCGTCACCGTCTGCACGCCGGTCGAACCCTGCGCTGGCGCCTGATTCGGTCCGATGGTGAAGCCAGGTGCATCGTTGACCGCCGTCACCGTGATGGTGAAGGTCTGCGCCACCGACGTATCCACACCACCGTTGGCCGTGCCGCCATTGTCCTGGACGGTGACCGTGAAGTCCGACGTGCCATTAGCGTTGATGGCTGGCGTGAAACTCAGGGTGCCATCCGTACCAACGCTCGGACCGGCACTGAACAACGCGGCATTGGTGACACCCGTGACGTTGTAGGCAAGCACCGCTTGTCCGCTGTCGCCCGCTCCCTGATCAAACGTGGCCCAGGCCGACAAAGTCTGCACACCCGCGTCTTCCAGCACAGCGGCCGGCGAGGAAGCAGTGAAGCTCGGCTGGTCATTCACATCGCTCACCGTGATGGTGAAGGTCTGCGTGCTCGACAGATCGACGCCACCGTTGGCCGTACCACCGTCGTCCTGCACCTGAACGGTGAAATCGGACGATCCGCTGATGCCAGCCGCTGGCGTGTAGGTCAGGGTGCCATCGGTACCGACACTCGGACCCGCACTGAACAGGCCCGCGTTGGTCACGCCCGACACCGTGTAGGCCAGCACTGCCTGCGACGACTCATTGGCCGGACCTGCCGTGAAGCTGGCCCAGTTGCTGAGCGTCTGCGCACCCGCGTCCTCACTCACCGTCGCCGGATTGGTCGCTGCGAAGCTGGGCGCATCGTTCACGGCAGTAATGCTGAAGCTCACCGTGGCGGTGTCGGATTGCGGATCAGCCAGACCGTTGGTGATGCCGTTGTCCGTGACCGTGTAGACGAAGCTCGCCGCACCGTTGAAGTCGAGCGCCGGGGTGAATTCCACATTCCCCGCATTCAGCGCGACCGTTCCGCCCACTGCCGAATCGACCGCTGTGATGCTCAGGGTCTGCGTGCCTTCGTCGACGCCGCCGCCGTTCGCGTCGTTGCCCAGCAGGGTCGTCGCGCTGATCGAGAACATCGGCGCGTCTTCCAGCACATCGGCCACGCTGTCGTCACCGGCCACCGGCGAATCGTTCACCTCCGTCACGGTGATGCTGATGGTGGCTGGTGCCGAGGTTGCCATTTCATCGTCGGAGGCGGTGAAGGTGAAGCTGTCCGCACCGTTGAAGTTGGCATTCGGCGTATAGGTCAGGTTCGGCGCCGTGCCCGACAAGGATCCATTTGCAGGTGGCGTTGCCACCGCGTAGGTGAGCACGCCCGGCGCATCGTCGACATCGCTCGCGGTCAAGGTGATTGCCGCCGCGCCATCTTCCGCCAGCGTCGCCAAACCGTTGTCCGCCACCGGTGGATCGTTCACCGGCGTGACGTTGATGACCAGCGTGTGCGGCATGGACGTGTTGACGTTCGGTGCGACATTGCTGCCGCTGTCGATCACGCGCACCTCATAGGCAGCCGTACCGAAGGAGTTTGCTGCCGTCGTGTAGCTCAGCACACCACTGCTATTGATGCTGGGCGGCACAGCGAAGGTCAGGGTCGCACCCGGAACCGGTGTCAGCGTATAAGCGACCAGCGTCTGCGCGGTCTCATCCGTCGCCGTGTTCGGACCATAGCGGAAGCTTGTCGCCCAGGTGGTGGACTGCGCACCTGCATCCTCGGCCACCGTCTGCACGCCGCCGGGGACAAAGCTCGGTGCATCATCGACCGGGGTGACCGACTGGATCAGGAAGTCTTCGATGACGCTGGCACCATGACTGTCGAACGCCGTGACGGAAACGGTCACGAAACCGGATTGACTGTCAATGATCGAGGTCGCGCTGTTCTTGTCTGGAGCAAGGGTCAGCTCGATGGTCCGCTCATTGCCCGAGCCCTGAATGCCCAAGTTGGCATTTGGCAACAGGTACTGGTTGCCGGACACGGCCGCCACCGTCAGCGCATCACCTTCCGGGTCCACCACACGCAAGGCCAAGGCCGTGCCATTGATGGTCAACAGCGAGGTGTCTTCGTTCATCGCCGGAATATCCGATGGGAAGATTTCGAAGACGGGCGCGTCGTTGATGGAAACCACCGTCAGCACAAAGGTGTCGGTCGCGGTCAGATTGCCGTCGCTTACCGTCAGGGTGATCGTGGTCGTGCCGTTGGCGTCCGCTTCCGGGGTCGCCACCAAGGTCCGGCCCGTACCCGAGCCGCCCAGCACCAGATTCGCATCCGTCACCAGCGCCTGGTTCGACGAGCTCGCCGTCACCACCAGGCCCGCTGCGGCGTTGTCCACGTCACCCACGGTGATCCCAATCGCGCCCGTCGCGGTGTCTTCGTTGGTGCTTTGGTCCGCCACGTCCGAGATCGTCGGCGCGTCGTTCACCGCATCCACGGTGATCGAAACCGTCACCACGTTCGAGTCCAGCAGGCTGTCTGTCGCGTTGTAGGTGAAGCTGTCGCTGCCGCTGAAGTCCGGGTCCGGCACATAGCTGAAGCTGCCGTTCGCGTTCAGGGTCAGCGTGCCGTTCGTGACGTCGGCCACCAGCTCGGTCGTCAGCG
>DEHW01000059.1 GCA_002352135.1 Lysobacterales bacterium UBA2790
GTGGTGATGGTGTCCTCGCTCACCGAAGCGGGTGCCGAAGTCACCTTGGACGCGCTATCGCTGGGCGCCATCGACTTCGTCACCAAGCCCAAGCTGCAAGTCGCCAAGGGTTTGGAGGACTACGCCACCGAACTGGCCGCCAAAGTCAAAGCGGCGGCACGCGCGCATCCACGACCACGGCCCGCAACCGCTACGCAAACGGCAAGCATCGCCAAACCGCGCGGCGCGGCGGCCTTCCGCACGACAGATCGTTTGATCGCCATCGGCGCCTCGGCAGGCGGCACCGAGGCCATCCGCGTGGTGCTGGAAATGATGCCGCCCGATGCGCCAGGCATCGTCATCACCCAGCACATCCCCGCCGAGTTCAGCCGCGCGTTTGCGCAGCGCATGAACCGCTGCTCGCCGATGGCCGTCTGCGAAGCCGAAGACGGTCAGCAGATCGTCACGGGACACGCCTTCATCGCGCCGGGCGGACGACATCTGCGCGTCGAACGCAGTGGCGCACGCTGGATCTGTCGATTGGGCGATGACGCTCCGGTCAGTCGCCACAAACCCAGTGTCGACGTGTTGTTCCGCTCGGTCGCCGAAGCGGCAGGTCGCAATGCCGTGGCCGCCATGCTGACCGGCATGGGCGACGACGGCGCCAAAGGCATGTTGGAACTGCATGGCACAGGCTGCCCGACCATCGCGCAGGATGAAGCCACCTGCGTGGTTTGGGGCATGCCAGGCGCAGCGGTAAAGATCGGCGCGGTGGACGAAATCCTGCCGCTGAACAAGATCGCTGGCCGTCTGTTGGAGCTGGCCAGCAACGAACCACCGTCAGCGCGTTGACGCCAATAACTTGGCGAACACGTTGGCCCGAAAAGTGCATTGACTCGCCACGTCGGCCTTTCGACGCGTTGGGGCCTCAAGCCCATCACACCGAAGCCGATAAGTGATTGTCACCAAGGAAGTGTCCGCCATGCCCGCACGAATCCTCATCCGCATGACCGCACCACTGCTGCTCACATTGGCGCATGTGGTTGCCCAATTCATGAATTGGCCCATGGCGATCAACCTCGCCTTGCTGTCCACCACCGTCCTTGCCTGGGCCGCCTTTGCCTGGTGGTTCGCCCGCGATGGTTTTCAACTCACCCCCGATGAAATGCGCATCGTCCGCGAGCAGGAACAACTGCTTGGCGAACTTCGCGAGTTCGTCACCCGCGAAGTCAGCGGCTCGCAGCAGGAAATCCAGCGCACGCGTGCCCTGCTCAACCAATCCATCGGCAAGCTGGCCAGCAGCTTCGAGTCGATGAATGCCAACGCCCGTCATCAGACCGTGGCCTTGGCGCGCATCGTCGACAAGAGCGGCGACAGCGCGGGCATCGACGTGCGCCGCTTCGCCCAGGAAGCCAGCCGCCACATGGAGCAACTGACCTCCGCGCTGGAACAGGTCAGCGATCAATCCAATACCACCGTGCAATACATCGACAGCATGACTCAACACCTCGAAGGCATCTTCGCGCTGTTGGAAGACGTCAAATCGATTGCCGACCAGACCAATCTGCTCGCCCTCAATGCGGCCATCGAAGCGGCCCGCGCAGGCGAAGCAGGACGCGGCTTTGCCGTGGTGGCTGACGAAGTGCGCAGCCTGTCGGAGCGCTCGACCAGCTTCAACGAGCAGATCCGCAAACTCGCCAACAACTCGAAGGAGGCGATCCACAAGGTTCGCGAAACCGTCACACACATGGCCTCGCGCGATCAATCGCGCTCCAAGGAAGCCAAGCAGGACGCCGCCAAGCTGTTCTCGCAGGTCGAAGCCATCAACGACAGCCTGGCCGAAGGCATCGCCGACGTCGCCAACTCCGCCCGCGTCATCGACCAATCCGTGTCCGAGGCCGTGCGCTCACTGCAGTTCGAGGACATCGTCACCCAAGCGCTGGGCTCGGCCGAACGGCATCTGGAACGACTGGAAGCGATCAACCGCGACGCCACTGGCCTGCAGCAAACTCTTGCCCTCTCCGGCGGTGCCAGCGCCGCCCGCAAACTCGATGCACTGAACAACCTGCACCGCCGCCTGCGTGAACTGCGCGACGCTTGGGAACCCGTGCCACACAAGCCCGTCTCGCAAACCGACATGGGCGCAGGCAGCGTGGATTTGTTCTAGCCGACGAACCTACGGCGACGGACAAGGACGCCGCCGCGCCGCTACAAACCTCACCACACCACGACGCCGCGCCTGCGCGGCGTCGGCAAGTTGGAAGCACGGATGTCTGCGTGCCGCCCCATCGGTCGAACCGGTGCTACGGCAGGTAGGCGTTGGCCTCGACCAGTTTCAGCCCGGGCGACTGGCTGACACACTGCCGAAGCAGGAAGGAATGCCCGGCACCATAGAACACCACCGCCCGATCACCGGGTTTCAGCACTTGCACCAAGCGCGCACAAATCTCGACATTGCGGGTGCTCCACGCGCTCAGCAAGGCCGCACCCGGTTGCTCATCGCCACTGCCGAAGCGCGGCAGCTCCGCGTAGAACGCGTGGTCCTGAACAATGCGCTCCGGTCGATTCATCTCACGCAACGCGTCACCGATGCTGCCATCCCTTTGCAGCGTGGTGATCCGCTCGACGCTGGCCTGAGCCATCTCGCTCAGCGCCACCAAACGATCCGCCATCCCATGTTTCTCCGCCCACGCCTGCACCGGCTCGAAGGGAAAGTCACCGTCCACGTCGATACCGTGCACCGCACGCAACCCGGCCAGACGCGCCAGTCGAAAACCCAGTTGCACCACCTCATTGCGAGAAGGTGCCAGCGTCCCGGCAAGAAACCCGGCATAGCGCTCATTGACCAGATCCTTGGGCCACTCAACCGCCACCAGCGTGGGCCGAAAACGCTGCAGATGCGTCGCGATGCGCTCCAGTTGCTGCTGCCGCTCGGGCGCCAGCACATCATCGGCGACCACGTTGTGCTGATCCTGGCCGGGATTGGAAAAGTGATACGTGCCAACAACGATCACCTCGGCCACCGCACCATCGACC
>DEHW01000043.1:0-5425 GCA_002352135.1 Lysobacterales bacterium UBA2790
ACGAGATCGTCACCGAGATCACCCGGAACGGCGCCGAACTCAAGGCCAAAGAATGGGTAGACCACCGCGACCGGCAGACCCGCAAAAAGCGCTGGAGCGAAACCGAAGAAGACACCCTCTACACCGGCCAGGAGCTGGATCGCTCCGTGGTCAACCCCAACCAGATCCGGCAGGTCATCCAGGCCATGAAAACGGCGGTGGAAACGCAGATTTTCCCGGCGCGCAAAGAAGTCCCAAAGACCCTGATCTTCGCCAAGACCGACAGNNGCCACGCCGACGACATCATCAACCTCGTTCGCGAGGTCTACGGACAAGGCAATGCCTTCTGCAAAAAGGTCACCTACCGCGCCGAAGAAGACCCAGACAGCATCCTCAGCAGCTTCCGCAACGACTANNCGCAGCAAGGGCTACTACGAACAGATGAAAGGCCGCGGCGTGCGCTCGCTGGATGGCGACAGCCTCAAGCGCGTCAGCAACAGCGCCGACGGTGCCAAAACCCGCTTCGTGCTGATCGACGCTGTGGGGGTGGAAAAGAGCCTCAAGACTGAAAGCCGCCCGCTGGAGAAAAAACCTGGCGTGGCACTCAAAGACCTGTTGCAAGGCGTGGCAATGGGCAGCCGCGACGATGACACCGTGCTCTCGTTGGCCAATCGGCTGGTGCGCCTCGCCAAGCAGCTGGACGACAAAGCCCAGGCCCGCATTGAAAAAGCCAGCGGCGGCGTGCCAGTGGCCGAACTGGGCAAAGCCCTGATCGCCGCACTCGACCCCGATGCCATCGTGCAGACCGCATTGGCCGCCGCGCAGGCGAAAGGCATCACCCGCGACGAAGACAGTCTGCTGCCTGAGGAAATTCAAGCCGCTCGCGCCGAGCGCGTGGCCGCAGCCTGTACGCCGTTCGACAAACCGGAACTGCGCGACGAAATCGAGAACGCGCGCCGCGAACGCGAGCAGATCATCGACCACATCAACCTCGATGAAATCATCTTCTCCGGTTTCAGCGAACAGGCCGAAGCACAAGCCAAGGCCGTGATCCAGAAATTTTCCGACTACCTGAAACAGCACAAAAACGAGATTGCTGCCCTCGACTTTTTCTACCAACAGCCCTACCAGCGTCGCGCGCTCACCTTCGACATGATCGAAGACCTGCACCAGCGCCTGAGCCGCCCGCCGCTGATGCTGACCACCGAGCGCCTGTGGAGCGCCTATGCGCGGGTGCAGGCCAATCAGGTGAAGGGCACAGACCGCAAACGCCAGCTCACCGACCTCATCAGCCTGGTGCGCTTTGCCTTGGGGCTGGACGGCGAAGACGCCGAACTCAAACCCTTTGCCGACGATGTCGACAAACGCTTCCAAGCCTGGATCTTCCGCCACAACGCCCAACGCACCACCGCCTTCACGCCCGAACAGACCGACTGGCTGCGCCGGATGAAAGACCACATCGCCAGCAGCTGCAGCATCGCCCGCGACGATTTTGACTACGCCGAACTGGCCGACAAAGGCGGCCTGCAGCGCGTGTGGCAGGTGTTTGGCAACGAACTGGATGGACTGATGGATGAGATGAATCGGGAGTTGGTGGCGTGAGTGTTGTTCCAAAGGGATGGGCCCGCACCTCACTTGGGGCAGTTGCGACGTTTGAAATGGGACAAGCGCCACCTGGAGCGGCATCGAACTTCGAAGGTATTGGAACGCCCTTCGTAAAGGCAGGCGAATTTGGCGATATTCGGCCGGTCATTCGCGAGTGGACGAAACAGCCGCTGAAATTCGGAAAGGCCGGAGACGTTTTCATATGTGTCGTTGGCGCGACTGCAGGCAAGCTCAATTTGGGTGTTGACTGCTCCATTGGACGAAGTGTTGCGGCGATTCGCCCAGCGTTTCCAACACTTCAAAAGTTCCTTTACTACCAACTTCTGCCTCGTGTTTACGAGATGCGCGCGGCAAGCAGTGGCTCTGCGCAAGGCGTTATCAGTCAAAAAGACCTGTCTGATCTGACTGTTGAGATCGCGCCCGAAGCGCAACAAACCCGCATCGTCGAAAAACTCGAAGAACTGCTCTCCGACCTCGATGCCGGTGTGGCGGAACTGAAGGCCGCGCAGAAGAAGCTGGCGCAATACCGCCAGTCGCTGCTCAAGGCCGCCGTGGAAGGCGCACTCACCGCCGAGTGGCGCGCAGCGCGCTCTGTGGGCGCCGCGACCACCACCGCGTCATTCCCGCGAAAGCGGGAATCCAGCACTTTGCCGGGTGCCATCGCCAGCGACATGGATTCCCGCCTGCGCGGGAATGACGGCAACGGCGAAACCGGCGACCAGCTACTGCAGCGCATCCTCACCGAACGCCGCGCCCGCTGGGAAGCCAAACAACTCGCCAAGTTCAAGGAACAAGGCAAGACCCCGCCCAAGGACTGGCAGAAGAAGTACCCCGAGCCGGTGCGGCCCGACACCAGCGGGTTGCCGGAGCTGCCGCAGGGGTGGGTGTGGGCCAGTCTCGACATGCTGGGCGATATCGCATCTGGCGTTGCGAAAGGCACCAAGACGGACGGCAAGACACCAACGAGAGAGGTGCCCTATCTGCGCGTTGCCAACGTCCAGCGCGGTTATCTCGACCTGTCCGAGGTAAAGACGATCCAGGCAACGAAACGCGATATTCAGGAACTGGCTCTTGTGAACGGCGATGTGCTGTTCAACGAAGGCGGTGACCGTGACAAGTTGGGGCGGGGTTGGGTTTGGCGCTCGGAGATCAGTGAGTGTATTCACCAGAACCACGTATTTCGCATGCGCCCGTTCTTGGTAGACATCCAGCCGGAGCTGATTTCGCACCAGGGCAACACGTTCGGCAAGCTCTGGTTCCAGAACGCGGGCAAGCAAACCACCAACCTCGCGTCCATCAACATGGGCATGCTGCGGGCTTTTCCAGTGCCTGTCGCCCCTGCAGACGAGCAGGTGGAAATTCTTGAACAGATCAGAACGCAACTTGAAAGTTTGGCCCAGCAAGAACGGGCTACCGATCTGGCGATGAAGCAATCCATCGCCCAACGCCAGAACATCCTGCGCGCCGCCTTCGCCGGTCAGCTGGTGCCGCAAGACCCGGCCGACGAACCGGCCAGCGTGCTGCTGGAGCGCATCCGGGCCGAGCGGGCGACGCAGGCGGCCGGGAAAAACCACGGCGGCGCAAGACGAAGGAATCCGCATAACAAAGCTTTTGACCAAGCAAAGCTGGAGTTCATTCCTGCCAACATCGGGAGCACATCATGATCCAATCCATTCAAATCGACGGTTTCAAATCCATTGTTTCGCAAACCATTGAACTAGGGCGTGTGAATTGCTTCATCGGCGCCAATGGCGTGGGCAAAAGCAATGTACTGGAGGCTATGGGCGTGTTGGGCGCCGCCGCCAATGGCAGAGTGGACGACGAATCATTGCTGCGCCGTGGTGTGCGCCCAGGCGTTCCACGACTATACAAAACCTCATTCGAATCCGCCAACGTTCCGGTGCATATCGGAATACAGGCAAAGAGCGAAGGCGCAACCTATCGTGTGTCTTTACTGAACCCATTGGATAACCCGGATCCCGCCTGGTCGTTCAAGACCGAGCGACTGACTGCTGGCGCAGAGGAAATAATTTCCGACGGCGTACGAAGTAAACGCAACCTAACACCCACCGCCGGACTGGCTGCACTGAAACTGGTTGACGTG
This sequence comes from Lysobacterales bacterium UBA2790, assembly GCA_002352135.1. Lineage (GTDB taxonomy): Bacteria > Pseudomonadota > Gammaproteobacteria > Xanthomonadales > Xanthomonadaceae > Aquimonas. The sequence goes on from DEHW01000043.1 coordinate 3,689, forward strand.
GCGATTGACAGCCCCGCAGCCTCAATGATGAAGCGTTTGCAAGAGTTTGCGATCTACTCGCCTAACACACCGACATTGCGCGCCATGGTTAGTGACCCGCAGTCTCGCAACCCTCTTGGATTATCTGGTGGCAGGCTGGCTGAGGCCTTCGCTGAGTTTCGCAAATCCATCCTCGATCATGACGACGAACTGCTGGATGGCATCTTTGAACTGGTGGACTGGGTCGCCGATATCCAGACCACAACATCTGCCGGTGCCTTGCTTTCGCCATCCGTTGCCCGCACCAAAGAGGTGTTGAAATTCACTGACCGCTTTATGCGGAAAAGCAGAAATACGTTGACGGCCTACGATGCCAGTGAAGGAGCGTTGTACGTGTTGTTCTGCGCCATCTTGTGCCTGTCGCCGCATGCGCCGCAGATGTTGGCGATTGACAACCTCGATCAGGCACTGAATCCGAGACTCGTTGCACGTCTAACCGCCAAGTTAGCCGGTTGGCTAGCACGCGCAAATTCATCCCGGCAATTGCTGTTTACGGCGCATAACCCAGCTGTGCTGGATGGTCTGGATTTGAGAGACCCACAAGTCAAGTTGTTTGCTGTTGAGCGCAACAGTAAAGGGCACACTGTTATCCGACCCATTGAACTCAGTGATGAATTACTGAGAATGAACACCGATTACCCGTTATCGCGACTTTGGTTGATGGGTAACCTGGGGGCCATGCCGAATGTCTGATCCCAGGATTGCCTTGATTTGCGAAGGCTGCACCGACCTCATCATCATTGAAGCCGCACTCAAAGCGGTATTGCAGAGACCGTTTGTGCTCACTCAACTGCAGCCGGAGCCTACTCGCCAGGAAATGGGCGGTGGCTGGGGCGGTGTCTTCAAGTGGTGTCAGGAGTTCCGCCGGCGCGGAGCAGACAGTATCGAAATGGACCCCACGCTGTCGCAGTTTGATTTGGTGATCATCCATCTGGATGCAGATGTCGCAGGCAAGCAGTATGCAGACTGTGGTCCAGCGGTTGCGCAAGCCGCTGCTGCACTGCAGGGCTTGCCATGCGAGCAAGCGTGCCCCCCGCCCTTGAATACGGTGGCCGCATTGGAGGTGGTGCTACTGAGTTGGCTGGGCATTGCTGCAGTTGGACCAATGAGCTTACTTTGCATCCCGTCCAAAGCCAGCGATGCTTGGTTGGCTGCGGCGAAGCTGCCCGCTGGCCATGCCCTTCTAAATGGTCTGGAATGCCATCCCAATCTTGAGGTGGCTTTGTCGCAATTGCCCATAGGCCAAAGGATCAGGAAAGCAGTTCGTGAATATCGATCACACGCCGAAACTATCACTCAAAACTGGCAGACGGTAAGAGACCATTGCACGCAAGCCTGCGCGTTTGAACAGCGCATGCAACCAATTGCACAGGCGTTTCCCGCATGAACACCTCCACCCTGGTCCAGAAAGTCTGGAATTTCTGCCACACGCTGCGCGACGACGGCGTGGGGTACGGCGACTACCTGGAACAGCTCACCTATCTGCTGTTCCTGAAGCTGGCACATGAGTACGCACAACCGCCCTACAACCGTGACACCTGGATTCCGCTGAACTACGGCTGGTCAAGTTTGCGCACCAAGACAGGGGAACCGTTGGAGGCGCATTACCTCGCGACGCTACATCGGCTGGGCCAGGAGCAGGGCATGCTGGGTGCGATCTTCTTCAAGGCCCAGAACAAGATCCAGGATCCGGCCAAG
>DEHW01000043.1:5570-38982 GCA_002352135.1 Lysobacterales bacterium UBA2790
ACGCGCCGCATGTGCTTGATGAACCTGTTTCTGCACAACATTGGCGAACTCGATGGAGAGCCTTCGGTCGAACGCTCGGACGCCTTGATCACCGAGCCAAAGCGCAAGGTGGATTACGTGCTGGNNCCCGACAACGTGCTGTTCGAAGGCGGCGCGGGAGAGAAGATCCGCCGCAAGCTGCTGGAGAACTGCGATCTACACACCATTCTGCGGCTGCCCACGGGCATCTTTTACGCGCAGGGAGTGAAGGCAAATGTGGTGTTCTTCGACAACGCGCCGAAGGACGGGCGCGTGCATACCAAGGGCGTCTGGTTCTACGACCTGCGCACCAACATGCACTTCACGCTCAAAACCCGCCCACTGAAGTTGGACGACCTGCAGGACTTCATCACCTGCTACCACCCGGAAAACCGCCACCAGCGCACAGCCACCGACCGGTTTCGTTTCTTCAGCTACGAAGAACTGATGGCCCGCGACAAGGCGAGCCTCGACATTTTCTGGCTCAAGGACGAAAGCTTGGACAACCTGTCCGACCTGCCGCCGCCGGAAGTGCTACAGCAGGAAATCATTGATCATCTCGAAGCAGCGTTGGCCTCGTTCCGGGATGTGGCGGCGGGGCTGGCAACCAAGTAACCACGCTATCCCCTGCGAATGTCCCGCGGGCGGACAATCCCGCCCGCCACTCACCCCTCCTCGCCCAACAACTCCAGCGCCATGATGATGGCGTCTTCGCGGCCTTTGTGGGCGGGGTAGTAGTTGGGGCGGCGGGCGATTTCGTTGAAGCCTTCGCTGTCGTAGAGGGCGATGGCTTTGGGGTTGGAGGGCCGCACTTCCAGGAAGACGCGGTCGGCGCGATGCCAGCGGGCGGCGTCGATCAGGCGGCGCAGCATGCGGCGGCCCAGTCCTTCGCCTTGGGCTTCCGGGCGGACGCAGAGGTTGAGGATGTGTGCCTCGCCGGCAGCGGCGCTCAACACGCCATAGGCGACCAGTTCGATGTCGCGTTCCAGCACGAAACAGGCGTAACCGGCGCGGATGCAGTCGGTGAAAATCTGTCCGCTCCACGGAAACGGATAGGCCATCAACTCGATCGCCATGATGTTGTCGACATCGGCTTCGCTCATCTGCCGGAAGCGCGCCGGATGGGCTTTGAGGCGGGCATTCATCGTGGTCTGTCACTGTGCAGGGCGCGTCGCAAGGGGCGCAGTTGCGACCACCATTCGCGTTTGCGCGCAGGATGGCTGCGCAGGCTGCGCAGTTCCGCGGTGGACATGAGAACGCGTTGGCCGCCGATGCTCAGTGCAATCTGCGCCGACTCGGCGGCCTGCACTGTGCAGCGTTGCGCGTTGATACCCAGCGCCTGCAGCACCAGCTTCCACTCGGGTCGCTGCAGGTCTTCCGCCACCGCGCCACTGATCTGCAGGCGTGCCAACGGCGGCGGTCGACGACGCAAGGGCAGCAAGCCCATCGCCTGCAGCAGTCGTAGTCGGGTGCTCGCGTCCAGACTCACTGCTGTGATTCCGTCGCGAGGAGCGGAGTCAGGTCGGCCAGAAAGGCGGCCTGGATGCGATCCAATGCCTCGCCCATGGCCTGCACCGAGGCTTCCAGACTGGCGTCGTTTGCGGTCTGCACCTCACTGTAGTGCTTGCGTAGCAGCGGCTTGTCGCGCCCGCGTTGCAGTCGCAGTTCCAGAGCGACCTGCACCTGCCAATCGCCGGCGGCAGTGGGCGCGCGCTCCCAACGTTCGATGCGCCCGCGCAATTGCCAGGCCTCACTTCCCGCCTGACTGCGCTCGACGATCTGACTGGCCGCCTGCGCCTGCTGCAGCACGCCGATCCAGCGCCGCTGCAGCAGCGTGCCCGGCGGGTCGATCCATTGGTGATAGTGGTAGGCACGCAGTTGCTGCGCCTTGGCGTCCAAGGCGTACAGCAGGGCCTGATCGGCGTAGAGACCGTCCGCCTCGAAGCGATGCACGGCCACGGGCACGGCGCTGGGATGGCTGATGGGCGCCACATCGGCGGCCGCTGGCAGGCGATGCCAAGTGGTCTCGGGAATGCTCGGCGCACTCACGCAGGCCGACAGCAGCAGTGGCAGGCTCCACAGGCTCCTAGGCCAAACTTGCAGATTCATTGCGCCTCCACGTTGTCCGCCGGTGGCGAGACGATCAAGCGATTGGGATGACGACGGATTTCGCGCGTGAACTCATCCATGTTGCGACTGGAGTTTTCCAGATGGTGGGTGATGCTGTCGATCCGTCCGGCGATCACGCCCAGGGTCGCCTCCAGATCCTGCACGGCCTGGCGCAGTTCGGGTCGGTTTTCGTCGACGGTGTCCTTCAGACTGTCAAGCAAGGCATCGGCGCGTTGCTGGGTCGCGGCCAGATCGGCGCTCAAGGTCCGCACATTGGCGAGGGTGTCGCGAATGGCCTGCTGATTCGGCGTATCCAACACCTGATTGACGCCATCCGCCGCGGTGTTCAGTCGACCCAGCAAAGCTTGGGCCTCACTCAACAGAGTGGGCGCGCTGGCATCGATGGCACCACCAATCGAGTCGATGCGCTGCGCCAAGGTGTCGACCAACGGGCGAATCTTGCTCTGGGTCAGACTGTTCACTTCCTGCGCCAAGTCGTTCAGCGCGAGGAACAGATCGCCGCCTTCCAGTCCACGCAATTCACCGCCATCGGCCAGCAGATCAGCGCTGCTGCCCTCGTGGATCGCCACCACGACATCGGCCAGCAGTCCGCTGGATTGCAGACGCGCTTCGCTGTCGACCGGAATGGGCCAGTCCTCGCGCACGGCCAGATGCACCTGATAGCGGGTTTTGCCGTCCACGCGTTCAGGCTGGATGTCGCGCACCTGACCGATGCGGAAGCCTTCGTAATACACCGGCGCACCGGCATCCAAGCCAGTGACGTTGGCGTAGCGCACCCGGTATTCATGCAGGTTGGCACCGCGCCCGGTGATGGCAAACAGACTGGCCAGCAATACCGCCAGTGCCAGGACGACCACCAGTCCAACCAGACTGTAATTGATGCTGTCGCGCTTCATGACTGTTCCTCGGTCAGACGTCGCAGATAGTCGTCCACATTCACCTCCACCTCGCGGGGACGGCGATTCAGCAGATCCTGAATTCGCTCGTTGTCGCTGGCACGGACTTGTTCCACCGTGCCGGTCAGCAGCACATGACCGTGATCGAGCACGGTGATGGTATCGGCAATCTTGAAGGCCGATTCCAGTTCGTGGGTGACCACCACGATGCTCATGCGCAAGGCATCGCGCAATTGCAGGATCAGTTCGTCCAGCTCGGCCGAGACCACCGGATCGAGCCCGGCCGACGGTTCGTCGAAGAACAGCAGTTTCGGGTCCATCACGATGGCCCGCGCCAACGCCGCGCGCTTGACCATGCCGCCCGACAATTGCGCGGGCATCAGGTCCTGGAAACCGCCCAGATTGACGACCTCCAATTTGAGACGACTCATGATGCGGATGGTGTTTTCGTCCAACCGCGTGTGTTCGCGCAAGGGCAGCGCCACGTTGTCGCCCACGCTCATCGAGGTGAACAAGGCACCGCCCTGAAAACTCACCCCGATCTGTTTGCGAAGAGCGAGTTTTTCGGCCGCGCTGGCAATGGCAAGATCAGTACCCAGCACGCGAATATGCCCCGCAGCGGGTGTCTGCAAACCGAGCAGATGACGCAGCAAGGTGCTCTTGCCGGAACCCGAGCCGCCCATGATGACGCGGATCTCGCCCGGCATTACTCGAAAGTCGATGCCATGCAGGATGCGGCGCTTGCCGTAGTACGCATGCAGGCCGGTGACGTCGATGAGGGGCTGATCGCTCACGTCCGTCCTCACCGATTGAGAAAGAACGAGAACAGCATGTCGGCGATCACGATCGCGGTGATCGAACGCACCACCGCGCGCGTGGTCGCCCGCCCCACGCCTTCCGCGCCACCGTGCACGGCGAATCCGGTACTGACGCCGATCAATCCGATCAACACGGCAAACACCACGCTCTTCGACAAGCCTTCCCACAGATCGCGCGGTTCCAAGGTCTGCAGGGTGCGACTGAGATAGGTGAGCAGATCAATATCCAACGATCCCGAGGCATACAGGCCCGCACCCAACAAAGCCACCAGATCGGCAACTACGGTCAGCACCGGCATCATCAGCAACAGGCCGATCAAGGCCGGTGCGACCAGATAGCGCACTGGCTCGATGCCGATCACCGCCAGGGCGTCGATCTCCTGCGACACCACCATCGAGCCCAGGCGCGCCGCCAACGAAGAGCCAGTACGTCCGGCCACCACGATGGCGGTGATCAGCGCGCCAAATTCGCGGGTGATGGCTTTGCCTGCGGCCATCACCACCTGATTCTGCGCACCGAACTCACCCAGCGCGGCGATGAACTGGATTCCCAGCATCACGCCGATGGTCAAAGACAACAGGCTGACAATCGGAATGGCATCGACACCGATCTGCCGCGCCTGCTCGGTCACCATGCGCCAACGCACCGGCTGTCCGCGCGTCCAACCCAGCAGCGTGAAATACACGCTCTCGACCAGCAGACTGCCCATGTAGCCGAGCGCATCCACGGCGGCGACCACGCGCCGCCCGATCCGATCCAGCGTACTGGCGAGCGCCGCTTTCATGCTCAGGCATCACCCGCCGCATCGAGCGCCGTGACTAGCGTGAACACGCGGTCGAGACGGGCCAGTTTCAGCACCGCCTGAACTGGCCCGCTCACCCCCAGCAGAACGAAGGGCTGCGACTTGCCGCGCGCATTCTGGAAGCCTTCCACCAGCGCCGCGATACCGGAAGAATCGATGTAGCTGACGGCAGCCAGATCGACCGCCACGCGTGGCGCGGCGGACAAGGCGGCGAGAACGGCCGTCCGTACTTCCGCCGACCAGCTCAGATCGACTTCTCCGGCCAGTGCCACCACGGCATAGTCGCCTTCGAGACGGGTGATGCACGCGCGCTCGCTCATGTTTTCTCCTCAGTGTGGGGCTTCGTCATCAGCGGACATTATGCGCGAGTGGATTTTTGCGTCTGGCAAGTTGCTTCGACGAGGCATAGTGGGGCTATGGTGAGGAGAAGCAACGCCGCCAGGCGCGAAAAGACGCCGCGCATAAGTCCGATTGATTGCGAAGCACCACACTAAGTTTGCAATGGCCAGCGCTTGAACATCTGCAGGCGATTGCCACCGCCCAGCAGCGGCGTCAGTTGCCAGTCGTCCATCAGCGCATCGATAAAGCACACGCCCAATCCACCCGGACGGCACTCGTCCAGATCGCGTGGTCGCACCCGGCTCGGATCGACCGGCGGCGCATCGTCGACGATGACCAAACGGATTCCGCCGTCCGCTTGCGACACGCAGAGTTCGATTTCGCCCTTGCAGTCCGGCCCATACGCATGCCGGATGACATTCGCACACGCCTCATCCACGGCCAGCACCAGCGATGCGCGCAGCGCGTCGTCAACATGCTGCCTCTGCAAAGCCGCATCCAGCGCATGCCGCATGCCATGCAGGGCTTTGGCACAGGCCGGAAAACGGTGCCGCAACCACAAGGGCTCGCCGCCTTCGATAACCATCAGGGTGGTGTCGTCGGTGACCGTCATCTGTCGCAGCCCAGCAACCAATGCACGCAGGCGTGCTTCGACCGGCAGATCGCGCATCGCCGCAATCGATGCAGCCACACCATCCAGACCGAGCAATTGACCATCCGCGCCACGCACATCGGTGAGGCCATCGGAAAACAGATACATCGATGCCCCGTCCAGTGCGACGCGCTGCTCGTCGAACCGCATGCCGGGCAGGATGCCAAGTGGCGGTCCATCGGCCTCGTAACGCTGCTGCTCGCCGTGCCGCGCCATGCGCAGCAAGGGCGGAAAACCCGCGCTGGACCAATGCAGGCGGTGCGACCAGGGGTCGTAATACCCGGCCACCGCACAAACGAACATGCCTGGCGCAATCGCTTCGCCCAACTCGTCGTTGACGCGCGCCAACCATTGCCCAGGCGCGAGGCCTTCCTTGCCCGCCCAGCGCAACAGGCTGGCACAACGCACCATCACGAAGGCCGCATCCAGCCCTTTGCCCGCTACGTCGCCGACCGCAAAAGCGATGCGGCCATCCGGCAGCTCGAAGAAGTCATAGAAGTCGCCGGAAATCTCGCGCGCAGGGAAATTGAGTGCGCGCAACGGAAAACTGCCGCGCCGTCGTTTCGGCAACAGCGAGCGCTGCAGCCGCCGCGCCATGCCAAGTTCTTTTTTCAGTCGATCCTGCTGCACCACTTGTGCGGCCAGACGGGCATGGTTGATCGCCAGCGCGGTCGGTGCGGCCAGTACGCGCAACGCATCGACATCCTCATCGTCAAAGAGACTTCCGCAGCATTTGTTGAGCACCTGCAGGGCCCCGATCGGCCCCTGCGCGGTAAGCAGCGGTGCCGACAACACGCTGCGCGGACGAAAGCCCGCCATGTCACCCCAGCGGTTACCCGCGAAATCCGGGTCGGCCAGCGCATCGCGCACGATCTCGCATTGCTGACGACTGATCGCGCGTCCAACCAGACCTTCGTCAGGGCGCAGGGTCAGCCCTTCGATATCGACCGGCCCGGAACAGGCGCGGCAGACCAGATGCTCGCCACTGTCATCGAGCAGAAACACCGCCGACGCCTCGGCATTCATCGATTCCGCGATCAGACGCGCGACCTGACGCAGGGTCCGATCCAGATCCAGCGACAAGGCTAGACGTTGGCTCAGGTCCGCCAGCCGCGACAGCAAGCTGCGCTCACGCGGTTCGGCGGACGGATTCGACATCAGGCGGCGGGTGCCGAAGGCGGCACATCATCAGGACGCGGTCTGAAACGCTGCCACAGCCAGGTCGCCGGGCCGGAGGCCGCATACAACCACGCAATCGCCAGCAAGACTCGCGACGGTGCGACCGCCAGTGCGGCAAAAACGCCCAGCGCGACGATCACGGTCACAAAGGGAACCCGGTCGCCCCAAGGTAAGGTCTTGAAACTGTTGTAGCGGATGCGACTGACCATCAGCAACGCCGCCGTCGCGGTCAGCACCGGGGTGATGTACTCCAGATCAACCCCCGAGAACCCCAGCTCGTTGAACAACCAGACAAAGGCCATCAAGCTTGCCGCCGCCGCCGGGCTGGCCAGGCCGATGAAGTACCGCTTGTCTACGATGCCCACTTGCGTGTTGAAGCGTGCCAGGCGAAGCGCCGCGCAGGCGGCATACAGAAACGCGATGGTCCAACCGAGTTTGCCCCACAGCGGGCCGTAGACCTTCAGATGCGACAGCGACCAGTGATACATCACCAGCGCGGGTGCCATGCCGAAGCTGACCAGATCGGCCAGTGAGTCGTACTGCACGCCGAACTCGCTCTGCGTATTGGTCATGCGCGCCACGCGACCATCCAGCCCGTCCAGCAGCCCCGCCACAAAGACGGCAATCGCAGCCGAGGTGAAGTCACCACTCGCCGCCGCGATGATCGCGTAGAACCCGGCGAACAGGCCGCCCGTGGTGAACAGATTGGGAAGCAGATAGATGCCGCGCGGACGACGCGGTGCATCCGGACTGGGCGACGTATTCGGTTCGGAACTCATGGGCATCCCGCAAGACAGGCAAGTACCGGCGGCGAAACGTTCGCCACCGTCCAACGACGGGCAGTTTACGGCACCGCCCGGTCAGCGTCGCACACCGGCACAGAGCAACAACAAGACCAGGGTGAGGACTTCGACCGGATCACACATCGGCGATGGGCGACTTGTCAGCCTAAAACACCGATGATAGACAGCATCGGAGAATCCACCCTGGAGTCAAGCCATGTCCCCGCATCGTTCCCAATTCGTGATGTCCATGCTTTGGCTCGGCATCCTGAGCCTGCCGTTTGCCGCAACTGCCGGTGAGGTCTACCGCTGGAAAGATGCCCAGGGCGTGACCCACTACGGCGACCGCAAGCCCGAGGACGCCAATGTCGAACGCCTGGATGTGCGAGTCCCGCCACCCGCGTCGCCCACCACGGTTCCCGAATCGGGTGCCGCCGCACCCGAGCAGGATGCCGCTGCCGCCGCCGAAAAGCGCAAGCAGGAGCGCGCGATGCTGTGTGAACGCGCGCGGCGCAACTTGGAGGTTCTGACCCACGCCGAGAACGTCAGCATCCGCAGCGAAGGCAGCAGCGAGCCGATGAACGCCGAGCGCCGCCAGTTGGAAATCGACGCCAACCAGCGCGCAGTGGTGCAGTACTGCGAGCCGGGTGCGGAGTAAGCCCGGTTCTGTCACCGCGTAGTGCAGGCATCCCCGTCGCAAGGCAGTGCCGCTACAATCGCGGCCCCGCTTGATTGCTCTGGATATGCCATGCGCCTGTCGCAGTTCCCGCTGACTACCACCAAGGAAACCCCGGCTGACGCCGAAATCGTCAGCCACCAGTTGATGCTGCGCGCGGGCATGATCCGCAAATTGGCAGCGGGAATTTACACCTGGACACCATTGGGACTGCGCGTGTTGCGCAAGGTCGAGGGCGTGGTGCGCGAGGAAATGAACCGCGCTGGCGCAGTCGAAGTGCTGATGCCCTCGATCCAACCCCGCGAGCTGTGGGAAGAAACCGGCCGCTGGGAGAAGTTCGGCGGTCAGTTGCTGAAGATCAAGGATCGCAAGGAGGCCGAGTACTGCTATGGCCCGACCCACGAGGAAGTGATCACCGATTACGCGCGTAGCGAGCTTTCCAGCTATCGGCAATTGCCACGCAACTACTACCAGATCCAGACCAAGTTCCGCGACGAAATCCGCCCGCGCTTCGGCGTGATGCGGGCCCGCGAGTTCCTGATGAAGGACGCCTACAGCTTCCACCTGACCGCGGAATGTCTGGCCGACGAATACTGGAACATGTTCCGCGCCTACGAGCGCATCTTCACTCGACTCGGACTGAAGTTCCGCGCCGTGATGGCCGACTCGGGCGCGATCGGCGGCAATGCCTCGCAGGAGTTCCATGTCCTGGCCGACTCGGGCGAAGACTTGCTGGCCTATTCGCTTGAGAGCGACTACGCCGCCAACGTGGAAAAAGCCGAGGCACTGGCCCCGGCAGGTCCGCGACCGGCCGCGAGTGAAGCGATGGAAAAGGTCAGCACGCCGACGCAGAAGACCTGCGAAGACGTGGCTGCCCTGCTCGGTCTGCCTCTGACCCGCACGGTCAAGTCCATCGCCTTGATGGGCGAACAAGGTTTCGTGCTGGCGCTGCTGCGCGGCGACCACAACCTCAACGAGATCAAACTGTCCAAGCTCGAGGGTCTGGCGGACTTCCGCATGGCAACGGAAGCCGAAATCCTCGATGTGCTGGGCGCCGGGCCCGGCTTCCTCGGACCGATCAATGCGCGCCAGCCCTTCACGTTGGTGGTGGATCGCGAAGTCGCGCTCATGGCGGACTTCGTCTGCGGCGCCAACGACAACGGCTATCACCTGCGCGGCGTCAACTTCGGGCGTGATCTGCCCGAACCGGCCATCGTTGCCGATCTCCGCAGCGTGGTGGCGGGCGATCTTTCACCGGATGGCAAGGGCACCCTGGCGCTGGCACGCGGCATCGAGGTGGGTCATGTGTTCCAGCTTGGCCAGAAGTACGCCGAAGCGATGAAGGCCAGCGTGCTTGACGAGCAAGGCAAGTCGCGCGTCATGTATATGGGCTGCTACGGCATCGGCGTCAGCCGCATCGTCGCCGCCGCGATCGAGCAGAACTTCGATGCCAATGGCATTTTCTGGCCGCAGCCGATGGCACCGTTCCAGGTCGCGGTCTGCATCATCAATCCGAAGAATGACCCCAAGGTCGCCGAAGCTGCCGAGTCGCTGTATCTCAAGCTGTTGGCGGAAGACGTGGAGGCGGTGCTGGACGACCGTGGCCTGCGCCCAGGCGTGATGTTCTCCGATATCGAATTGATCGGCATCCCGCATCGCGTGGTGGTGTCCGAGCGTGGCCTGGCCGCAGGCACGTTTGAATACCGTGGTCGCCGCGACAGCGACAGCCGCAATCTCAGCGAGAGCGAACTGTGGGGCGTGCTGGGATTGGAGGATTGAGTCCATCGCGGGCGAATGGCGCAGCACTGCCGATACGGAGATCGCTGTTGCTACGCTGTTGCTGGTTAACCGCAAGCTAACCCCAAACGCGTCCTGTGCGCGTAACGTTCGTCTCCCGCCCCGGAAGCCGCCCATTCGATGTATCTGCCGTTTTACGGACTGAACGCCGCGCCGTTCGCCATCACGCCTGACCCGCGCTTCGTCTTTCTGTCGGAGCGCCATCGGGATGCCTTGGCGCATCTGCTGTACGGCATCGGTCAGGGCGGCAGCGGTGGTTTCGTGCAACTGACCGGCGAGGTCGGCACCGGTAAAACCACCTTGTGTCGCCTGCTGTTGGAGCAATTGCCGGAAAACACCCGCGTGGCCTTGATCCTCAATCCACGGCTTTCTCCGGTGGAATTGCTGGAGGCCATTGGTGAGGAACTGCACCTTGATCTGGAGGGCGCGCGCGGCAGCCTAAAGGCGCTGGTGGACCGGCTAAACCAGTTCCTGCTGGCTGCCTACGCGCAAGGCTTGCGCGTGGTGCTGATCATCGACGAAGCACAAAACCTGTCCATTGATGCACTGGAACAGGTGCGCCTGCTGACCAATCTGGAAACCGCCACGCAAAAGCTGCTGCAGATCATCCTGCTGGGTCAGCCGGAGTTGCGCGACATGCTGGCCCGCGAGGACCTGCGCCAACTGGCGCAACGCATCACCGCGCGTTTTCACCTCACGCCACTCAGTGAATCCGAGACGGAAGCCTATCTGCGCCATCGTCTGGCAGTCGCCGGTTGCGCACGTTTTCCGTTCACGCGACTGGCCGTGCGTCGCATCCATCATCACGCGCAAGGCGTGCCGCGATTGATCAATGTGATTGCCGACCGTGCCTTGATGGCGGGCTATGTGCAGGAAGAACTGCAGATCGGCGAGCGCACGGTGGACCGCGCCGCACGCGAAGCCCTGGTGTCACCCATTCGCAAGGTCACGCCATGGCTCGTGGCACTCGGCATCCTCGCTATCGCCGCCCTGACAGGCTGGTGGTGGCAGAACGGTTCGGTTGCGCCCGAGGCCGCGACAACACCGCTTGCCAGTCCGGGCACAGGTAAGGCGGAAGCGACGCCCGCCAATAACAAGCCAGAGCTTCTGGATACCGCCGGTCTGCATGATCTGGCGGCTGCCAATGGACGCGAATCACGCCTCGCCTGGCGACGCTTGCTGGCGCTGTGGAAGCTCAGCTCCGACCAGGTCAACGTCCCGACGGCGCAGCGTTGCACGCCACAGCTTGCTTCCGGAATCTACTGCCTGCGCTCGTCGGGATCGCTGGGAAAACTGGCCAAACTGGATCGTCCTGTGTTGCTGCATCTCACCTTGCCCGAGGGCGATGCGTGGGCGGTGCTGCTGGGGATTGGCGAATCACAAGTTCGATTGTGGATTGGTGGCGAGCGTGTCAACGCACGCCGCAACGCGCTGGAAGACCTGTGGCTCGGGGAGTTTCAGGTGCTCTGGGTCGGCGACCCCGCTTTGTCGGGTGTATTGCGCCGTGGCGATGTCGGTCCGGGCGTCGACGCGCTGGCACAGTACCTGCGCGAACAGGGCATGCTACGTGGCGCCGACAGCGGCCCTTGGCTGTTCGATGACGCCATGCACACGGCCGTGCAGCGATTGCAGATGGCGCATGGCTTGATCCCCGATGGCATCGCCGGACCGGAGACACTGCTCGCCGCGCAGAGTCGAGTCAGGACCGGCCCTCACCTGCGTAGGCTGGACTGAGTCATGTCGCTGATTCTGGAAGCCCTGCGCAAGTCCGAGGCGGAGCGACGTCGCGGCGAGACACCCACGCTGCTCAGTCCGATCAACGAGTTCGCCAGCCATGCGCTGCGGCGTGCGGAGCGCCGCCAGCGACGCTGGATGTGGCTTGCCTTGGCGCTGATCGTTCTATTGGTGGCCGTGGGCGGATATGGGTGGCAGCAAGCCGTCACTACGGATACGGATAGTCCAGCCTCGGCCGCAAATGCCGGGATTTCCGAGCCGGACGTGGTCGCCGATCTCCCGCAGACCGCGATGCCGATGCCCGCAAGCCCCCTCCACGACGCGCATCCCGCCTCTGTCAACGAAACGCTCCCTGCAACATCGTCGCCCGCTCCCACAACGAACATCGCTCGCGCAGATTCCGTCCCGCAAGAGATCCCGGCGGCGGCACCCACAGCCGTGACCAAGCCACCAGCGATGGCCTCGGGCACACCAACGCCATCGGAAAGCGTGTCGGCGGCAACGCCGACCGAGCCGCCGCCGATACCAACCTGGATCCGGGTCGATCAATTGCCCGCCTCCGAGCGCGAGGCATTGCCGCCGCTCAAGGTCAGCATGCACGTCTATTCCGCCGACCCCGCCAAGCGCGCGGTACTGATCGACGGTCAGCGCTATCAGGAAGGGGCGTGGATCGCCGATGGCATTCTGCTCAAGGCGATCCGCCGCGACGGCAGCCTGCTCGACGTTCACGGCCGCGAACTCCTGCTGGGCAGACCCTGAGCATGTTTGTCCATGTACCCTCTCGCCGCAAACCCGCACCGACGTGGGTGACGCCGCTGCTGGTGGCGCTGAGCATGGGCAGCTTCGTGTGGATGGCGACCTTGCCGGAGGATCAACGCCTGGCCGCGCTGGTGACCTGGGGCACCGCACCCGAGGCCCTGTTCGTTCCCACTCATTGGCGGGAAACGCTGCTGGACGGCCGTGGCCTCAGCCTGTTCACCGCCTTGTTTGTGCATGCCAACTGGCTGCATGTGCTGGGCAACATGCTGTTTCTGATGATTTTTGGCCTGCCCTCCGAACGCTCGCTTGGCCCGGTGCGATTTGGACTTCTGTTTCTGCTGGCGGGCGCGGCTGCCAATCTCGCCGCCGCCTGGTCGCTGGATGGCACGGGAGCCGTGCTGGTGGGCTCCAGCGGTGCCGTATCGGGTTTGATCGGCGCATTCTGGGTGCTGTTTCCGCGCGCCGAACTGAGCCTGGTGCTGCCACTTGGACTCTATCTGGAGTTCGTGCGAACACCCGCCGCATGGCTGATTGCGATCTGGGCGGGTCTGCAACTGGTTTTCGCCTACGTCGGCCCAGAACTTGGACGCGTGGCATGGGCGGCCCATTTGTCTGGCTTGGCACTCGGTGTACTGTCAGCCGCCCTGATGCGCAACGGTGTCAACCGCCGTCTGCGTGCACGTCGATAGGATGCCTCCGTATGAGCACCGCCGCCCTGTACAAAGTCACGTTCAACAGCGCGGGGAAGCTGTATGAACTGTATGCACGCAAGGTGACCAGCAGTGCGTTGTGGGGCTTCACCGAGATCGCCGAACTGGTGTTCGACAACAGCGATGGCATGCTGATCGATCCCACGGAAGAACGCCTGCGTGACGAGTTTGGCGATACACGTGTCTTGCATCTGCCCATGCACGCGATCGTCAAGGTCGAAGAGGTCAATCAACGTGGACAACTGCGTATTCGCGATGCGCAAACCGGCGAGCGCGTGGTGACGCCGTTTCCGTTGCCCGGCAAGCCACGCTGATCACCGTCTATTTTTGATTAATTGCTCAGGACTTTTCATGAATCGAGTAGCTGTTTTTATCGACGCCGGTTACCTGTATGCCGCCTCCATCAAGGCGGTCACCGGTATCAAACAATCCCGAAGTGCCATCACCCTCGCCTACGAAGACTTCCTGCCCTTCATCATCGAGCGCGCCCAGCAACTGAGTGGTCGCGAGCTGTTGCGGGTGTACTGGTATGACGGCACGTCGACCGGCCCGACCGGCGCACATCGCAAGCTGGCCTATCAGGCCAACGTCAAGCTGCGTCTGGGCATGGTCAGCCTGAGCGGTGAACAGCGCGGCGTCGATTCGCTGCTGATCATGGACATGGCCAATCTGGCGCAGAACCGCGCGATGAGCGATGTGGTGCTGCTGACCGGTGACGAGGACATCCGCGTCGGCGTGGTTCTCGCGCAGCAATACGGCGTGCGCGTCCATCTGGTCGGCATTCCCGACCCGGAAGGCGAGCGCAACCAAAGCTCGATGTTGCTGCAGGAAGCCGACACCACCTCATTCATCCAGGGCGAAGATCTGGCGCGTTTTATCAGCATCAATGACCGCGGCGCTGAAGATGCCGAAAGCGTCGACGAGGCCGAAAGCAGCGAATCGCCGTCAACCTTGCTGCACGAAGCCGTACAACTGGTACTGGCCGGTTTGCCGACCGAGGAACTGGAGCAGATTCGGGATTCATTGGGGGCCGGAGCGCAATCGGTGCCGCCGCATATCGATCGCCAATTGCTGATCACCGGTCGACAACGTTTGCAGCGTGACCTCATCGGCTTCGAAAAACGCCAGTTGCGCAGCCTGTTCAGCCAGGAACTGCGGCGCCAGAACGGCGGTTTGCCCAACGGCAGCGATTGAACCACCGATCGCAGAAATGCCAAGGGCCGCAGAAGCGGCCCTTGGTTTGCATTCCGCACGATGCGCCTTACTTGGCCGCCATCAGCGCGAGGGTCATGTCCAGCATGCGGTTCGAGAAGCCCCACTCGTTGTCGTACCAGGACAACACCTTGACCAGCGTACCCCCCATGACCCGCGTCTGCGTCGAGTCGTAAACCGAGCTGTGCGGGTTGTGATTGAAGTCGACCGACACCAACGGCTTGGTGTTGATGTCGAGGATGCCCTTCAGCGGACCGGCCACCGCCGCCTTGACCAGACTGTCGATTTCGTCCTTGCTGGTGGCACGCTTGGCGACGAAGCTGAGGTCCACGACCGACACATTGATGGTCGGCACGCGCATCGCGAAGCCATCCAGCTTGCCATTCAATTCCGGCAGGACCAGCCCCACCGCTGCCGCCGCACCCGTCTTGGTCGGAATCTGGCTCATCGTCGCCGAGCGGGCACGGCGCAAGTCGGAGTGATACACATCGGTCAGCACCTGATCATTGGTGTAGGCATGGATCGTCGTCATCAGCCCATGCTCGATGCCGATGCCATCGTGCAGCACCTTGGCCAGCGGGGCCAGACAGTTGGTGGTGCAACTGGCATTCGAAACCACCTGATCAGTGGCCTTGATCGAACCGTGGTTGACGCCGAACACGTAGGTGCCATCGACATCGCTGCCGCCCGGCGCGGAAATGATCACCTTCTTCGCGCCTCCGGCCAGATGTGCCGACGCCTTGGCCTTGCTGGTGAAGATGCCTGTGCATTCGAGCACCACGTCGACGCCCAGCGTGCCCCACGGCAACTTGGACGGATCACGCTCGGCAAACACCTTGATGCGATCACCATTGACGATCAGATCGCCACCATCAACGCTCACCTCACCGGGGAAACGACCATGTGCGGTGTCGTACTGGGTCAGATGCGCATTGGTTTCGGCATCGCCCAGATCATTCACAGCAACGATCTGGATTTCGCTGGTGCGCTTGGCCTCGTACAACGCGCGCAACACATTGCGGCCTATACGGCCATAGCCATTGATGGCAACTTTGATCGTCATGAAAAGCTCCTTTGGGATGCGATGAAGGGCGAAACAGGGCGGAAATGACCGCAGCAGAACCTCTGCTTGGCTGCATTGTAGTGCGCTCGACCAAGGTCGAGAGAATTTCGACCCGCATCCCCGAATCCGCATAACGATGCGGCGCTGCACAAAAAAACAGGCCCGGAATCCGGGCCTGTTCGAGGCTGCCAAGTCCAGTGGTCAACTTACCAGCGGAAGGTCGCCTTGCCGTACCAGAAGGCACCATTGAAGCCGAAGGGCGAGGTGCTGCTGTAGGGCAGGATGCCGCTGGTGCTGTTGGCAAACAGCACTTCGTCCGGATAGTTGTCCAGCACGTTGTCGGCACCGATGGTGAAGCGCCAAGCATCCAATGTGTAGTTCGCCGAGAAATCCAGCACCCACTCCGAACCGAAGGTCTGATCCAGATCCGGGTTGGTGTTCAGCACCGAGACTTCGCCATAGCGCGTCAGGTTGGTGTTGAGGCTGAAGTTGCCAAGAGAATATTCGGCACCCAGATTCAACTTGTTGTCCGGCGAACCGACCTCGACACGCCCTTGCTCGACGCGACCGATACGCTGCAACTGCAGGCCGCCCTGCTGCAACTCTTCGGGGTTCGGCGCGATGGCTGTGATGTCAACATCGTTGAAGTTGACACCCGCGGTCAGGTTCAAATCCCCATCACCCAGCGCGAAGCCATAGCTGGCGACAATGTCGAGCCCGCGCGTGCGGGTGTCGATGGCATTGGTGAAGTAGCGTCCACCGTTGGCATTGAGGATTCCCTGCGACGCGAGGAACTGCTGTACCGCCGTGCCGGTGAGGTTCTCCGACAGGATGATGCGGTCATCGACATCGATCTGGTAAGCGTCAATCGTGATGTTCAAATCATCCGTGGGCTGCAGACTCAGGCCCAGACTGAAGTTCGTGGACTCTTCAGCCTTCAGCGGCTCGGCACCCAGCGCAATCGCTACCGGATCGGTGACCGCGAAGGTCCGCACGTCAAACGGCACGCCACCGATGAAGTTGGTCGCGGTGGTGGCGTAGAACTGTTGAGCCAACGACGGCGCGCGGAACCCCGTCGATACCGTGCCGCGCAAGGCAACGGTGTCAGTGAACGAGTAGCGACCGGACAGCTTGCCTGAGGTAGTTGAACCGAAGTCGCTGTAATCCTCATAGCGCACCGCAAGCGAGGTGGCGAACTGATCGGTCACATCCGATTCCAGATCCAGATAGACCGCATTGCTGTCGCGGTCAAACGAGCCGGAATCCTGCGGACGGAAACCAGGAAACACCTGCGACCCGGTGCCGACGTAGGAGGCTTCCTCGCCCGGCTCGATGCGATAGCTGTCCTTGCGATGCTCGGCACCGAAAGCGACGTTCAGACCGTTGCCGATCACGCCATCGAAGTATTTGCTGACATCCGCATTGAACAGGTTCTGCGCGCTGTGCAGCGTTCCCGCGAAGAACTCGGTCGGCGATGCCGCACCCAAGCTGTTGTTGAGCGAATTGCTGATGATGAAATCGAAGTCGTTGGCACCGTAGTTGGCGCTGACATCCCAGGTCCAACCACCTTCGGTATCACCGCGCACACCCATCACTGCGGACGTATCTTCGGCCACGGAATTGATGATCGGCAGGAAGCCATCGGGATAGATCGCGAGCACATTGCGCGAATCAAAGGCGCGACGGTAGAAACCCGCCGCATCGCCCTCGCGGTCACCCAGATTGCCGAAGAAATACAGCTCGGCCTCGGCAGGCAAGCCGACCTGACCATTGAAGAAGAAAATCTGGTCGTTGGTGTCGGCATCACCGAAGCGGTGATTCACCGTGGCATAGGTCGCGGGCGTCTGCAGAGTGCGCAGGTCGGGGCGTGATCGGTTGGTATCGGCACGGTCACGGTACTCGGCAGACAAATGAATCCAGCCGTCCTCGCTGAGCTTGACGCCCAGATCGGCACCGGTCTGGATCAGCTCGCCATCGCCTGCGCTCATCTTGCCGTAGCGGGTTTCCACCGTGCCGCCTTCGTCACCGCCTTTCAGCACGATGTTGATCACGCCCGCGATCGCATCCGAGCCGTACAGCGCCGAGGCGCCGTCACGCAACACTTCGATGCGGTCAATCGCGTAGAACGGAATGGCGTTCAAATCCACCGCCGCCGAACCACGGCCTTGCGAACCATTGAGGTTGACCACGGCCGAGGTATGGCGACGCTTGCCGTTGACCAGAACCAGTACCTGATCGGGCGACATGCCGCGCAACTGCGCCGGACGCACATGATCGGTGCCATCGGTAATGGATGGACGCGGGAAATTGAACGACGGCAACAGTTTCGACAGCGCCTGATTCAACTCGGGCGTACCGCTGTTGTTGAGCGTATCGGCAGGCAACAGATCGATGGGTGACAGGGATTCGGCCAAGGTGCGATTGGCGGCGCGGGTACCGGTCACCACCACGGTGTCCAGTTCCGCCGCATCGTCATCATCCTGAGCAAGAACGTTGCCCGGATTGAACAAGGAAAGCGCGATGACCGCACTTAGTGGGTGGAGCTTGCGATTGAACATGGAACCCCCTCAAGGCTGGCTGACAAACGAATGGAACCGACCGGCGCGGCGATATCGCAACCGACAGGCAAACCTAGGCCCAAAGTCCAACAGGCGTCAACGAAAATGTAACAAAGGCATCGCCCGATCCGGCATACCTCGACGCGGATTCGGCGCAAGCCTGCCTCTATAGCCGCTGCCGTGTGGCGCGCCAACGAGGTGAGCGCGACCAAAGTTCGTCGCCACAGACCGCAAAGCCGACCCGAAAACGTGAGCCCCTCGCTGGCGCAGCCAAGCGGCCTCAGGCCAAACCGAGTCCGTCGATCTGACCCGTGCGCGTCGGATCGAATCCGTTCAAGGCGGCAAAGTGGCGGCCCCGTTCGGCATAGTCGCGATAGGCGCCAAAACTGGGTGCGCCGGGCGACAGCAGCAGTACGCGCTCCCCATTCACCGGCGCACGCGCCAGACAATGCCGTCCCACGGCGACGGCGGCGGGCAGGTCTGCCACGCTGTGCAATTCGGCGTTCACCGCCGCCGCGCGCAGGGCGTCGATGATGCGCGCGCCTTGCGCACCGATGCCGATGATGGCTCTCGATGGCTGTTGCCCCATCGCCACGACGAAATCCGACCAGTCGAGGCCACGGTCGTAACCGCCCACCAGCAAGGCCACCGTCGACTCAGCGAAATGCGCCAGTGCGGCCAAACTGGCATGTGGCGTGGTGCTGATGGAGTCATTGACGCATCGAATGCCCTCCGCGTCACCAAGCGTCTGCAGACGATGCGGCAAGGGCCGGAAGGTGCGAACAGCAGGCAGCAGATCGGTCGCATTGACGCCCAAGGCATCGATCACCGCCAATGCCGCACACAGGTTGCGCGCATTGTGCGCACCGGGTAGCGGCAAGTCCGCGCAGTCCAGCACGGGCTGGCCGTTTCGAACAATGCGGCCCGCGTGGACGTGCCAGGCCTGTTGCGACAGATCCCGCAAACCCGCGACCTGCCCCACCCGCGCTGCCACGTCAGGACTGTGCAACGGGGCCAGTGCCACGCGGGGGTCTGCCTGGGTCAACAGACGACACTTGTCGTCGTAGTAGGCATCCACCGACCCATGCCAGTCGAGATGTTCGGGGTAGAGGTTCAGCAACAGAGCGACGTCGGGTCTAAACGCGTCGCCAGTCTGGTAGCTGGAGAGTTCAATAACGCAGAAATCGGCCTTCGCCAGATCATCAATCGTTTCCAGCAGGGGCAGGCCGATGTTGCCCGCCAACAAGACCCGATGCCCGCCCGCGCGCAACAGGTGCGTCACCAAGGCCGTGGTGGTGCTCTTGCCCTTGCTGCCGGTGATGACGGCGACCTTTGGCCGATCTGGCCATGATTGCCACTCGGCAAACCACAGCGCGGTTCCCGAGGTGAACTGCACACCACGCACGGCCGCTTCCGGCGCGGGCGCGTGATAGGGCGATATACCGGGTGACTTGATGACGATCTCGAACGCGGCCAACGTGTCCACACCGGGCGCATCGACGCAGACGGTGATCGCTGCATCACCCTGCAGCGACGCCGATTCCTCGACGGAGCAGAACACCGTGAGCGCTTGCGCGGGCAGACGCGAGCGCAGCAGAGTCAGCGCCGCACGTCCCTCGCGCCCCAATCCCCAGATCGCGACGCGCCGACCTTCAAGCGCCGAAATCCGCACGCACGCGCTCCCACACTTTGTTCGGCACGCCGTGCTCAAATTCGGGTTGCAACAGCGCGGACAGAACGAGCTCACCCGCGTCGAGCTGCGGCGCGATATCGCGCGCAAAGCGGGCCACGATCACATCTTCCTGCCACACCGGACGGCGGCTCAGTTCGGCCAGCGCCGCCCGCGATTCCTTGCCTTCGCCAACACACTCGAAGGGCTTGTGATCGCCATACTCGATCAAGGCATCGAAGCCCGCGATCTGGCTGGCATCGTCAAGCAGATTGCGGCCAAAAATCGACACCAGGCGCGGCTTCGACATAAACGGTGCCAGCGCAAGAAACACGAAATGACACTTGGGACAGACGCCACACCAGCGCTCAAGTGGACGCTCGCCGAGCAGATGAAAATTGCGGTTGCAACTGGAGAAGTGCGCGTCATAGCGATCTATGGCCGCGAACTGCCGGGCCACGGCCAACTCGGAAAGCGGTCTCAGCAGGGAGTAGTAATCGACATCGGCCGCCACCTCGGCGCGTACCAACGCGGCGAATCGCTGCTCGAAATCCCAACCCTTGCTCCACTGATGATTGACCTCACCGGTTCCGGGTATCAGGCTGCCATAGCTGGCCGAACGCTCATTCGAAAACACCACGGCGGAATGACCGGTGAGGATGGCCGCCAGAACTAGAATTGCCGAATTGATGGCGGTGACTGGGATGTGGCCGTTGTAGGCACCACGGCGATTCAGCTCGAACAATTCGGGTGCCAGTTGACGCTCGATACGCAGGCTCGGCAGGCCGGTGCGCTCGGCACAGGCCGCGATCAACTGCGAATTGCCAATCCAGGTCACCGTCTGCGCCACACCCGCTTTGCGCAGGGCCTCGATGCTGACCAGCGAATCCTTGCCACCACCGATGGCCACCAACGCCGTCGCGGGCAAGCCCAACGCTGGCGCTGGCGCTGGCGGGTCCAGCGCGGGCGGAAACTGTGCCCGCTCGCGCAGCGACAACGCGTTGCGATGGGCGTACTCGCCGAGCCCCTGCTGATAGACCGCATCCAGCAAGTCGCGCAGCGCAGGACTCAATCCCTGCGCACCAACCTCCATCTGCGGCGGCGCGGCGGCCTTGAAATAACTGATCCCCGCGATCAGGTGCAGCACACGCAAGGCCCTGCGCGCAGCGGTCAGGCGGCGGGCGTCCAAGGTGAACGGCGCGCCGGGGATACGCAGTCGCTCACGCATCGGCGCTTGCGTATCGAAGGCATAGTCGAGCCAGACATCGCCGGTCGCGAGATCCATCCCCGCATCGACAAAGCGGAAGCTGCGAATCGCTTCGCGATCGAACATCCACTCAGTCATCCAGCAACTCCTCGTCAGGCAGGGCGCGCAGATTGTAGGTGCTCGCCATCGCCGCGCCATAGGCACCGGCGGTGGCGATCAGCAACACGTCACCTTCCTGGGTTCTGTCGGGAAGACGCCGCCGCCGTCCCAGCACATCACCGGACTCGCAGATCGGCCCGACGACATCCGCCGGGCTGCCCGCGGCGTCCTGCAGTCGGCTGAGATTGAGGATCTCGTGATAGGCACCGTACAGCGCCGGACGAATCAAGGCGTTCATACCGGCGTCGACACCGATGCGACGCACGCCGAGTTTGTCGACACACTGGGTGACGCGAGTGAGCAGCACGCCCGCCTCAGCCACCAGATAGCGACCTGGCTCGATCCACAGTTCGTAGTGCGGCCAGGCCGACTTCACTTCGGCCAGCGCCCGCGCGTAGGCATCGAGGTCAAACGCCGGTGCGTCCGGCTCGTAAGGCACACCCAGCCCACCGCCAACATCAATGCTCTCCACCGTGCCAATCTGCTCGGCCAGACCGGCGAGCTGCGAATAGACAGTGCGCCAGTGCGCGGCATCGGTCACGCCACTGCCGATATGCGCGTGCAAACCGACAATCCGTGCGCCGACCCGATCCGCCGTGGCGAGAAACTCGGCCAGACGGCTGGCGGGCAAGCCGAACTTGGCCCCTTTGCCGCCCGTGCGGACCTTCTCGTGATGCCCGCTGCCAAAGCCCGGATCGATGCGCAGTTGCAGATCCTGGCCATGAAACAATTCCGGCCAGTGTTCCAATGGATACACGCTGTCCAGCGTGATGCGAACGCCCCGTTCCCGCGCCAGAAGGTATTCCTCGCGCGCCGCAAAGCTCGGCGTGAACAACACGCGCTGCGGTGCCAGCGCGGGCACACTGGCGAACACATGGGACAATTCTCCCTGCGAGACGCATTCCAGCCCGTAGCCCTCGTCGACCAAGGTGCGCAGCAAGGCCGGATGCGGATTGGCCTTGATCGCATAGAAACGCCGATCCACCGCCTCCACCGCGGCCAGTGCCTGTGCTCGCGCACGCACCGTCGGCAGGTGATAGACATAGCGCGGCGAGCTGTCCGCCAACGCTAGCAGGGCCGTTGAACGCGACTGCCACCAGCACGCTGCGCGCGCCGCAGCCTGACCACTGAGCTGTCGCCAACTTGGCCCGAAGACGTCGGTCTCTTCGACCGGCATCGCGCCAGACGCGATCAGCAATTCATGCAGCTTGGGCAGCAGTCCTTCGGCAACCGATTCATCGACCACAAAGGTCAGGTTGAGATCGTTCGACGACTGCGAAATCAGGTGCACGCGCTCGCGGCCGAACACCGCCATCACGTCACTCAGTTTGTGCAGCAGCGAGCGCATGCCGCGCCCGACCAGCGTAATGGCTGCGCAGGGAACGATCACCTTGACCCGACAGAACGCCACCAGATCAGCGCACAAGGCATCGATGACATTGGAGCTGACCAGATTCTCACTCGGGTCCAACGAGACGGTGACGTTGGATTCCGCCGAACCGATCAAGTCCACCGACAAACCATGCGCACGGAAAATCGCAAACACGTCGGCCAGAAAACCGACCTGTTGCCACATGCCGATCGACTCCATCGAGACCAGCACGATGCCTTTGCGTGTGCTGATCGCCTTGACGCCCGGTGCCGCATCCACGGCGCTGGCATCGATCAGCGTACCCGCCAGTTCAGGCCGCTCGGTGTCGCGAATCCACAAAGGCACCGCGGCCTCCCGACAGGGACCGATGCAACGCGGATGCAGCACCTTGGCCCCAGTGGTCGCGATTTCCTGCGCTTCCTCATAGTCGAGGCGACTGAGCAAACGCGCCTGCGGCACCTCGCGCGGATTGGCGCTGAACATGCCCGGCACATCGGTCCAGATTTCCACTCGCGCCGCCTGCAGGCGAGCACCAAAATACGCCGCCGAAGTATCCGAACCGCCACGCCCCAGAATGCAGGTTTGTCCCGCTTCATCGCGCGCAATGAAGCCTTGGGTGATCAGCAGATCGCCCTGTTCGGCGAACCCGGCGCGGTAGGCGTCCGATGTGTCGATGTGGCAGTTCACCGACAAGCGTGCGGCCCACTGGGTGGTGTTGGGCAGGACGATGGCTCGCATGTGCTGGCGCGCATCGATCCAGCGAATCGGAATACCCTGCCGATTGAGATAGGCCTCGCCCAGCGCACTCGACATCAGTTCGCCCAGCGCTTGCACCTCGGCCTGCCAGCCGAAATCGGCCCGCGCCGCGCGTGTGTCGACCACCAGCGCATGCAGCTCGGCAAAGCGCTGACCGATCACCGCATCGGCTTGCAGATCCAGGCTGGCGGCGAACTCGCGATGCTTGTCGCAGAGCACCTCCGCCAACGACTTCGCTTGCGCAACGTCACGTTGTGCGGCCTCGATGATTGCCAGCAAGGCGTTGGTCACGCCGGACACCGCGCTGACCACGACCAGTACCGGGCCACTCTCGTCGCGCCGCGCCAGTGCCAGCCGACCAATGGTGTCCCAACGGCTGCGTTTCGACACACTGGTTCCGCCGAATTTGAGCACCGACCACGCCGAGCGGGTCGAGGCAGCAGGATTCGTTGCGGTCAATGCGGAAAAGGCAGACACGAGGACACTCCATCGGGATCGAAACAGCACATGCTGCAGACGCAGCATCGCAGGTCAACGCTGGGGCTGCCAGCCGCCGTGCGCCGATATGGCTGCATTGCATGGCTTGGCGCACGATCAGGCGTGCGACAGCATCCAGCGCAACTGCTCGTGGATCGCCGAACTGAGACTGCGCAGCTCGCTTAAACGCAGCTCGGCTTCAATGGCCTTACCAGAACGGGTCAATTCGAGCAGCTCATGCGCCAACTCGTGCAAGACCTGATGCATTGCAGTCAACACATCCCCCGAATTGAACTGCGCCAATTGTTCCGACGACACCTGGTCCAGCCAGCGTCCAAAGCGACAGGCATGGGGATCCAGTTCGGGCGCCCCGGACTGTTCACCACGGACGAATTTCTCCACCTGATTGACCCACGCGCGATGTTCCGCTTCGGCGAACAGGACGCCCATCTGCTCGCGGGGCAAAGCTCTGCGCGCGGCCCACATGGGGTTCAAGGCCCAGGTCGCCTGCCAGCTCAGAATGTCCTGCGCGGGCATCGGCGGTGCGATGGCAAACCCCTGACCAAGTTCGCAACCCAGCAGTAAGAGCAGCTCGCCGTGCGCGATGCTTTCGACGCCTTCGGCAATGACCTGGCGTCGAAAAGAGGCTCCCAGATTGATCACACTGTCGATGATGGCCAGATCATCCAGATCACTCAACATATCGCGGGTGAAGCCACTATCGATCTTCACACTCGCCGAAGGCAGCGCCTTCAGGTAGGTCATCGACGAATAGCCGGTACCGAAATCATCGATGGCGAACTTCACGCCCAGCGCACGACAACTTTCGAGCACCTCGCCGGCAGAGCGCAGACCTATCAAGGCACTGCTTTCGAGAATCTCGATCTCAAGCATGTCCCGGGGCAGATCCGGGTAGTGCGCAATGGCGGCGGCCAGATCGTCGACGAAACTGGCACGCATCAACTGACGCGCGCTGATGTTGACACTGACTGCAATCGGGTTGCCAGCGCGATGCCACGCCTGCATCTGCTGCAAGGCATTGCAGATCACCCAGCGTCCGATGTCGAGCTCCAGTTCGCTGTTATCGGCCATCGCGAGGAAGGCGGCGGGCAATAGCAACCCTTGTTCGGGATGCTGCCAGCGAATCAAGGCCTCCACGCCAACCAGCTCGCCAGTTCGCATATTGACCTTGGGCTGGTAGTAGAGGCGCAATTCGTTCTTATGCAGGGCTGCCTGCAGTCGCTCGCGACTCTGCTGCGTGCCACGCACACGCCGGTCCTGCTCCAGGTCAAAGAACAGCCAAGCGTTCTTGCCTCCCTGCTTGGCCTGGTACATCGCATGATCAGCCTGACGCAATAGGGTATCGCCGTCGACATCCTCGTGCTGCGGATACACCGTGATACCCAGACTCGCTGTCACTGCCAGCTCGACGGCACTGATCGTTACCGGCTGCGCCGCGGCATCCAGCAAGCGCTGCAGAATCGGCGCGAGTTGTTCGACGTCCACAACATCCACGATCACCGCAACGAACTCGTCGCCACCGACCCGCGCCAAGGTGTCCTGGCTGCGCAACGCGCCCTGCATGTGCTCTGAAACGATGGCGAGAAACTGGTCCCCCGCGACGTGCCCGTGTTCGTCGTTGATCGCTTTGAAACCATCCAGGTCGATGTAGACCACGGCCAGCCATTGCCCACTGTACCGCGCAAGGCGCATTGCCTGACGCAGGCGGTCCGCCAGCAGCACCCGGTTCGGCAGATTGGTCAGGGAATCGTAGTAGGCAACGCGCTGCAGACGGATCTCGTGCTCCTTCAGCGCGGTGATGTCGGAAAACAGCGCGAGATAGCGCTGCACCCGACCTTCGTCGTCATGAATGGCGCTGATGGTGAGCATCTCAGCGTAGGCCTCACCGGATTTGCGACGATTCCACACTTCGCCGGACCAGTAACCGTCCTGCTTCAGAGCACGCCACATCGCCGCGTAGAAATCCGGTCCCTGCCGCCCGGATTGAAGTAGGCGGGGATTCTTGCCCAGCACCTCCTCGCGGCTGTAGCCCGTGATCAGGCTGAACGCTTCATTGACGTCTTCAATATCGCCCTTGGCGTCGGTGATCAGAATGCCTTCACGCGAATAAGTGAACACACTGGCCGCCACGTGCAGGCGGCGCTCCGCCGCACGAACCGCAGAGACATCGGCAATGTCGCCGACGTAGCGCTCGACTTCACCACTGGCGCCGCGCACGGCGGTGATGGTAATCAGCGCCTCGTACTCGCTACTGTCCTTGCGCACCGCGGGATACTCACCGCGCCAGAAACCCTGTTGAGCGAGTGCCTTCTCGACAACGCGGTCAATTCCCTCTGGAAGCGGCTTCTTCACCAGCAACAAGGGATGCCGCCCCTGCACATCAGCCAGGGTATAGCCGCTGATCCGGGTGAATGCCGGGTTGACGGCGATGATATGCCGCCGCGCATCGGTGACCACGATAGCTTCGTTGCTGGCATTGAAAACCGAGGCCTGGATCCGCTGCGCCTGCAGGTCATCCAAGCGCTGCTGAATCACCTGACGCTGACGTCGATAAAAATTGAACAAGAGAAGAAACACCAGCAGGGCCGTCAGCCCCGCCAACGCAAGCAAGCTACGGATTTCACTCCACCATCCCCGCCAAACCCGATCCGCGTTGAGATCCACACGGACTGAGGACGGGTATTCCATGGAGACAGCCATTGCCCAGGGCGACCACATTTGGCGCGCGTACGCTTCTTCTGGACTGTGCAGGACTTTTTCGTCAGTTCTGGAGCCCGCACGCGCCAAGTTCCCGCTATCCAACAACACCACGCCGTCCAGTCGGTACCAGACCAGATTCGCGCCGATCGCTTCCAGCCGTTGCGCAAACTGCGCAATGAAATAATCCGGATTGAACGCCACCAGGAGCGTCAACGCCTGTTCGCCCAGCCGAATCGTGCGCGTCATCGGGATCAGCCATGGCTGACGCACATCCAGCGGCGCGCCCCCCNNCCAAGATTGGCCTGATTGGAACTCGCAATGATGGTGCCCGATGCATCCAGCACCGACAGCGAGCGAATGAACGGTGCGCGTGTCAGTGACAGTTGATACAAGGGGTCCAGCTTGCTGGAGTCGAGCGCGTCTTCTGCGTGCGTCGAGACGCTTGCCAGAACCCAATCCGATGCCTGCAGGCTGTTGTCGATGAATTGCCCGAAACTGTCGGCATACAACACGGCGAGATCACGCGCTGCACCGCGTGCATCGATACTCATGCGCCACGCTGTGTAGGCGGATAGCCCAAACAGGATGCCGAGAAACATCAGGTACCAGATCACCATGTTGCGACGAAATTGACGCAAGGTCCGGCTCATGGTTGAACGATGGCCTCCAATCCATGCAACAGGGCCGCGGAACGCAATCGTCCATCCTTCTTGATGTCAGCGACAAAACGATCTACCCGCGCTGTCCAGTGCGACAATCCGGGGCGCGTTGCATAGGCGTACGGGGTGACCTGGGTGGGAACGGGCGGTGCAATCAACTGTGCCCAGCCCGCCTCACGAACAAGGTGCACGCCGAACGGGTAGTCGGTCAGAAAGACATCCGCTCTCCCCGAACGAACCTCCTGTTCACGTGCCACTGGCGTATCCAGCACCAGCATCCGCGCCTTCGTCATGACGCGTGGCATCCATGTCTCGTGCCAGGTCCCGCGCGCCACAGCCACGACGGACTGCGGCTGGTCGATATCCGCCCAGCGACGCACGCGGGCTTGGCTTCGCAAGGCGATGGCGAAGACGTCGCTGGCCAGATAGGGGGCACTGAAGTCGAGCCGCTGCTGCCGTTCGGGAGTCACGCCCACCGCAAACATGGCGACATCACAGCGCGATTGTTGAAGGTCATCGATCAACTTGGCGAATGAGCTATCGACAAACTCCACAGTCCTGCCAATATCGGCAGCCAGTGCATACGCCATGTCGATGTCAATCCCTGACAGCACACCACTTCGCGGATCGCGAAAGCTGACCCCGCGATAGTCAGGCCATATGCAGACGCGTAAGCGCTGGCCTGTCAGCTCACTTTCCCACCCCGCTTCATCCTGGGCCGACAGCGATACTGCGTGCAGGCTCAAGGTCGCGCATAGACCCACGACAGCGAGACGCCGCCAGAGATTGGATAGCTTGAACACGGATTCACATATGGCAAACAACGTCGGATCCCCCGATCTCCAACGAAGCAATGGCATCGTTTTCACATTATCGCAAACCCGAAAACGCGCGAATTCACGCCAGTGAAGGACTACAGTGCAGCCTTGCGCCAACTAACCCGCTCGGTGGGCGAGTACGACGGGCACACCCGTCAATGAGACACCGGCGCATCCAGTGACAGCCGTTTCCAGCCCTGCATGCCGTCCTGCAGGACCTTGACGTTCTCCCATCCCAACACCCGCAGCGCAAATACGGCCTGCGCCGACAGCGAACCGGAGTTGCAATAGATCACCACCATGCGGTCCTTGGGGATTTCGTCACGACGGGCCAGCACTTGTCGCCATTCGATATGGATGGCGCCGGGGATGTGTTCCTTGTCGAACTGTGCCGCATCGCGGGCATCAATCAGCAGGATCTTTGACCAATCCTCTGCCGGAATCTGAGCAGGCCAGATCAGACTGCCGCCGTATTCGGCAAAGTCCATGTAACCGCTCATCGCGTCCAGAACAGCCGCCTCTGGCTCATCCGCCAACAGCGAAGCCGGCGGCATGCTGCATAGGAGCAAGGTAAACAGGATCAGTCGCATCCGGATTTCCCCCTTGGTGATGGTGATCAGGCAACTGCAAGCGGCGTTCCGTTGCTAGGCGGCGCCGAGTGTGATCACCCTGACTCGGCACGCAAATGCCGCGCCTGGCGCTTGGGCAGCGCGACCTTGCCGCCGCGCACTTCCGGTCGCGGCAAGCTGCGCTCCTCGGTTTCGAAGCGCAGGCGGCTGCGACCACCGGTGGCATGGTAGTCCTCGATCAAGTCGCGTTCGATATCGGCGGTTTCCGAGGGATTCAGATCACACAGGTAATCCCGCAACAGATGCACCAGTCGCTCATGTGCCAACGCATGGGTTTGCCCAGTCGTCGCGTACAACCAATCCGCAAAGGCCATGAAAGCGGCGAACGGCGAGCTCGCAAGCAACCACGGCAAGGTGCGCGGGTAGCGGCCCGAGTTGGCGACGATATCCCAGTAGCGGGCAAAGCGATTCATCCGCTGCAAGGTGGAGAAATCGAGATCGCGGTTCGACAGAATGCTGTAGGGCGGATCGGCGCTGAAGCGCAGATCGAAGGCTTCGCTGTGACGCGCGATGGGCGCGCCACGCAGCCGCTTGAGAATGCCGAACTGGATTTCATGCGGTTGCAATGCCACCAGTCGATCAAAACCAGTGGCGAAACTCGCAAGCGACTCGCCAGGCAATCCAGCAATCAGATCGACATGCAGATGCGCGTTTGCGTGCGCACGCAGCCAACGCAGATTGGCTTCGGCAAGTTCGTTCTTCTGCTTGCGCGATATCCGCGCCTGCACCTCGGAGTCAAAGGTCTGGATGCCGATTTCAAACTGCAGCGTTCCTGGCGGAAAGCGCGCCACCATGGCCTTCAGTCGCTCGGGCAGATGATCGGGGACCAGCTCGAAATGCGCGAACACCGGATCATCCGGAGCCGCCTCGATCCGCTCCAGAAAAAACTGCAGGATGCGCAAGGAAGCGTCGACCTTGAGGTTGAACGTGCGGTCCACGAACTTGAACTGCCGCGCGCCGCGCGCATACAGGCGTTCCAATGCGCGCATGAATTCATCCAGCGGAAACGGCCAGGCCGTCTTGTCCAACGCCGACAGACAGAACTCGCACTTGAACGGACAACCACGCGATGCCTCGACATACAGATGGCGCTTGGCGATGTCTTCGTCGGTGTATTCGTCGTAGGGCAGAACCAAGGCGTCGAGCGGGGCCTGGACACCTGCGATCACCTTCTGTGCCGGAACCTCACCGTTCAACAAGCGCTTTGCCAGCGCAGCAAAACTCACATCGCCCCAGCCGGTGATGACGTAGTCCGCCAACTGACAGATGCGCTGCTCATCCACTTCGTAGCTGACCTCCGGGCCGCCCAGCACGACAATCAGCTCCGGCCGGATGCGCTTCAGCATCGCAACCAGCCGCGTGGTCTCCTCGACGTTCCAGATATACACGCCAAGGCCCAACACCTTGGCTTGCTCAGCCAGCAGTTTTTCGGCGATCTCTTCGGTCTTCTGCCCGATCACGAACTCCCGAATCACCGAGCGCGCATGCAGATCGCCAAGATTGGCGCGCAGATAGCGCAGCCCGAGGGAGGCGTGCGCGTAGCGGGCATTGAGGGTGGCAAGAACGATATCGGTCATGGCGGCCATTATCGGCCATTCTCAGTTCGTCACCGTCACTCGACTCAATCCGTCTCAGCCCAGCACCTCACGGTGTTGGCGAGAAATGATCCTCAAGCGCGAGGCGTTCTTGAGCGAGGCGCCAAAGTGGATGGCTTGGCGCGCACTGCGGCGCCAAGCCACTTAGAGCCACGTCCACGGCCCGTTTTGCCCTAGGGCGGGCATCCGTGCCTGATTCATTGAGATCGGACAACGCGACGAGAAGCTCGGCCTGCGCGAGACGATATGACCCCGGACTCGATCCCTTGGTATACAGGTCATGCGCCCGAAGGGCCTCTCGCCGGGCATCCGAGGAACGACCACGCCGCAGCAACCATTCCGCCTTGAGCAGATGCATTCGGGGAATCCAAACATCTGGAAGATCCGACAGATTGCCTTCCAGTAGTGTTCTGGCGCGCGCCTGCAGTGGCTCACTGGCGTGGACATCCATACCCGCCTCCACCACCAACAGCGGCAACTCAGCCGCCACGCCAGTCCTTGGCAACGACTCGGCAATCTGCTCTGCAGCCGCTAATGCACTGGCTGCCATTGAGAGCTCACCGGCTGCCAGATGCGCGTGCAATCGCTCCGCTTCGACCTTGAAGCGAAAGCTGCCCTGCCAAGCCTGCAGCGACCGCAGTAGTCGCGTCGCCTCATCCAAGGCGGCGTGAGCCTCGGTCGCTCTCCCCTGGGCACTCATCTGGGATGCCAGATTGACGTACTGCCTTGCCAATGCTGTCGACAGGCCGCTACTCAGCAAGCGCAGAGAAATGGATCGTTGATTGCGCTCCGACGCCTCTGCGACCAAACCCATCGCACTCAGAACAACCGCTTGGTTCGCCAGGACACTTGCAGCGTCGGAACTGCGTTCCCGTCCGACCTCACGAAGTGCTGCGAGGCTTGCTTCCAGCGCTTCAAGGGCGCCGACGTAGTTGCCCGCTTCGTTCTCCACCAGAGACTGGTTGTTCAGCAGGGCTGACTTTGCAGGTCCGCTGCAAACCACACTGGCGTTGCACAGTTGCGCTGCTGCATGAATGTCTGCACGAGACTCCGCGATGTGCCCCATCTGCGCCTGCGCAACGGCCCTGACGCTCAAGCATAGGATCGCCTGCGGCAATTCTTCGTTTTCCACTCCTTGCAGAGCCGCGTCAGCCCGTGCAAGCGCGGCGGCCGGTTGATCTTGCCCGAGCAGGCTGGATGCCCATTGGCAATGCAGGTTCAGAACCGCACCACTGCTTACGTGGCTCGCGGAGCGCCCGGCAAGAGCGCGTTCAATCAAGTGCTGCGCTGACGCGTGGTCACGTCGCTCCAGATGCAGATCGACCAAGGCACTGGTCAGCTGCACAAGTCGTTCAGGATCGTCGGCCTGCTGCGCCAGCAGCCGCTCGGCAGCCACATGGATTCGCGTGGTCAAGGCATCCTGCTCCTGCAGGCTGTCGCCACGCGCGAATTCGAGCATTACGTCGCGGTAAACCGCGTTGTCACGCTCTGCACGCAGTGCCGCATCCCTGGCCATTTCAGCCTCGTCACGCTGACGCACTGCCTCCTGTGCCTGCCACATTGTGCCCAGCAAACCTAGCGTGAGGGAAATCAGAAGCGCCGCCGAAGACAACCAGAACCAGCGGTATCGACGCCAACCACAGAGCATCCGGTACAGAATGCTTGTCGGCATGGCCTGCACCGGCTGATACCGTCGAAAGCGCTCGATGTCAGCCAGCAGTGCATCGACCGTGCTATAGCGTTGCTCCGGCTGAGCATGAAGGGCGCGACCGACGATCGCATCCAGTGGCGGACTGAGGTCTCTATGGTGCAGCCCTGCCATCGGTCCCACGAGACTCGGTGCACGCGACTTGGGTGGGGACGGACCACTTACTCGGTCTNNGCAAAGCCTGGCGTCAACGCGGTCATTTCGCCATCCTGCGCGTCTCCCATCAGCTCTTGTGCCAGCCCGAAGTCAAGCAGATGCGCTTGCCCGACCGCATCAACAAGAACGTTGCCGGGCTTAAGGTCGCGATGAACAACAAAACACGCGTGCGCGTGTGAGACCGCCGACGCAATTTGCTCGAACAAATCGAGTCGCACTGTCAAAGGAGGTTGCCGAACTCGCAGATATTCGGCGAGATCAACTCCTTCGATCAACTCGGTAACAAGATAATCACGCCCCGTCGCGTCCTGCCCACCATCAAAGAGACGAACGATATGCGGATGATTGAGCCGCGCCAGTGCTTGTCGCTCGCGTGGAAACCTAGGCTCGCCAAGATGCATATCTCGATTGCGGACCTTGAGTGCAGCGCGCTGTTGGTAGAGCCCGTCTGCCCTCACGACCTCCCATACCTCGCCCATTCCTCCAGCGCCAATCGGACGAACCAGGCACCAAGCACCGAACCGTTCGCCTGCGCGCAATTCAGCGACTCCCCACGGCTCCAACCAACCCGTCGAGCGTTCCAGCGCGGAGAAGCGCCTTCGTAGCTGAAGCACCAAATGGGGATCGGTCAGCTGCAGATCATGCAGCGCAGCTTCCCGCGACACATCGTCAATTTCGAGCAGACGATCAAACCATTCGTCGAACGCGGCATTGTCTACCATTGCGTAGGCCCTGACTCAAGGCAACGAATCCGGGTGGAGCTGCTCGAAGAGCCAGGCTCGCGCCTTCAACCAATCCCTGCGTACCGTCGACTCTTCGACGCCGACACAGCTGCCAATTTCGCGATCAGTGAGACCACCGAAGAATCGCAATGCAACAACCTGCGCCTGACGCGGAGCAGACGACTCCAGCACACGGAGCGCGTTGTCGATTTCAATCGCGCTCCTGGCAAGCGCCAAATCCTCGCTGAGAGCCAGTGCCTCGTCATCCAGCGGACGCAACGGTTCTCCATGACCGCGCTTTTGCGCAAGGCGAGCACGTGCGTCATCGACCAACACTTGCCGCATCGTGTTGCAGGCGACGGCCAAGGCGTGACCAGGACTTTCAGCGCCATCCCATTCGGCATTGGCCAATTTCAGATAGGCCTCATTGACCAACGCGGTCGTGTTCAGCGTATCTCCCAACCGGTGTCGAGCACGTTCGCGCCGCGCCAGACGACGCAGTTCAGCCTGAAAGTGAGCAAATACCTCACGCATGCCGAGCCTATGGCCGCCGAGCCCACCCGGCGGATCGGATTCCATGCTTGCCACCCTGCGCCTCACCGTCGCCGGAACGAGACCACATCGTAGCCCAAGTCGAC
>DEHW01000234.1:0-8319 GCA_002352135.1 Lysobacterales bacterium UBA2790
TTGGTGGGCAGTACAGGGATCGAACCTGTGACCCCTACCATGTCAAGGTAGTGCTCTACCGCTGAGCTAACTGCCCGTCGAAGCGGGCGCGCACTTTAGCACAGCGCTCCGGCGAATCCAACGGGGGAAGGCGATGACCTTCGCCTGCGCCGTCGACATGAAGGATGCTCGCGCTGTCTTGACGGCGCCATCTTGGCTGGGGAGACTCTTGGCTCAGCGTCTGCGTGACCAAGGTCGTGGGGGACCAGTGTCAATCGTCGCAGGCGCGGCAATCCATTGCAGCGTGGCATCCGTTGTTTGCGTACGTGCAGCACGGTGTGCGGGCGGGGGCCCGTGACATGACGGCGTGGTGTGGATGTGCAGTGTGACGAGCCACTGCCATGTGTGGAACCGCAGCAGACCAGAGATCCTTGGCCTGTTTTTTTCTGCGCCGAATTTGTCGGGTTATCGGAAGGAATCTCTCATGCGTTTGAGCGTCAATCGTGCTGGTCCCGTTGCAAGGGCGAGGTCGACATCGCGTCGCGTCGTGTTTGCGCTATGTGCGTTGTGGTGTTCGACGGTCACGCCCGTGCTGGCACAACACCTCAACGATACCGGCCAGGGCAACTGTCACAACGCAACGGCCAGCACCCCTGCATCCGATCCCGAGACAGCCGGTTTCGACGCGCAGAACTGCACGTACGAGGTGGCAGCGACGGTTGATGCGGCCAGTGCAATGTCCGCGTCGCCGCAAGCGAGTCAGCGCGGGATGCCGGAGAAACCGGCAGGACTGGACGATGCCGGTTGGGACTCGTTGCAACAGGCCATCCGCAAGGCCGCCGTGCAGCAGGCCAAGCTGTCGGGTGATGCCTCGCTACCCGGGGCCGACGGTGCGGAGGGTGACCGTTTCAGCTACTCGGTGGCCCTCGACGGCGACACCGTGCTAGTGGGGGCATACCGCGACGACGTGGGTGCCAACATCGATCAGGGCTCGGCCTATGTGTTTACCCGCAGCGACAGCTCGTGGACGCAACAGGCGAAGCTGACGGCGGACGACGGCGCGGCGTCTGACAACTTCGGCTACTCGGTAGCCCTCGACGGCGACACCGTGCTGGTGGGGGCAGTTTCCGACGGTGCGATAAACTTCAATCCGAGCTCGGCTTACGTGTTTACCCGTAGCGGCAACACATGGACGCAACAGGCGAAGCTGGTGGCTGAAGACGGCGTGCCGAATGACTATTTCGGCGCGTCCGTGGCGCTCGACGGCAACACCGCGCTGGTGGGGGCNNTGGACGCAACAGGCGAAGCTGGTCGCTGGCGACGGCGCGATCACTGATCGCTTCGGCTTCTCGGTAACGCTCGACGGTGACACTGCGCTGGTGGGGGCTTACCCAGACGACGTAGGTGCCATCGGCTCGGCCTACGTGTTTACCCACAGCGGCGCCACGTGGACGCAGCAGGCGAAGCTCGTCGCTGGCGATGGCGCGGTGGGTGACGCCTTTGGCTACTCGGTGGCACTCAACCGCGACACCGCGCTGGTGGGGGCTTACGGCGACGACGTGGGTGCCAATAGCGATCAGGGCTCGGCCTACGTGTTTACCCGCAGCGGCGCCACGTGGACGCAGCAGGCGAAGCTCGTCGCTGGCGATGGCGCGGAGGGTGACTATTTCGGCACCTCGGTGGCGCTCGATGGCGACACCACGCTGGTGGGGGCGACTTACGGCGACGTGTCCAGCAGCAATCAAGGCTCGGCGTACGTGTTTACCCGCAGCGGGAGCGCGTGGATACAACAGGCGAAGCTGACGGCGGGCGACGCCGCAGCGGGTG
The DNA here is from genome assembly GCA_002352135.1 of Lysobacterales bacterium UBA2790. Classification (GTDB taxonomy): domain Bacteria; phylum Pseudomonadota; class Gammaproteobacteria; order Xanthomonadales; family Xanthomonadaceae; genus Aquimonas. The sequence continues at coordinate 1,807 of DEHW01000234.1, forward strand.
ATCTGCTCGGCAGGTCGGTGGCACTTGACGGCGACACCGCGCTGGTGGGGGCGTACACCGACGACGTGGGTGCCATTAGCGATCAGGGTTCGGCCTATGTGTTTACCCACAGCGGCAGCACGTGGACGCAGCAGGCGGAACTGACGGCGGGAAACGGCGCGACGGGTGACCGGTTCGGTCATTCGGTGGCCCTTGATGGCGACAACGCGCTGGTGGGGGCTTACGGCGACGACGTGGGTGCCAATAGCGATCAGGGCTCGGCCTACGTGTTTACCCGCAGCGGCGCCACGTGGACGCAGCAGGCGAAGCTCGTCGCTGGCGATGGCGCGGACGGTGACTTTTTCGGCACCTCGGTGGCGCTCGATGGCGACACCGCGCTAGTGGGGGCGATTTATGACGACGTGTCCAGCCGCAATCAAGGCTCGGCGTACGTGTTTACCCGCAGCGGGACCAAGTGGATGCAACAGGCGAAGCTGACGGCGGGCGATGGAGCGGACAGTGACGAGTTCGGCAGGTCGGTGGCCCTTGACGGAGACATCGCGCTGGTCGGGGCATACGGCGCCAAAGTGGGAGCCAATAGCGATCAGGGTTCGGCCTATGTGTTTACCCGCAGCGGCGCCACGTGGGCGCAAGAGGCGAAGCTGACGGCGGGCGATGGCGCGGCGTACGACCAGTTTGGCTGGTCGGTGGCCCTCGACGGCGAGACCGCGCTGATCGGGGCGTACGCTGACAACGTGGGTGCCAATCGCGATCAGGGCTCGGCCTACGTGTTTACCCGTAGCGGCACCACGTGGACGCAACAGGTGAAGCTGACGGCCGGTGACGGTGCGGCGGGCGACTTTTTCGGCAACTCCGTGGCACTCGACGTCGACACCGCGATTTTGGGGGCGGTTGGCGATACCAGCGATCAAGGCTCGGCCTACGTGTTTACCCGAATCGGGACCGCGTGGACGCAACAGGCGAAGCTGACGGTGGCCGATGGCGCCACGTATAACCAGTTTGGCTGGTCGGTGGCACTCGACGGCGACACCGCGCTGGTCGCGCCATACACCGAAACAGTGGGCGCCAATATCGACCAGGGCTCGGCCTACGTATTTACCCGCAGCGGTAGCGCGTGGACGCAAGAGTCGAAGCTGGTGGTGGGCGACGGTGCGGCGAGTGACCAATTCGGCAAGTCGGTGGCGTTGTCGAGCACGACGGCACTGGTTGGAGCCCCGAATGTTGACGGGCTGCCGCCCTATGGCAACCCCGATGAAGGCGCGGCGTATGTCTTCAGAATCGTTCTCGCAATGTTCGCCAATGGCTTTGAGGAACCCGCGCGCGCTATCGCGGTGCCGAGGCGCTGAAAACGAACAAGCCGCGTCAGGTCATCTGGCGCGGCTTGGTTATTTGTGATCGGTCGTAGTGGCGGCATCGCCGCCACCGCTTTCGTCACGCCATCTGCTTGGCAACAAAATCCCAGTTGACCAGATTCCAGAAGGCTTCGACGTACTTGGCGCGGGCGTTGCGGTAGTCGACGTAGTAGGCGTGTTCCCACACGTCGCAGGTCAGCAGGGCGCGGTCTTCGCCGGTCAGTGGGGTGGCGGCGTTGCTGGTCGATACCAGTGCGAGGCTGCCGTCGGGGCGCTGCACCAGCCAGGCCCAGCCCGAGCCGAAGGTGGTCAGTGCGGTCTGGGTGAACTTTTCCTTGAACGCGTCGAAGGAGCCGAAGGCGCTGTTGATGGCGTCCAGCAATTTGCCCGAGGGCTGACCACCGGCGTTCGGAGCCAGGCAGTTCCAGTAGAAGGTGTGGTTCCAGACCTGGGCGGCGTTGTTGAACATGCCACCGGTCGAGCTGCGGATGATGGTTTCCAGATCCTTGCCTTCGAAGTCCGTCCCGGCAATCTGGTTGTTCAGATTGGTGACGTAGGTCTGGTGGTGCTTGCCGTAGTGGAAGTCGATGGTTTCGGCAGAGATATGCGGTGCCAGGGCATCGCGGGCGTAGGGCAGGGCGGGCAATTCGATGGCCATGGAAACTCCAGAGTTGGGTCGAGGCTGGCGGGAGAGTGACGCGACGTTGGTTCGCGACGGAACGGTCGCACGCGCAGGAAATTCACCTGCATCGCACTGACGTGTGGGAAAATTGTAGCAAGTGAGGCGTCGGCGCTTGTTCACGCGAAGTGATCGCGTGCGGATGAGGTGAGCCGTCAACTTTGACCATGCGTCGACGCCACAGTATTTCAGGAGTGCCACCATGACCTTGGATCGCATCAAGCAGATTGTCGAAAGCCACCCGATTGTCCTGTTCATGAAAGGAACGCCGCAGTTTCCGATGTGCGGTTTTTCCAGTCGGACCGTCGAAGCACTGAAGGCAGTCAGCGCCGAGTTTCACGCGGTGAACGTGTTGGCGGATCCCGAGATCCGCGCCAATCTGCCGCGCTATTCGAACTGGCCGACCTTTCCGCAGTTGTTCATTCAAGGCGAGCTGATTGGTGGGTGCGACATCACTCTGGAGCTGCATCAGGCCGGCGAACTGGCGCGCATCACCGCTGAAGCGCAAAAGGCGTCCTGAGCATGATCGAGCCCGCACGTTTGGATGGACAGGTTTTTCTTGTCGTGGGCGCGCATGGTGGCCTGGGTTCCGAAGCGGCGCGTGCGGCTGCCCGTGAGGGAGCGACGGTGGTCTTGTTGGGGCGTCGCGTGCCCAAGTTGAATCAGGTCTACGATCAACTGGTGGCGGATGGCTCTCCGCAGCCCGCGATTTATCCGCTGGATCTGGAGGGCGCGAGCCCTGCGGACTACGAGCAGCTTTCCGACACGCTGCGCCGTGAGTTCGGGCGCTTGGATGGTGTGCTGATCGCTGCGGCGGAGTGCAAGGGGCTGTCGTCAATCGAGAACAGCGATCCCATGGATCTGGTGCGTGCCGTACACGTCAACCTGACCGCGCCGATGCTCTTGCTGCAGGCGCTGTTGCCCTTGCAGCGCGAGAGTCCATCGGGTTCTCGAATCGTGTTGGTGCTGGAAGACGATGCGCGCGTCCAGCATGCGTTCTGGGGTGGTTACGGTGTGGCCAAGGCCGGTCTGGGTGCGCTGTTGAACATTCTTGCTGAGGAGTTGGATGGTGGTGCGGTGCAGCTCACCGGCATGCGGCCAGGGCCGATGCGAACCAACCTGCGTTCGCGGGTGTTTTTTGCCGAGGACCCGGGGCAATGGCCAGCGCCAGTCCATTACGCCGCGCAGTGCGTGGCCATGCTGTCGGGACAGGATGCGACGCCACATGGGCAAGTCTGGATTGCCGGCGCATGAGCATCCTTTNNGACGCGAGTTGCTGATTGCGCTGGTCGTGCTGCTGGTTTTTCTGTGGGCAGGTCAGTACATCCTGTCCGCCATGCATCTGCGTCAGGAGTCGGTCTCGATTGCGGGCGGTATCGTGCTGTTCCTGATTGGCATCCGCATGATCTTTCCCACTGCAGAGGGAATTTTTGGCGACGTTCCTGAAGGCGAGCCCTTCATCGTGCCCATGGCAATTCCACTGGTCGCAGGTCCATCCGGCATGGCGGCAGTGATGCTGATGGGCAATTCCGAGCCCGGTCGTCTGTGGGATTTCAGTTTGGCTCTGGGTATGGCTTGGGTCGCCACGGCGCTGATCCTGTTTTCCGCAACGTCGCTCTACAAGTTGCTCGGTCGACGGGTTCTGGTGGCGGTCGAGCGATTGATGGGCATGCTGCTGGTGGCCTTGTCCGTGCAGATGTTTCTGGACGGCATTGCGGCCTACCTGGCCAGTCCCAATGCCGCCAGCATGATGGGCTGACGCGGGGCGCCAAGCCGGGATTGGGCGCAGGAACGTCAGGCTCCCTGTGGCGGCGTCTCGAACTGGCTGAATCGTCTGTTGCGCGCGGCGGCCTCGTGTTCGGCAGCGCTGTTGACGAATTCGGCGTCGCCTTCGGGCCACCCGGCCAGGTGGCGTTCGATCAATGGCAGGAGGGCGTCGATGTGATTCTGGCCCGCGTTGAGCGCCGGAATGTAGCGCAGGCTTTCGCCGCCGGCACCCACGAAGGTGTCTGCGTTCTCCATGGCGATTTCTTCCAGTGTTTCCAGGCAGTCGACGGCGAAACCCGGGCAGACCACATCAAGCTTGCGTACTCCCTGGGTGGCGAGCTGTCCAACCGTTTCATCCGTGTAAGGCCGCAACCATTCTTCGCGGCCCACACGCGATTGAAAGCTGAGCGACCATGCGGAGCGGGGCAGTCCCAGTCGCTCGGTGATGGCTCTGGCGCTGGCCTGACAATGACAGAAGTAAGGATCGCCGGCCTGGAAATAGCGCTTGGGTATCCCGTGAAAGGAGAACAGCAAGTGGTCGCCGCGTCCGTGCTGGTCCCAATGTTCCCGAATCGACCGAGAAACCGCCGCCGCCCAACTGGGCTCATTGAAGTAGTCATTGACGAAACGCAGCTCTGGCAGCCAGCGTTCGCCCATCAGCGCGGTCGCGATCGCATCGAACACGCTGGCCGTCGTGGTGGCGGAGTATTGAGGGTACAGCGGCAGCACCAGCAGGCGGCGGACTCCCGCGGCGCGCAGTTCACTTAGCGTGGCAGAAATGGACGGATTTCCGTAGCGCATCGCTGTACGCACCAAAATGGGGCGATGGGTCTCGTCAAACGACGCCTGCAACCCGGCGGCCAACGCATTGCTGAGACTTAGCAGTGGAGAGCCTTCGGTGGTCCAAACCTGACTGTACGCATGAGCGGAGCGACGTGCGCGAAAAGGCAGGATCACGCCATGCAGCAGTGGCAGCCAGAACAGGCGGGGCAGTTCGATAACGCGGGGGTCGCTGAGGAACTCCGCCAAGTAGCGTCGTACCTCTCGAGGTCTTGGTGCGTCCGGTGTGCCGAGGTTCACTAACAGAACCCCGCAGCGGCTCGCGCCGTCGTGACGAAAATTGGGCTGTCCTTGGAAAGGCATAGGTCTTCCAGATGGGGGGGCGGGCAAGGCTTTGATTTGACGAGACTCGCTGCTATTCTCCGCCGTAGCGCCGTCAGAGCGCAGTGACGAATAACCTGAATTTCGAACAAGGATAGCGGCCATGAGAGCTGCCATGTGCCGGATTTTGGCTGGGTTAGCGGTCAGCGCGATAGTGGTCGCGATGCCGCTGCGTGCCGATCCGGTTGCCTACACCTCCGGGTTGGATACCTCAACAGGCGTCGACACGCTTTATCGCGTCGACCTTGCCACGGGGCAGGCGACACGTGTCGGCGCAATCGGTTTTGTCGATGTCGAGGGTTTGGCGTTTCATCCGGATGGCAACCTCTATGGTGTTGCTGACGGGTCTGCAGATGGCGGTGCACTGACTGACCTGCTGATCCGGATCAACACGACAACCGGCGCGGGCGCATTGGTGGCACCCTTGGCCGGATTGGCGAATCAGGGAACCGGACTGGGGCAGCTGGATTATGGACTGGCGACGACCTGTGACGGTCGCATGTGGTTGTCGTCAGATACCCTCGGCACGGTTTGGCAGGTTGACCGCGACTCTGGTTCGGTAATCCCTCTTCTGACCGGAGGCCCGCGACTTTCCGGGCTCGCATCGCGCAACAACGAGTTGTTCGGTATTGGTGTCGAGAATGATGAAGGGTTGTACCGGATCGATCTAGGCACCAAGACGGCACAGCGACTTGGCTCACTTGCACTGGCTGACAAGGTTTACGACGCAGGCCTGGATTTTTCTGCGGATGGTCGATTGTGGGCCACCTTGGATTACCTGACTCCTCCTGATGGCGCCGCACTGGTCTTGCGCAACGATATTGCGCTGTTGGATTCAAGCGTGGGTACGGCCACCACGCGACTTGTCGTGCGCGGTGTGGGTGAAGGCCTCAACACGGTCCAGATGGAAGGTTTGGCGATCGTGCCGCCGGTTTGCGCTGCGGGCGTTACGCCGACGGCCGTGCCGGGAGTGTCTCGTCTTGGATTGCTCGCTCTCGTCTTGGCGATGCTGGCGTCTTTGGCGTGGGCAATCAACCGGCGTTGAGTGCGTCGTGGGGCAAAGTGCGGCACAGTCTGGTTGCTGACTTCCGACTCATTGGGTGTTCACTTGGGGCTGTCGATACTCCTTGGGTATTGGTCGTCCACTGTTTGATTGTTTGGGAGTGAGCACATGCGCGTCTATCCATCCTTTTTCTGCCTGGTGCTGTCGCTGGTATCCGTGATGGCATGGGCTGCGCCGGATCCAGAGACGCGGATCAAGAACAGCAACCGCGTGCTTGACGAGGTTATGCAGACGCCCGAGCATCGCATCCCGCAACGCATGTTGCGAGACGCCTACGCGGTGGCGGTGATTCCCGATGTGGTCAAGGCTGGGCTCATTGTTGGAGGTCGACGCGGGCGCGGTGTCATCGCTGTCCGCGGCGCGGATGGCGCATGGAGCAATCCCAGTTTTCTGACCCTGACCGGCGGCAGCATTGGATTTCAGGCTGGCGTTCAATCGACGGACGTCGTCCTCGTGTTCCGCTCGCAGCGTGGCGTGGATTCGATCGTCAA
>DEHW01000234.1:8333-9538 GCA_002352135.1 Lysobacterales bacterium UBA2790
CGCAATGTCACCCCTCGCGCGATCTTCGAGGGACGCGTCAGCAGTTCGCCTGCGGTGGCGGTTGACCTGCGGGACCGTTTGGAAGAGTACAGCCAGCCCTGATCTGGCCCGTCCCTGCCGACAGGCTGGCTGGCCCGTGGCATAATCCTTGGCTTGGCACAAATCCCGAGTGCCGCTGTCAAGCTGAGGATCTTTCATGTTGGATTTCCTGATCGCCCCCGCCTTCGCACAAGACGCTGCCGCGCAACCCTCGCCGATGCAGCCCCTCATCATGCTGGGCATTTTTTTTGCCGTGTTTTTCTTTCTGGTGATTCGTCCCCAGATGAAACGTGCCAAAGAGCACCGCAACATGGTGGCTGCGCTAGCAAAGGGTGACGAAGTCATCACCAGTGGTGGCGTGCTCGGCCGGATTGAGGACGTCGGCGAGTCGTTCATCACCGTCGAGGTCGCAGACGGTGTCCGTCTGAAATTGCAACGCCAGGCGATCACCGCGGTTCTGCCGAAGGGCACGCTGAAGTCGATTTGACTTCTTCGAGCGGTCCTGCGTTCGCCGCGTAGGGCTTGAATATCCGCGCAAAGGCGCCATCCAGTGTGCGTTGCCGTGCGCAATGACTGTTGTTCAGCAGACCATCTGGCGGCTCGGCGATAGACGAGCCACCTTCACTTTCCCAGATCTAATGTCGGAATCGGATTCCGGCGAGGTGCCCGTTCATGCTTGAGTTCGCGCGCTGGAAATACGCCCTGATGGCGATACTGATCGCTGTATCCGGGTTGTATGCCCTTCCCAACGTTTTTCCCCAGGACCCGGCCGTTCAAGTAACCGCTGGTCGCAATGGTGACATCGACGGTGCGCTCGTCGAGCGTATTCGAGGCGCGCTGGAGTCCGCGGGCCAGTCGTTCCGTAGTGTCGAGATCGAGCAAGGCGCAGTCTTGGTGCGACTCGATTCGGTCGACGCGCAAAGCAAAGCTGCCAAGGTAGTGGAAGGTGCGATTGGCGAAGACTACATCGTGGCGCTCAATCTGGCGTCGACGGTTCCTGCCTGGTTGGAATCCATTGGCGGGCGCTCGATGGTGTTGGGTCTGGATCTGCAGGGCGGTGTGCACTTCCTGATGGAGGTCGACGAGCAGGCGGCCATTGAAAAGCGACTGGACGGCATGGTCGATGACATCCGTGCTTTGCTGCGGGAAAAGTCGCTTCACTACAC
>DEHW01000234.1:9567-10290 GCA_002352135.1 Lysobacterales bacterium UBA2790
GCGCAACCGAATCAACGAGTTGGGCGTCTCCGAGCCGATTGTGCAGCGACAAGGCAGCACGCGAATTGTTGTGCAGTTGCCCGGCGTCCAGGACACAGCTCAGGCCAAGAAAATCATTGGCGCAACCGCCACCCTGGAATACCGTGCTGTGGCAGAGGGCGACGCACTTGCCGCACGGGATACCGGCCGGGTCCCGCCGGATGCGCGTCTCTACTATCGCCGTGAAAAAGGAGTCGATGGTCGCCCCGTTCCGGTCTTGCTGAAGAAATCGGTGATTGCGTCCGGTGACCAGCTCACCGGTGCCACCTCGGGCATGGATTCGCAGTCCGGGACCCCTAAGGTCGATGTGACGCTGAATCCGATGGGTGGACAGCGCATGTTCGAGTTCACGCGCGATAACGTTGGCAAGGGCATGGCGGTGGTGTTCGTCGAACGCACACCGGAAACCCGGATCGTGGATGGGCAACCCGTGCAAACCACGCGCACGGTTGAAGAGGTGATCAGTGTAGCCACTGTGCAGGGTGTCTTTGGTCGCACGTTCCAGGTCACCGGTTTGGATAGTCCCGAAGAGGCGGCACAGCTTGCTCTGCTGCTGCGCGCTGGGTCGCTTGCTGCACCGATGCAGATTGCTGAAGAGCGCATCATCGGGCCCAGTCTCGGTGCGGAGAACATTCGTGCGGGCGTCAATGCGGTGGCGTACTCCTTCATCTTCGTGCTGGTCTT
>DEHW01000042.1 GCA_002352135.1 Lysobacterales bacterium UBA2790
GACAAGATGGTGCGTCCGGCGGAGGTGCAGGTGGCGATCTGGTAAGGCTCATGCCTTTGGGTGGCAACCGTTTGCATCGAGTCAAGTGGACAAAGGTTTAAACTATGCGGGGTGACACATCATGTGTCGCCCCGTTTTTTATGAGGCTTGCATGCATCTGCGCGTTGTTTGGTGGTGCTTGTTGTTGCTGCTTTCCGGCGCGGCGTCTGCGGAGGATTTCGTGTACAGCGTTCGGCCCGGAGAGCATCTCTGGGGAATCAGCGAACGAATGTTGCGTTCACGTGGTCTTTGGCTACGTCTGCAGTCGCTGAACCAGATCGAAAACCCCTACCGCATTCCGCCGGGAACACGAATTCGCATTCCCCTGCACTGGTTGAAGTTGGATCCCGATGTGGCGAGGCCGTTGCAGATGGACGGACAGTCACAGTTGCTGCGACCGGACGAGCAGGCACGCCTGCTGACCATGGATGACGAGCTGCGTGTCAATGACGTTCTTCACGTTGGCGAGGACAGCAGTGTGCTGCTGGCTTTCGCGGATGGCTCGGAGATGTTGGTTCGACCGAATTCGCAATTGCAGTTTGATCGGATCACACGCGTCGGTGGCCAAGCGATGGTCGATACATCGATGCGATTGTTGCAAGGGGCCGTCGAGCCAGCGGTGACACCACGCCAAAGCCCGTCATTGAAGTTTGATGTCCACACGCCCATCGGACTGACTTCGGTTAGAGGCACACAGTATCGAATTGCTGCCGAGCCGGGCAGTTTGCGGGTGCGAGCGGAGGTGCTGAAGGGCGAAGTGGTCCTGGTGCACGATGGTGCTGAGCTGGCCGTTGTGGCCGGTCAGGGTGCAGTGCTTTCGACCTCTGGGTCGGTTCCGCCTCGTGCAACCGAGCTATTGCCAGCAGTCGATGTGTCCGGGTTGCCACGGCAGCTCCGCTATCTCCCGCTGCGGCTGCAAATGGCCTTGCCGTCGGGTGCGCAGGGCATGGAAGTCCAGATCAGTCGTTCCGAGGATTTCTCCGGAATCGTGTCCGAGCGTAGTTTCGCAGATGGCGAGTGGCGGTTGGGTAGTCTGCCCGATGGTCATTACTGGTTGCGCGTTCGTGCCATTGATCCGTCAGGCTTGCGCGGCTTCGACGCGGTGCATGGTTTCGAGGTGGCAGCAAGGCCCGAGCCCCCGATTGTTCTGTCGCCGACGATGGACTCACGTGTTCGAGCCATGTCGATCCCCGCTGAATGGACTCGCAGCGCTGATGCAGCGAGCTATCGCGTTCGTCTTTGGCGCCAGCATCCTTCAGGCAGTGAAGACTTGTCCGAGATCATGCTGACAACGCCGATCATTGACCAAGGCGAGAAGTCGAGCCAAGTAAAACTTGGGTCCCACTCTGCGGGACGCTACGTCATGAGCATCGCAACGATTGACGCTGCAGGTCGCGAAGGGCCGCCTTCGTTACCGCAATCATTCCGGTTTGAGCCCGCACCGACTATCGGCGCGGCGCAGTCAGCGTTTTCTGCCCATGAATTGATCCTGCGCTGGCCAGCAGTGCCTGGGGTGCAACGCTATGCCTACCAGTGGGGTGCCGATGCGGATTTCGACCAAGTCATCTTGGAAGGCGAGTTGCATGAGCCGGTTCTCAAGCTGCCGAGACCGCGGCGTGGCATTTACTACTTCAGGGTTCGCGTACTGGATGACCCCGAGTTCCCCGCGCCGTTTTCGGCCACTCAGGAAATTGTTGTGCCCATGAGCTGGCACAGTGCCGGTGGTGTGGCCATCCTGCTCGGTATTCTGCTGCTGTGATCCACAACGTCTTGAGGCTATGGCAGGGAATCAGCCGAGGTATTGCTGCGCTGCTGCTGTCCGCGGGCTTGTTTTGGGCAGGTGCGCTGGATGGAATCGACCGTTGGGTCTATGACCATGCGTTTTTGCTGGGTTCGTCCACCGACTCGACTGATCAGGTGGTGGTGGTTGAGATTGACGAAGAGAGCCTGCGAGCAGAAGGTCGGTGGCCCTGGGCTCGTGACAGGCAAGCCGCCTTGCTATCAGCCATCGCCGCTGCCAAGCCCAAAAAGGTCGCCGTCGATATATTGTTGACCGAGCCAAGTCCGGAGCCCGATGCGGACATTGCTCTGGCCAAGGTTCTCGGTGGCTTGCCTGGCACGGTGCTGCCAGTTGGATTTTCGTATCTGCGTTCCAGCGAGCAGGTCATTGAGCTTTTTCCCCTGCCGGAGTTTTCGGTAGGCGCGACATTCGGTCACGTGCTGCTTTCCTATGACGACGACGGCATGTTGCGCAGGTATTGGGCGCGGGGCGGAGTCGGTGGGGCAGTGTGGCCGCAGATTGCACAGGCTTTAGTGGAAAGAGATCAGCGCGGGCGACTGGCGTACGCGGACCTTTCATTGCTGACGGATGATCCTTCGGACATGCTCGAATTGCAGACTCAGGATGCCGTGGGCATTCACTTTGGCCATCTCTACCGGCCGACCCCAAGTGTTTCTGCCGTGCAGGTCTTACGTGGGGACGCGAACGCCCTTCTTGCTGGTCGTCATGTGATGGTTGGGGTTACTGCGCCGGGGTTGGCCAGTCTGATCGCGATACCGCAAGTTGGCGGCTACAGTCTGCTTTCAGGCGTGCATATCAATGCATTGATTGCTCGCAATTTGTTGGATGGCGTGTCAATCCATACTGCACCAACAAGAATGACGTTGACGCTCAGCGTCGTCGCGGTGTTGATGCTCGCGCTTGCTGGCGCCCATCTTCAGGGGCGCGTTCTGCTATTGACCCACTTCGCTGTCGCCCTGCTGGTGGTTGTTGTCAGTCTGTTGCTCGTTTTCGGTGCGTCGCTCTGGCTTCCGCCGTCCATAGCCCTAGTTGGCATCCTGGCCAACGTGGTCCTGAACTCGGTCCAAGTGCTGGATCGCGCCAAGCGCGAAGCGCGGACAGATGCCTTGACGGGGCTATTGAATCGGCGCGGTCTGTGGGAGGCCTACAGCAGTGATCAGCAACGAGCGCGTCGAATGGGTCTGTCAGTTGGTTTGATGATTGTCGATGTGGATCATTTCAAGCTCTACAACGATTGCTACGGTCATCAGATGGGCGACGCCGTTCTGCAAAAGGTCGCGCGATTGTTGCAGCAGGGTACCCGCAGAGACTCGTCGCAGGTGGCACGGATTGGTGGTGAGGAGTTCGCCGTCACCGTGTTCAGCGGCGATCCGGATGCCTTCGTGGCTGCAGCTGGACGTTTACGCGAGCACGTTTCTGCGGCGTTGATCCCGCATCTCGATTCGCCGCTCGCCCACTTGACGATCAGTGTTGGCACGGCATGGTCCGAAGACGCCGCGGTGCCATTGGAGGCGCTCTACGACGCCGCTGATCGTGGTCTCTATCAAGCCAAACGCGATGGTCGCAATCGGGTGGCAGATCTCCAGCGTGTTCACATCGCAGTGGACCAATGGTCTGCCGTCGCTGGGCAAAGCCGCTGACGACCTTTGACCGACGTACGCAAGGCGCTTGTCCAGGTCGGTTGTGTGGCGCAGCGCTGCATGTTGGGTGGCTGGATCGTCTACCCCTACACTGCACCGCCCCAAGGACCGAGATCGTCATGGCGCTCAAATCTACTGTGCATCGCGTCGAGTTGCAGATCAGCGATCTGGACCGGCATTACTACGCCAGTCACAGTCTGACGTTGGCGCAGCATCCTTCCGAGACCGATGCGCGGCTGATGGTGCGGCTGTTGGCTTTCGCCATGTATGCGCAGGAACGGCTGGAGTTCGGGCGTGGACTGAGTGCCGATGACGAGCCTGATCTGTGGCTGAAATCACTGACTGGTGAGATCGAACACTGGATCGAGCTGGGTCAGCCGGAGGAGGCGGCGCTTCGCCGTGCCTGCGGGCGGGCGCGGCGGGTGACGCTGATCGGTTACAGCGGGCGCGCATTTGACATCTGGTGGGAGAAGAACGCCGCCGCACTGGCGCGTTGCGGCAATCTCGAGGTGATCGCACTGCCTGCGGGCACTGCCGAAGCACTGACCAGGCTGATGGCGCGCGGAATGCGTCTGCAATGTCTGGTGCAGGAGGGTGAGCTGCAGTGGATGAGCGAGACCGCCACCGTCAGCGCAACGCCCACGGTTCTGCAGGCCGCCACGCGTGGCTGAGAGCGATGCCTGCGATGTGCTGGTGATTGGCGGTGGTGCTGCCGGCTTGTTCTGCGCGCTGACTGCCGGGCAACGCGGTCGTCGTGTGCGGGTGATCGAGCACAGCAACCGCTGCGGCAAGAAGATCCTGATGTCGGGTGGTGGTCGCTGCAATTTCACCAATACCGGCACACGCCCCGAGAACTTTCTTTCAGCGAATCCGCATTTCTGCCGATCGGCGCTGGCGCGTTACCGACCCGAGCATTTCATCGCGAAGGTCGAACGCCATGGCATTGCCTATCACGAGAAAGAGTTGGGCCAGTTGTTCTGCAATGAGTCGTCCAAGCAGATCGTGAAGATGCTGCTGGACGAATGCGCCGACGCCGCTGTCGAGGTGCGAACGCAGTGCGCGATCAGTGCCGTGGAGAAGACCGATCACGGCTTCCGCCTGCGCACCACGCAAGGCGTGTTCAGCGCGCCCGCACTGGTGGTCGCGACGGGCGGTCTGTCGATCCCGAGTCTGGGAGCGACTGGGTTCGGCTATACCTTGGCAAAACAGTTCGGCCATTCGGTGCTGCCGACCCGCGCAGGTCTGGTGCCACTGACATTGACCGGTACGCACGCGGATCACTGGCGGGATCTGGCCGGTGTCGCACTGCCGGTCACCGCCACGGCGGGCAAGCAGCGTTTCAGCAACGCGATGTTGATCACCCATCGCGGCATCAGTGGGCCAGCGATCCTGCAGATTTCGTCCTACTGGCAACCGGGCGAACCACTGAGCCTGGACTTGCTGCCTGGCGAAGACGCATTTCCGCGTCTGCAGGCACTGCGCGAGGAACGGCCAGCGGCAGAGTTGCGTAACGTGCTCGCAGAACTGTTGCCCAAGCGACTGGCGCAACGTCTGTGCGAGCACCGTTTCGAAAGTCGGCCCATGCGGCAGTTCAACCCGAAGGCATTGCGAGAGATCGCCGAAACCCTGCAGCACTATCCACTGGTCGCCAGTGGCACCGAAGGCTATCGCACCGCCGAAGTTACCCTCGGTGGCGTCGACACCCGCGAACTGTCGTCCAGCAGCATGGAATCAAAAAGCTGTCCCGGGCTGTACTTTGTTGGCGAAGTGATGGATGTCACCGGCTGGCTTGGGGGCTACAACTTCCAATGGGCCTGGGCGTCCGGTCATGCGGCGGGGCAGGCGGTGTAGTCCTGCGCTTGCGGGGCCGTCCACGGGCGCGCTGGGGTGTGTGCGTTACCGGATGACAAGAGAGCCGCCGTGCTTCGGGCACAATACGCGGCCTGTTCTCTTTGATGTGAAGTCCTGATGCGTATTCGTTCGACGGTGGTTGCGCTGGCGCGCGCGATGTTTGCGGCTGGTTGGGGTTTCAGCGCCGTGGTGTCGGCGCAGAGTTTGCCGGTGCTGGCGGACATCGATCCGCAAACGCCCGCGTGCAAGGACTTCTACCGCCACGCCAATGGGCGCTGGCTGACCTCGACGCCGATTCCGGAAACCGAGGCTTCGGTCGGTTTGCTGGAGATGCAGACGCAGTTGGCTGATGCGCAATTGCAGGTGCTGCTTGCGGCATCGCCGCAGACTGCGGTGGGTGCGCTGTATGCGGGGGCGCTGAATCAGGCGGCCATCGATCAGGTGGGATTGAGCGATTTGCAGCCCTGGTTTGCGCGCATCGACAAGCTCAAGCGCAGCAAGGATGTGACCAAACTGAT
>DEHW01000122.1 GCA_002352135.1 Lysobacterales bacterium UBA2790
TTCCCACCATGGATTCAACTCATGCGCCAACCAGTGATACACCTTGTTTCCGGCTTGCTGCTTGGGCTGATACCGATGGCGCAGGCAGCCGCGAACGAAGCCAACGCCCAGTCCATTCTCGTGCTCGATGCCTCCGGTTCGATGTGGGGCCAGATCGACGGACGCAGCAAGATCGAAATCGCCCGCGAGGCGGTCGACGGAATGCTCGACGGCTGGCAGGGCGGTGATCTTGGCCTGATGGCATACGGACATCGCCGCAAAGGCGACTGCCAAGACATTGAAATGCTGGTGCCGGTCGGCGCCGTCGATGCCGCGCATCTGCGCCGACAGGTCGGCGCGCTGCAGCCCAAGGGCATGACGCCGATCAGCGCCGCCGTGCGCGCCGCCGCCGAACAACTGCGCTTCACCGAACAGAAGGCAACCGTCATATTGGTCAGTGACGGCGAAGAAACCTGCGACGCCGATCCCTGCGCGGTTGCCGACGAACTGGAACAACTTGGCGTCGACTTCACCGCACATGTCATTGGCTTCGATATCCAGCAAGGCAGCGTGGCGCAATCGCAGTTGGAATGTCTGGCATCGCGTACCGGTGGGCGTTACATCGCCGCCAGCGACGCCCGCGCACTGAACGAGGCGTTGGATGCGATCAGCGAAACGGCCACGGTGTCTGCGGTGGAGGGCGAGGCGTGGATCGAAGGCGTCGCCCTGGAAGCCGAGAACGGCATCTACATGGACCCGAATGGGCAGAGTCCAGCAGTGAGCGTCGTCGAATTCCATGTCGGACAGACGGCTGAAGAGTGCCAGGCCCTCTGCAATGCCGACCCCGGTTGTGCTGGCTGGCACTACGAGCCGACGGGCAGCTACTTCGTCGAGTACCCGCGCTGCTTCATGCAGGGCTTCACGTTCGCCGTGCGCCTGCGCGAAGAAGGCGAAGGCTGGGTTGCCGGGATCAAACCCGGCGTCAAACTGATTCAGGCGGAATCGACTGGCGAACCTTGACGGAAGNNTCGCATCCAGCAACGGAGGGGTTGTATGGAACGGGTCTTGTGTGGGTTTCGCGCGGGAATGCTCTTGGGTGTGGTCGCTTTGTTCGCCTTTGCCACACGCGCTGAATCGGCGGTCGACGTGCAATGTGGCGAGCTGCCGCCGGTCAGTGGTGGGCACTGCGCGGTGACGCCGGGCAATGGCGATTCGATGTTGCTGCAAGGTGATGTGCTGGCGCCATTTCTGATCTATCGCGGCGGCAGCGTGCTGGTCGATGCGGCCGGTGAAATCAGTTGCGTTGGCTGTGGCTGCAGCGCGCCGGATGCCACCGTGGTGCGCTGTCCGGAGACGGTCATTTCGCCGGGTCTGATCAATGGCTATGACCACATCACCTTCAACCAGAATGTGCCAGCAGCAGATACCAGCGAGCGCTACGAGCAGCGGCATGATTGGCGCCAAGGCCTACGCGGGCATACGCTGATCACTACCCTTGGCGGCGCGAGCGCCAATCAGATTCGCTGGAACGAACTGCGCCACCTGATCGCCGGCACCACGTCTGCGTCCAGCAGTGGTGGCCAGCCGGGGCTGATCCGCAACCTGGACAACGCCACCAATCAAGGTCTGGGTCTAACGGCGCATCGCCGGCAGACCTTTCCACTGGGCGACAGTGCCGGCCTGCAGCTCAGCAGTGGTTGTGCTTACCCGGATATTGACACCTCAACCGAGATCGCCGCCTATCCGGCTTACTTGCCGATCATCGCCGAGGGCATCGATGCGGAAGCCCATAACGAGTTTCTCTGCACCAGTGATCAAGGCGGCACCGGCGGTCAGAACCTGATCCAGTCACACACCGCTATTGGCAAGGGTTTGGGCTTCAAGCGCGAGGACTTCGCGCTGATGGCCGCGCAAGGAACCGGTGTGATCTGGAGTCCTCGATCCAACCTTCGGCTTTATGGCGACACGGCGCGGATCGGCAATGCCGAGGGCGTGGAATTGGCCTTGGGCACGGACTGGATCGTTACCGGCTCGATGAACATGCTGCGCGAGTTGCGCTGCGCGGATGACTTCAATCGCGACTATCTCGGCGAGCGACTCAGCCAGCAACAACTGTGGGAGATGGCCACCCGCAATGCCGCCAACCTGACGGCGACGGGCTCGCGTATCGGCCGCCTCGACAATGGATACGTCGCCGATATCGCAATCTTCGATGCCTCGGTGCGCAGCGACTATGCGGCGATTCTGCAGGCCGATCCCGAGGATGTGGTGCTGGTGATGCGTGCGGGCGAGGTCTTGTTCGGTGAATCCAGCACGGTCGACGCGATCAATGGCGTGGGCGTGTGCGACAGTCTGAGCGTCTGCGGCGGCGCGCGCGCCGTGTGTCTGCAGTCGGAAATCGGCATGCCGTTGGCCGATCTGCAGGACGCACAGTCAGCGGGCGTCTATCCGCTGTTCGTCTGCGGCGAGCCGGTGGATGAGCCGAGCTGCGTTCCCAAGCGCGCGGTCTCGGTCAATGGCTCCACGATCTACTCCGGCATTCCGACCACGGATGACAGCGATGGGGACGGAATCCCCAACATTTCGGACAACTGCCCGACCGTGTTCAACCCGATTCGTCCGCTCGACAACGGCGTGCAGCCCGATACCAACAGCAACGGCATTGGCGATGATTGCGAACCTTGGGCGACGCCGTTGCTGTTCAAGAATGGCTTCGAGAACTGATGCGCGCCATGCGTACGATCCGCTGAGCACATGGGTCCGGGCTTCTATCTGATGTTCGCCACGGCCATCCTGATCCATCGGATCGCGGAGGCCGATGGCAAGAGCGGCTGGATCTGGTTCGGGGTGAATCTTTGCGTGAGCATGCTGCTCGGCAAGTTCTTCGGCCTGACGGTGATGATCGGCCTGCTTGGGCTCATGCTGACCTTCAGCTTGATGTTCCTGCACAACCTGCTGCGTTCAGACAGCGCCTGATCGCTCGGTATGCCGAGCGCTTGAGCGACCGGCGTACCGCCCTGGATTCCGCCGTCAGAGCTTCCGCGCGTAGCGGAACTGGGCACGGCGCACGGTGTATTCGGCATTGCCGCCGACCAGTTGCGCCCTGACCTTGAGCTGCTCGGGACCGTGTTCCAGCAGCTCAACCACGCGTGCGCCGCCGTGCTGGGTGTAGAGCCGAACCTGCTTGCCGACCAGGGGACGCAGCG
>DEHW01000114.1 GCA_002352135.1 Lysobacterales bacterium UBA2790
CGAAAATGAGTGTCTGCATGCACGCACTGTAGACCGCCGCAGCGCAAGACCGTGTGCAGAGCGGAGTCCAATTACTCGAACCCGTTCGCAAACAGTGCCGCCGAGCGTTGGTAGAGCGAGCATTTGCTGAATTCGGAGGTTCCCGACAAGGGACCTGAGGGCGATGTGCCTTGGTAGCGTGTCGCGGTCGCCAGCTCATAGCGCGGCTGGTCGAAGAATGTCGGGGCGTTGGCGCGGCTGATGGGCACCGCGCTGAATGACACGCTGCCGTCGGTGCCGCTGCCCGCGTTGGTGATCTGCACCGTAGTCGAGGTCAGGCGATAACGCCCCTGACCCGCGTCGGCGGCAATCAGACTGGGGCAACTATCGGCGGCGTAGAAGTCCAGTCGATACCAGCCGTTGCGCGAACTGTAGCTGCCTGCAATCGTGCCGCTGGCCGCACCACCGCCTGCTGTCCCCAGGACGGGCGAATTGATGTTCTCGTTACCCGCCTGCACCGGCAGGGTGATCGAACTGTCGTTATTGTTGGCAGTAAATCCGTCATCACCAAGATCAATGCCTTCGCCCGTGTTGCCATAAATCGCGTTGGCGTAGAAGGGATTGTCTGCGGCAGCCACCACCGCGATGCCATCGCCGCCGTTGTAGGCGATGTCATTGTTGCGCACCGTGTTGCGCGCAGCGCCATCCTGGATCAGCACGCCATGCAAGCCATTGCCGTTCGACTCGCAGGGCCCGAACACGCAGAGTGGCGGCAGGCCGATGGTGTTGTATTCGATGATGTTGCCCGTCGCCAGACTGTCATCCAGCTCGATGGCGTTCTGCAGATTGTTGGAGATCAGATTGTTGCGAATGCGGTTGTTGAACCCTCGCACGACAATCCCGCGCTGATTGGGCTCGGCACCGCCACCGCCCGGCGTGGTACCGATGTAGTTGTTCTCGACCAGCACCTCGGAGGGTTGCACGCTGCCGGTGCCCGCGATGGAGATCGCCGCGATGGTGGCATCGGCGAAGACATTGCGATCCGACAGCAGCGGGCCGCCAATATGCACGCCGGTCATGTCGCGACCGACCTGCACGCCGTAGCCGCTGGGATCCAGTACCGTGGCGCCCAGGCTGCCGCCGAAGCGCGAACCGCTAACGGCGTGATCGCTGCCACCGGAAAAGGTGATGGCTGCCAGATCAAAGCCGCTAAAGGCGAGACCATCGACGCGCACACGGGTGCCCTCGGCCACGCCTTGCGGTACCACCATCGCCGCCAGACTGCCGGAGCCGGAAAACCCATTCAGAACGATGCAGACGTTGCCGTTGTTGCCGATTTCGCTGCTGTTCTTCACCGCGCCCGGCTGACTGTAGCCGTCGATGTGCACCGGACCGGTGATGTCCGGCAAGGTGGAGCCCAGATTGATGATATGCGGGCCACAGGTGCTGCCGATCGCAAACTCGATCGTATTCAAATTGCTGGATGCATTGGCATCCAACACGGCCTGGCGCAGCGAGCCCGCACCGCTGTTGTTGCTGTTGGTCACCGTCAAAGTCGCCGCGTTGCTGCCAATGGGCGATTCCAGCGCGCCGCGATCCACCCCGGCACCGAACAGACGCGCATCGCCTTTGAGGTCCTTGTCGCTCCAGCTGTTGGCCAGCAGCAAGGCCGAGTTGATCGAACTGGAACTACCACCGAGTTCGTAATCGCCAATGGCTGGGTTGACGAACTGCGGATCGCTGTTCAGCGTCGCGACCGGTGAGACCAGCATCGGTCGATTGTTGGTGAGCGAAGCAAAGGTGTTGTGGGTCAAGGTCGCGTCAATGGATCCGCCGTCACTGACGCTCAACGCGATGTCGGCACCCTGATTGCCCCATACGACGCTGTTCTGCATCACCATGCGCCAGTCATCGGCAAGGGTGCCGCCCACGCACAAACCATCGCCCGCGCCGTTCGCAATGGTGATCTGACTCAGCGCGGCATAGTCGAGGTCCGCGTCGTCCCTAATCCGCAAGGCGCAGCCACTATTCGTATCCGAAACGATGACATGACTTGCGAGTACATCTGACGCCTTGAGTGTCAGGTGCGTCGCGTCAAACCAGACTCTGGACAGATTCACGGATTGGTCGGGTAATGCGAAGTTGCCTACGGTGCTCAAGTAGACGCCTCCCGGTATGTCGCGAAACGTCAAATTCTGAAGACCGATCTCGCCATTGCCTTCGAAAGCGTTGCCTGCAGTCCAGATGTACACACCACCCGCCGGAAGAGTCAGTACGGTAAGCCTGGCATCGAGCACCTGCGCGGCGCAGTTGGCGGTGTATCCGCCTTTGATGACGAGATCATCGTCGGTGCTGCATCGCGTGTCTTCGTCCAGACACGAGTTGGTCAGGTCATAGTTGCCCTGCACCAGGCGAACCTCAACATTCACCTCATCGGCGCGTTCGACGGCGACATTCAACTCGGCAATCGTATCGACGCAATGCACCTCCGCGTGCGCGCTCAATGCGGGCAAGAGGAATGCCAGTACGGCAGCCACGTGGCGTAAGCAGGTTCCTGTACAGACGTGCATGGCGACTCCAAGGTGAGGTTCCGGTTGACCATGGACACAGCACGCGGCCATCGGTCACTCCTACGGAATGCCTCACGAGGGCAAAAGCGAACGAATTGGCTAAAAGCAGCCTCCACACCGCCTGCAAAAACGTTTTCGCCCACAGCGTTCGGTTTCGGTGTGCTCAGGCATTCACAGCAGACCACCGTTTTCTGGAGTGCCACGCATGCGTCACCTGACGTCGTTTTCCACTCACGCCCTTGCGGGTCTGCTGGGGCTGTTGACCCCGCTTGCCACGCTGCAGGCAGCGCCCTTCGCGTTTGTCAGCGTGTCCAGCCCTGGCAACCGGGCAGTTCGCGTCATCGATATGGCGACCCTGACGGTTGAGCGCTCACTCACCAATGTCGGTGACGAACCGGGGCGAATGGTGGCCACCAGTGACCGGAAAACTCTTTACCTGTCCAGTTGGCGCTCAAGCGGCAGCGGGCTGAGTGCAGCCGGTCAGATCTATCGCGTCGACACCGCCTTCCGGCGTGTCACCGCAGTGGCCAACGTCGGCACACGGCAGAATCGGACCGTCGCATTGAGTCCGGATGAGCAACGTGTCTACACCTGGAAGCAAGTCACCGAAGACGGCGTCACACGACTTGATCTGGCGGTGCTCGACGCCACGACCTTGAGTGAGTTGGCGAGCACCACCCTGCCCACCGACATGTGTTTGGCGACCGCTTACGACATTCTGGTGCATCCCGATGGACGAATCCTGTTGTCCGGCTGTCAGGATGGGTTACGCATCGCCGACCCCGACACGCTGGCATTGACCCTCGTCGGCCCGATGCCGTCCGGAAACCCCCGACTGCTGGGATTCACGCCGCCGGGCGATGCCGTGCTGACGCCAGCCATCGGCGGCGTGAGTGCGTTCGGCATCACCGGTATCGCCGCCATGCATCTGCAAACCGGCGCGATCAAGGCGGTGACTTGGGGACTGGCCGGGAGCAGCTTCCCGGGGTTTCCCACCGGCAGCTCGGCATTCCGGATGACGCGCGTCCAGCGTCCCTCGGATCTGCCCGACAATCCCTTGTTCGTGTTCACCTATTTCACCGCCAATGGCAACTCGCCAGTCGCCTATGCCACGGCCGATGATCTCGCCCTTGATCCACCCCGCTTGACCGGATTGGTCGACCTTGGGCCGATGTCGAGCTTTGGTGCGGACCCTGCAGGCGAACAAGGCATCGGAGGTCGATTGGGTGGGCTGCGACGGGTTTCGATCGCCGCGAGCGAGCCGGTGCTGATCACCGATGGGATCAACCTGTCGATGACGGGTGTCGACACGCTGACCGACATCCTCGTCATCGATCAACCTTACGCTTTTGTATTTGCCGACGGATTGGAGGGCGACTGATCGCCATCCGGTGGCACATGGATGTGCGCCTTGATGTGCTTGAGATTGGCGATCAGGGTGAAGCTCATGATCACCAGCAAGGACCAGGAGCTCCACTTGCCAAGGTGAACGCTGGACCACGCGCCCAGTTGGTTGGGATAGCGCCAGACACCGAACAGGGTTTGTACGTTCTCGGCCAGCCAGATGAAGAAGCCGATCAACACGAAGGCCAGCAACAGCGGCATGCGTCGCTCGCGATCCAGCGGACGGAACACCACGGTGGTGCGCGCGTACAGGCCCAAGGCACAGGACGCCAGAAGCCAGCGATGGTCACCGATGAAGTGATGGGTAAAGAAGTTGGCGTACAGCAGGCTCGCCATCAGACCCGCCATCCAGTACGGCGGATGATTCAGCACGCGCAGCTCAAACAAACGCCAAGCCTGGATCAGATAGCTGCCGACCGCCGCGTACATGAAGCCGGAAAACAGTGGCACGCCGAACAGCTTGCTGACGCCCGCTTCCGGATACGACCACGAACCGATGGCGGGCGACGTCTTGAACACTTCCAGGGCGAAGCCGAGCACATGGAACAGCGAGATCGCCTTCAGCTCATCCCAGGTTTCCAGACCCGTCCACAGCATCCACGCCTGCACCGCCACCGCGAACAGCAGCAGCAAGTCATAACGCGCTACCCCGGCGATACCGCCACGCGGCAGCAGGAACACCGCAAGAAAGAACAGCCCGGCAAACAGACAGGCGCGCGCCTCCTTGATCCCGAAGCACAGAAACTCCGCNNCGAGTCATCGCCATGAAGGCTGTCAACGACATATCCGTTCCGTGTTTGGATGCCGCTGACAGCGTCGCGACGACCGCCGACCCAGACGGGGCGCAGTGAGGGCGATGCCAAGACAAACTGTGGCAGCGCGGAGGCAAGCACGCGGCGCATGCGTCGACCGAAATGCAGATCAGGGGATTGCGCAGGTCGCCTAAATCACCGGCAAAAAGGTGGAACCGGGGAAACGACGACCGCAGTTGAGCTCGTCCCATCGCAAGTGACAGTCAACACCACACACTTGCGATCCATTCGCATTTAGGCGACATTGCGTGTTCGTTTACCGCTTTCCGTGCGCCGCCCAGCCAACGCCAGGACGCCGTCGCACCTTTCCACGCTGAGCCTTTGTGGCTTGGCGTCCGATGGGTTCCGAGGAGTCTTGCATGCCTTGCTTGCTGTCCGCCTTTGATGGCGGTTTCTGGCATTCGTCAGATCATTGTTTGCCGAATGGTTGCCGACCGCGTTCGATGCGGATGCGCGCGCGGTGGTTGGGCTGGATGGCGCTGCTGGCGCTGGTCGTGCTCTCCAGTTCACTGGTCCGTGCCGAAGCGAACTCTCCGGCGCCGCGTGTGGTGGACAAACGTGTGCTGATCATCGCCACCGGCAATGTGCCCGCTGGCAAGTTCGTGCATTTGCAAGCCATGGCCGCCGAGCGTGGCATCGCGCTGGAGCACCGTTACCTGCACAAATTGCCTGCGGACGCCGATGCCAGTCTGTGGCAGGGCTTCGATGCGGTGTTCTTCGATTCGTATCTGCAGGACGAGATCCGCGAGCGCCTGAGCAAGGCCCTGCCCGCGCTGCGCGTGCCCTCGGTCTGGTTGTACGACGCCAGCCCGTCGTGGAACGGGTTTCCCGATGCGCTGGGGCAGCGCTTGGTGGACTACTACGCCAGCGGCGCAGAAACCAACTTCGCGCATTTCTTCGACAGCCTGCGGCTGACCTTCGATGGCGGCAATCCGATGTCGGTCATTGCGCCGGTGATCTTTCCCAAGACAGCGGTCTACCACCCACAGGCACCCAATCTGGTGTTTGCGAGCGTGGCCGAGTACCTCGCCTGGCGCAAGATCGACGCGAATGCCGCACAGCGCGCGCCGATCATCGCCGTGGCATTCCATCAGCAATCGCTGTCGTCGATGGAAACCGGCCTGATCGACAGCGTGATCGACGGGATCGAACAACGCGGGGGCACCGCTTTGGCCTTCTATTCGCCGGTGATGGGCAGCACGGGCATCGCGGCCTTGCTGGCACCGAAGGGCGAAGCGCTGCACGACGTGATGCTGACCGCGCAGATCACCTTGGACGGCGAAGCGCGGCGCAAGGAGTTCGTCGCCCTGCAGCG
>DEHW01000093.1 GCA_002352135.1 Lysobacterales bacterium UBA2790
CGCGTGCTGATGTATCCGGCGGAGATGGCAGCGGACGCGATTCGGGTGGAGGCGCGCCTGCGTCTGCCTGCGGAGTGGTCCTACGGTACCGCCTTGACGCTGCAGTCGGTCGAGCAGGGCGAGCTGCACTTCGCACCCCAGGCGCTGGTGGATCTGGTGGACTCTCCGGTCTATGCCGGGCGGCATTTCCGTCGCTTCGAGCTCGATCAGGGCAACACGCCGGTTGCTCTGAATGTGATGGCGGATGAGCCCGAGCAACTGCTCGCCTCAGCACCGATGTTGGACGCGCATTGCGCCCTGGTGAAAGAGGCGGATGCGGTGTTTGGCGTGCGACCCTTCGCGCATTACGACTTTCTGTTGGCCTTGTCCGATACCTTCAGCGGCATCGGTCTGGAGCACCATCAGTCGAGCGAAAACGGCACCTACGCCGACTACCTGCGTGGCGAAGGTCCCTTCATCGACAACGATCTGCTGCCGCATGAGTACGTGCATGCCTGGGTCGGCAAATACCGTCGGCCTGTGGGAACCTTCACCCCGCACTACAACACGCCGATGCGCAATGGCCTGCTATGGGTGTACGAGGGCCAGACCCAATACTGGGCGGTGGTGCTGGCCGCGCGTTCTGGCTTGTGGACTTCGGAACAGACCCAGGAAGTGCTGGCCCAGACGGTGGCGAATTACGAGACCCGCAAAGGACGCCAATGGCGCTCGCTGCACGACACCGTGCATCAGGGCATCGTCGACTTCAACGATCTGCCGCAGGCGTGGGGCGACTGGCAGCGCGGATTCGATTTCTACGCCGAGGGTAGTCTGCTGTGGTTGGCCGTCGATGCGGAGATCCGTCAGCTGTCCAAGGGCAGGCGCTCGCTGGACGACGTGGCAAAGGCCTTCTACGCCGGTGGCGATAGCAGTACACGGGTTTCCCAGTTCACTGAAGACGATGTATTCGCGGCCTTGCAGGCCGTACAACCCGGCGACTGGCCTGCCTTCATCGAATCGCGCCTCGATGCCGTCGACGCCCCATTGGACGGACTCGAGAAGGCAGGCTGGCGCATCATCTATAACGAGCAGCCCAACCTTGCCATCGAAGACGCCGAATCGGCCGGTGGCTACGATGACTACAGCTACTCCTTGGGCCTCAGTCTGGACGACGAAGGCCTGATCAGCAGTGTGGTCTGGCAAAGCCCTGCCTTCGTCGCCGGTCTCGCCAAGGACACGCAGGTCGTCGCCGTCAACGGTCGCGCCTACAGCGCCTCCCGACTCGAACGGGCCATCCGCCGAGCCCAGCAGGATCGCCAGCCCATCGAACTACTGCTGCGCCAGGACGACCACTACCGCCACGTCCAGATCAACTACCACGACGGCCTGCGCTACCCCCACCTGCAGCGCATCGACGGCAGCCGCGATTGGCTGACGTCGATAGTGAAGGCGCGGCGCTGAGGTGGCCGGTAAATGACTACTTTCGATACACCTGTTTGCGATTGCCGATCCGCACAATGAACACGCGTAGGACAGCGTCTTCAATGTGGGCAATGATTCGGTAGTCGCCGACGCGGTATTTCCAGAATATGCCCAGCTTGGAACCCTTGAGGGCGTCTCCGATGCTGCGCGGGTCATCGAGTGCCGAAATACGCTCGCGCAGAAAAGCGAGGATTCGCTTGGCGACGACCGAGTCAAGGCTCGCCAGATCTTTCCTGGCCTTGTCGTCGAACTCAATCCGCCAAGCCAAGCGCGCGCTCCACCTCATCCAAGGTATAGGCGCTGCTGCGACCGGCGCGCGCATCGATCAGACGTTGTTCCGCCAGATACACGTCTTCGAGATCGTCCAAGTGCTCGAGGATGGCTTCACGGGCATAGTAGGTCTTGGTGCGCCCGGTCGCCTGCGCCAGTGCCTCAAGGCGATTCTCCACATCCGCAGGAAGTCTTATCGCCAGCATGGTCTACTCCCAGGATTCGATGCTATACAAGTATATGCCGGTTTCCGGGTCGACGGATTGCCGTGGATCACCCACGCATACTCTCCGGCACATGGGCCTGCCGCGCCGTCGCCAGCGCATTCAGGACATCCGGCGCATGCGTGGCCAGCGCCAGGTGCGCTTCCAGACTTCGATACAGGGCGATCCCCGCCGGGCGACTGCCATTCAACATCCCGGCAAATCCCGACTCGGTGACACCCAACAAGCGCCGCAAACTGGCCTTGGACCAGCCGGTGACGGACTGAAACGCGGTCACCAGGACTTGCATCTGCTCGCCGGTGACAGTGGTATTCGCTTTGGACACAGTTGTCCCTCACTCATGCTTCGGCAGAGCCGGGCCATCCCAACCTCGAAAGCGCCGCCTCTTCTTCCGGTGTGAGGCCGTCGCCAGCAAGACACGCCACCGCTTCTTCCAGGTTGGCAAACACCATCAGCGGACCGCATTCATCAGCGGCGTCAAGGCGTGCCATGACCACCTCAAGGTCTGCCTGTGACGCGATACGGTGCAGATCCAGCAGACAACACTCAGCGTGGTAGTAGCCAATCTGCGGGTTCGGGTAGTTCATGGACATCATGATCCGGCAGCGGACAACAGGATGCCCTGCGGCGCAGGGCATCGGTTCGCGACAGATTGTGCGTTCGGATCATTGCTGCTCGCGGGGGACTACGCGGCGGTAGCGAAAGGCAAGATTTGTCGTCGGTGTCGCAGCGCCCGTTCGGAGATTGACGTGAGCGGTTCGTACGAGCGTGTTCCGGTCTATCAGCGCAAACACCCAAATTTCCGCCCCAGCTTTCATATGAAAGCCGACCCTCGATGGAACACCAATACCCCCATTAGAGGCAAGTGTCTCGTTGCCACATTGCGAATCAGCGACAAAACAATACTGCCGTATGGACCCATCAGCGCCAAGAACGATCGGATAGTTCGCTCCCAAATCCGAAGAAACAAACCACCTGTCGCCTTGTTGCGGCTTGTGCATTACATTGCCATCAGATGTAATGGCGGTAGCCCATCCTGGAACAGTAATCTCATAAATCGATGCTGCGCCGTCATTGATTGACACTGATCCGGACGCAAAATATCGCTCAAGACGCCACTCGCCTTCCAACAACTCCGCCACCGGATTCAGCAAGATGTGCTCAGAGGCCTGTATTCGCTCAACCTGAGCCGTACCGTTGTTGACGTAGACATCGGCTTGCGCCGCACCGAGAAAGCGAATTTCGCCAGTCCCATAGGGGCTGGGACCAACATTAGGTGCCACGTAAGCACACGTCGGGCAAGCGCCATTCACGCCGTCGTTCAACACGCCGCCAAACTTGGCCGACACGCCGGTGCGAAAATACTCGTCCCAGCCGGTGTACTGCAGCGTGCCTGCCATCAGTAGCCAATAGGGCTTTCCTGCCGAGTCATACGTATAGACGGTTCCGGCGTACAGCGGCGCGGTTTGCCCGGCCAAGGGGCTGAGCTTCTCAATGGCCCATCCTGAACCGTTACGCGCAGGGTCAAACCAACTTCCGGCCTCAAAGGGTGCGGGTCGCCAGCCAGACGGAGGATTTCCAATCGGCCAGGTCGGTGCCGTATAGGTTTCCGCAAAAGCCGCGCCAGGCAGTAGCAGCAAGCCAAAAAGCGCGCCAAGAGTCCGATTGTTTGCGATTGCCATGTTCATGCTCCGGTTGGTAGGTAGGCACAGAATATAAAGCATATGCTGAACATATGCTTAGTTTGTGCAGCAGAGAATCGCCTGCGCGGTTGCCCCCCCCCGCAGACGCTCTGTCATCTACCCCAGGGTACGTGGCAACAAAGTTACCACATGGCTTAGTGACAAGCGCACTGGTATAGTCATAGTTGGCCATAATTGACCGCCCGCAATGCTGGTAGTTGTTGTCCCCCTTCGCAATGGAAGAAGCATTTAGATAGACGTTGTCGAAGTCCCAAGATGACTTCAATCCCGCGCACGTAAACTGTGAAGACGTGTCACACTTGGAGTCACACATCCCCCCAGGTTGACTACGAACATCCGGCGCGATCGTCAAAGACGCCCCAACCGGCGTGTTTCTAAAAACCACCCCGCTGGGACACATCGACCATCGATCACGTTCAACGTAGCCGCCAGGGCAGGTCGGCGCGACGTAACTAGAAGATGTCGTACAGCTCCCGCCCGAACACTGACCAAGTACCACCTGACACGTCCCGCTAAACGAATCCCCCTCATCCCCACCATCGGGATACTCCGGCCAGCCCACCAGCACCACCGCCACCGGGTAGGTTGGCGCGGTGCTGTTGAAGTACGCGGTCAAGTCTTGAGTGAATCCGCCGCCCGGCGCACGGGCGCTCATCGTGTTCGCCGCCACCACGCCGCTATAGCCACCATCGGTCAGCTTCGCGTACTGATCGGCCACACGGATCTTGTAGCCGTCCAGCGATGCCGCCGTTTTCAGATACCCGGCTTGGCGGATGCGCACATCCGAGGACGGGATACCGTTGCCGTAGTCGGTGATGACGCGTGCGTCAGGCATGCGCAAACCGATCCTTGATCGGCTTCAAGCCGCCCTTGAAGCGTTCCTTTTGCGGCGCTTCGGGCAATGGCGCAAGTTCGGGCGAGGAGTCAGGCACCGGCTTCACCGGCAATTGATCCAGCAAGTGACGAATCAGATTCAGTCGCCCACTGCGCTGGTCATTGAAGTCCACCAAGGTCCATGGTGCGTGCTTGCTGTGGCTGGCTAACAGCATGGCTTCACGGGCTTCGCCGTACTCGCGGTACTTGTCGCGCGATTGCAGGTCCACGGGGGAGAGTTTCCAGCGCTTCAGTGGGTCGGCGGCGCGTTCCGCGAAGCGTTCTTCCTGTTCAGACTGGTCGACGGTCAGCCAGTACTTGAGTAGCAACACGCCGTCATCGATCAGCAATTTTTCGAATACGGGTACCTGCTGGAGGAATTGCTGGTATTGCGCGTCGCTACAGTAGCCCATGACTTTCTCGACGCCCGCGCGGTTGTACCAACTGCGGTCGAACAGGACGATTTCACCGGCTGCCGGGAGTTCGGCGATATAGCGCTGGAAATACCACTGCGTTGATTCGCGTTCGCTGGGCTTGGGCAAGGCGACAACCCGACAACTGCGTGGATTGAGGACGTGCGAAATGGCACCGATCACGCCGCCTTTGCCAGCCGCGTCGCGCCCTTCGAACAGCACGACGATGCGCGCACCGCTGTGTCGCATCCAGTTCTGCATGGCGACCAGTTCGCGTTGCAGCGGTTCGAGATGGGTTTCGTATTCCTTGCGTTTCATCGACGTCATCCTCGGCGCGGGGTGAATTCGTGTTGCTGGGCCAGTGAGTTCAGGGTGTTGGCAAAATCATCCGCGAATCGCGGCATATCAAAAAGGGCGGATTGCTTTCTGGCTTCGGCCAGCCGCTCGCGCAATCGCGTGAGTCGCATGGGCGTGTTGATCAGGTGAATGGCACGACGACAGTAATCGTCTTCGCTGTCCGCGATCAGTTCCGGCAATCCCAGGGTGTTCAACAGCGAGCCCGCAACGCGACTGGCGAAGGTCTCGCCCGGACAGGTCAGCACGGGACAGCCCGCCCAGAGTGCATCGGACGCGGTGGTGTGTGCGCCATAGGGTGCGGTATCGAGAAACAGGTCGACATGCGCAAAGCGGGCCAGATAGTCCGCATGCGGCAGCTTGGGCATGAATATCAGACGTGCTTCGGCAATGCCGCGCGACGCGGCAAACTGGCGAAGCTGCTGCGCGGCCTCTTCGACGCCATCACTGAGCAACAGCCAGAGCACGGCGGACGGACAGTTGCGCAGGATGTCGAGCCAGAGCGCTACACGCTCAGGCGTGAACTTGTAGCTGTTGTTGAAACTGGCCAGGACCTGCGCATCGTCGGGCAGGCCGCAGATCTTCCGATCTGGCGCGGGACTGATTTCGCGACGTGTGTCGGAGGGCTGAAAGCAGTGCGGCAGATAGACGACCTTCTCGCTGAAGTGCGACCGCATGGATTCGGGAAGCACAAAGCGATCTGCCAACACATAGTCCATCCATGGCGCGCCACTGGTGCCCGGAAAGGCGAGCCAGTTGATCTGGATGGCAGCCGGGCGGCGGGCAAAGATGGCGGGTCTGGCGCCGCCGCCCCAGCCGCGTAGGTCGAACAGGATGTCGATGGCGTCCACGCGGATACGCTCGGCGATCTGTGCGGCGTCTTGTTGGGCGACTTCGCGCCAGTGGTGGACGTGGCGATGCAGACGTTGGCGCAGTTCGCTGCCGTCATCGGTGTTCAATGCGTAGGCGTAGCTCTCGATGTCTGGTCGCTGCTGACGCAGGCAGGCGAGAAGTTCGACCACCAGCAGCCCTGTCGGGTGCTGTCCCAGGCCGTTCGAAACCAGTCCGATGCGCAACGCCTGACCAGGTAGGCGGTAACGCCGTGCGGGCGGCTGTGCGGGCATCAACGGTGTCAACGGCTGGGCGGCGACGCGCGCGCAGCGCTGTTGCATCGCCGGGTGCGCGGGTTCAGCGAGAAAGGCAAAGGGACTGCTGCCCGTCTCGCCACGTTGCAAGGCATCGTGCAGAAGGCGGTTTCCTTCGGACAAAGCCTCGAAGCGGCACAGCCTTCTGCGCAGAAACTGCACCATCGACAGCGTCGGCAACGCATCGGGGGCCAATTGCAGGGCGCGCTCGCCCGCAGCCAAGGCTTCGGCATAGCGGCGCTGATCATCCAGTGCGCTGGCCAAGGTGTGCCATAAGGCGGGTTCGCTTTCGTCGCAGGCGAGGCCCTGCCGGGCGAACTGCTCGGCGCGAGCAGCCATGCCGCCGGCCAGTGCGGCTTCGGCTTGCAAACGCCACGGCGCCGGATGATGCGGTGCCTGCGCGGCAACGTGGGCCGCTTCGTTCAGGGCGCTGGACCAGTCTCCGAGCTGCAACAGACAGATGGCGCGGTGTAATCGACTGGGCAAATGGTCGGGCGCCAGTCGCAATGCTTGTTCAAAACAAGGCAACGCCGCATCAAAGGCCTCGCGCTGCAGACGTAACGCACCCAGTGCGTTCCAGTCCGTCGCGCTGGGTTGTTGCGCCAGTCGCTGCAGGAGGAACGCTTCCTGCCCGGCGTTCAGACTCAGTCTCCCAGCAGTTTCAACTCATCCGCCTGATGCTCGCGGCTGAGGGTCTGGACGAGTTCGGACAGATCGCCTTGCAGCACCTCGGGAAGGCGATACAGGGTGAGGTTGATGCGGTGGTCGGTAATGCGGCCCTGCGGGAAGTTGTAGGTGCGGATGCGCTGACTGCGGTCACCAGAACCCACCTGCAGACGACGAGACTCGGCTTGCGCTTGGGTCTGTTGCTGGCGTTGATCATCCAGCAGGCGCGCTTTCAGCAGCGACATGGCACGCGATCGGTTCTTGTGCTGACTGCGCTCATCCTGGCATTCCACCACCAGGCCGGTCGGCAAGTGGGTGATGCGAATGGCGGAATCGGTCTTGTTGACATGCTGACCACCCGCGCCTGAAGCGCGGAAGGTGTCGACCTTGAGGTCGGCATCGCGAAGTTCGATGTCGTCGATGTCATCCAGTTCCGGCAGGATCGCGACCGTGGCAGCCGAGGTATGGATGCGACCCTGTGATTCGGTTTCGGGGACGCGCTGCACGCGGTGGGTGCCGGATTCGAACTTCAGTTGTGAATAGGCGCCCTGACCTTCGATGCGGGCGATGACTTCCTTGAAGCCACCGTGTTCGCCTTCGCTGGCCGAGAGAATTTCGACCTGCCAGCGACGCGTTTCGGCGTAGCGCGCATACATGCGGAACAGATCGCCCGCAAACAAGGCGGCTTCGTCGCCACCGGTGCCTGCGCGAATTTCCAGAAAAATGTTGGCTTCGTCGCGCGGGTCTTTCGGCAGCAGCAACAGGCTGAGCTCGTGATCGAGGCTTTCGATGCGCGACTGCTGCAAGGCGATCTCTTCATTCGCCATTTCGCGCATGTCAGGGTCGTCACGCAACTGCTGTGCTGCCTGCAGGTCGCGCTGCGCCTGGGTGTGCTGGGCGAGCAATCGGGTGATCGGCTCGATCTGTGCGTATTCGCGAGACAGGGCACGGAAGCGCGCTGCATCGCTGGCGACGGTCGGGTCGGCCAGTAGCAGACCCACTTCTTCTTGACGCTCAACCAGCGCGTCGAGCTTCTTGCGGATGCTCGGGGTCATCGCGGTCCTTGCGGGATTCGGAATGGGAGATGGGGTCGGCGGCGGTGTCTGTGGCGCCAAACAGCCGTTCGCCTGCGCGCAGCAAGTCGATGTCGCCGCGTTGTGCGGCGGCGCGCAGATTCGCACTCGGCGCGTGCAGGAGTTTGTTGGTCAGGGTATGGGCGAGAAAGCGCAACACGTCTTCGGCGGGCTTGCCTTGGCCGAGCATCTGCTGTGCCTTCGTCAGTACCGCATCCCTTTCCGCTTCGGCTTGGCTGCGCAGATGACGAATCACGCCCTGTTGGTCGCTGGCGCGCCACCAAGCCAGAAAGTGATCCACCTGCAGGTCGATGATGGCTTCCGCTTGCTCGGCGGCTTCGCGCCGCGAGCGCATGCCCTCCTCGATGACCTGATCGAGATCATCCACGGTGTAGAGGAACACGTCGTCGAGTTCGGCCACGGCCGGGTCGATGTCGCGTGGCACGGCGAGATCCATCATCAGCATCGGGCGGTGGCGGCGCTTCTTGAGCGCGAAGGCCACGTCGCTGCGACTGACGATCGGATCGGTAGCTGCGGTCGCGGAAAAGACGATATCGGCCTCGGGTAAATGCAGCAGCAGCTCGTCCAGACCCAGCGCGTAGCCGCCGAAGCGCTGGGCCAGCGCGTGGGCGTTGTCGTAGGTGCGATTGGCGATCAGCAGACGTTTGACGTTCTGGTCCGCCAGGTGGCGGGCGGTCAACTCGATCGTCTCGCCCGCGCCGATCAGCAACACCGTCGCCTGTGAGAGCTCGGCAAAGACCCGCTGTGCCAAGCGCACGCTGGCGAAGGCAACGGAAACCGGGTGCGCGCCGATGCGGGTATCCGTGCGCACCCGTTTTGCGACGGCAAAGCTGTGCTGGAAAAGCCGATCCAGCGCCGCCTTCACCGCGCCAGCGTTGCGGGAGAACTGCCAGGCCTCTTTGACCTGACCAAGGATCTGCGGCTCGCCCAGCACGAGCGAATCCAGTCCGGTGGCGACGCGGAACAGGTGGCGAACTGCCGCGCCGTCGACATGCTGGTAAAGACTGCCACGCAACAAGTTCAAGTCGATCTGGTGTTGCGCTGCAAGCCATTCCGCCGGTATCGCTTCTGCACCTGCCACGACACAGCAGTAAACCTCGGTACGGTTGCAGGTCGAGATGACACTGGCTTCAAGCACCCCATTCAGTCTCAGCAGACTGTCGAGTGCCTGCGGCAGATGCTCGCTCGACACCGCGACGCGCGCGCGCAAGTCGATTGAAGCGGTCTGATGATTCAGACCCAGCGCAATCAGTCGACGGGCGCCCGTTGAGTCGGAGGGCGGGTTGTGGGGCTTCAAGTACACTGTGCGAGAGTATCCCGTCCTGCGGGCGCGTTGGCGCGCCGCAGCGCTTTCCTGAGGAATCGATGAAACGGCGCGCATTCTACCTGTTGGGCTTTCCCCTCGTATTCATGCTGACGACGTTGGCGAGTGCTGAGCCGGATTTGGTGGGCAATTCTGGATCCGATTCGGCGATTGAAGACGTGCTTCTGCCGATGTTGCAGGGCGAGTTTGCGTTGCAGGAAGGAGACTCCACGGCGGCTGCCATGGCCTATGTGGAAGTCGCCGAGCGCGATTCGGACCCGGCGCTTGCAGAGCGGGCGGCGCGGATCGCTCTGATGGCCGACCAGCCCAGTCTGGTCGAGCGCGCGCTGCAGAGGTGGCTGCGGTTGCAGCCGAATGCGGTGGGTGCCCGTCAAATCGAGCTGGTGCTGGCGATGCGTGATCATCGGATCAGTGCGGCGGTCCATCAGTTGTCTGAGCTTCTCTCCGGCGACGAAACGGCGCAGCGACTGGCCATTCAGGCGTTGGCCGGTGCTGGCGAGCAGGCGGTGCCGGTCATGCAGCAACTGCTGGCCGAAGGCTTTGAGCCGAAATCGGTTGACGTACTGGTTGCGATAGGAGCCTTGGCGTCGCAGTCGAAAGCCGAAGCGCTCGTCGATAGCGTATTGCGGTTGGCGGCAGAGACCTTTCCTGACGATATCAAGGCGACGTTGTGGCGCGTGGAGGTGTTGCAGTTGAAAGGTGACAAGGTGGTGGCGCTGCAGACCTTGCGCGGTCTAGAAACGGGTGCACTGTCATTGAGCGAGCGCTTACGTGTAGCGGCGCTCTTCGATGGCCTTGGCGAAACCGATCGTGCAGCCACGGTGTTGGCCGAAGGCGAGCAGAGCAACGCCACCTATGCTGGTCGTGCGGCCTATTTGGCAAGGCTGGAGCAGAAGGATGCGTTGCGTAGCTTGTACGCCGAGCTGACGGTGCCGATCAATGCAGGCAGCAAGCCGGATGATGACCGACGCTTCCTGCTCGCACAGATTGCCGAGTATCTGGATGAGAACGACGATGCGCTGATCTGGTATCGCGCGATTGCCTCGCCAGAGCGTGGCGAGCCAGCGCGATTGAGAGTCGCGGTGCTGCTTGATAGGCAGGGACAGCTGGATGACGCCATCTCCGAGTTGCGCGAGATTCAGAGCAGCCGCAGTGATAACGGCGAATGGCTGCGTGATGCGTACTTGCTGGAGGCGGAGATATTGCTGCGCAATCAACGCGCCGAGCATGCGCTGGATGCGTATCGCCGTGGCTTGACCGTCTTCGAGGATGATCCCGCCCTGCTCTACGGGCGCGCGCTTTGCCATGAACGCCTTGATCAGGTCGATGCGGCACTCGACGACCTGAAGCGACTTCTGGAGATTGATTCCGAAAATCCGGACACGTTGAATTCTTATGGATACACGCTGGCAGATCGAACGGATCGCCTGGACGAGGCGCGGGGATATATCGAGCAAGCACTGGCGCTGAGTCCCGACTCGGCCGCCATCTTGGATAGCATGGGCTGGGTATTGCATCGGCAAGGTCATCACGACGAGGCGCTGCCCTACCTGCAGAGGGCCTGGGCCGCGCAGAAAGACGCGGAAGTGGCAGCCCACCTTGGTGATGTGTTGTGGGCGTTGGGACGGCTTGATGAAGCAACGGTAGTTTGGCGCGAGGGCGAGCAGCTCGATGCTGATAACCGTGCGCTCAAGCGTAGTCTGCAGAAGCTGGCACCGTGAGCAGGCTGATTGTGCGCGCTGCGCTGCTGGCAGCAACCTGTCTGATGGGACTGGCGGGATGCCAAACCTGGTCTTCGCGCAACGGCCCTGCTTCAGCAATGCCACAAGCGGCGATCAATGGGCGCGTGATCGCGTCTGGCGCATTGAACGCGTGGACAATGCAGGGGCGAATCGCCGTGTCGGATGGCAGCGATGGCGGCAGTGGTCGCTTGGAGTGGCGGCAAGACGGTCCGCGCTTCGATGTGCAACTCAGTGCCCCGGTCACGCGGCGGAGCTGGCGCTTGGTAGGTGATGCCAGTTGGGTCCGATTGGAAGGTCTCGACGAGGGTGCAGTTGAGGGGCCTGATGCGACGCAGCTACTGCGTCAGTCGGTGGGTTGGGAACTGCCCGTCGAATCCCTGGTGGATTGGATGAAGGGTGTGCCGTCGCGGGGCGCTTTCGATGGCGACTGGGACGAGCAGGGGTTGCCTAGGCGAATTGTGCAGTGTGATTGGGTCATCGAGTACCGGGACTGGTTTCACGACCTGACACCTCCGTTGCCGCGCAAGGTGTTCGCGCAGTCTGGCAAGCATCGTGTCCGGTTGGTTGTGGAGCGCTGGGATGTCACCCCTTGATTCTGAATGGTTGTGCTTGCCGGCACCCGCAAAGCTGAATCTGTTCCTGCAGATCGTCGGGCGTCGTGCGGATGGCTACCACATGCTGCAGACGGTGTTCCAACTTCTGGATTGGGGCGACGAAGTGCGCCTGCGGGTTCGCGCCGATGGGGATATCCGGCGTGTGTCGAACCTGCCTGGCGTGGCGCCTGAATGTGATCTGGTGGTGCGGGCAGCGCATTTGTTGCGAAATCAGGTCGGCGCTTCGCCCGGTGTCGATATTGATGTGATCAAGCGCATCCCGATGGGTGGCGGGCTGGGCGGCGGAAGTTCGGATGCGGCCACGGTTTTGGTCGGATTGAACAAACTCTGGAATCTTGGTTTTGACGAAGATCGCCTTGCCGGACTGGCTTTGCAGCTTGGCGCAGACGTGCCCGTGTTTGTTCGCGGTCGCAGTGCTTGGGCGGAGGGTATTGGTGAGGTGTTGACTCCTCTGGCGCTCGGCGCGCGCTGGTTTCTGGTGGTCGATCCGGGCGTGCACGTGCCGACGGCGACCCTGTTTCAAGCGCCTGAATTGACACGCGATAGCACAGTCACGACAATATCGGGCTTCCTGTCCGGTCGTAGTACTGGAAACGCGTTCCAGCCGGTCCTAGCGGCACGCAGCAAAGTGGTTGCTGCCACGCTGGAGGCGCTTTCGGAATACGGGTCGCCGCAATTGAGTGGTTCGGGCGCTTGTTGTTTCGTTGCTTTCGAGCGCGAAAACATGGCTCACGAGGCATTCAATCATTGGTGTGCTGGTGATCCACGGCGGGCCAGGACAAGTGTTGTCGCGCGTGGTGTCGATTTGTCGCCGCTGCGCGCCAGTGTTCAAGGATGGGGCGTCGCCAAGCGGTAAGNNCCGGATTTTGATTCCGGCATTCGCAGGTTCGATCCCTGCCGCCCCAGCCACCTTGCCGGTGCATCTGTATGGTGTGTCGGTGGATGCAAGACAACGTCATCTCTGCGTGGTGCGGGGATGAGGTCTGTGAAGCCCACGGCGGGCTTCGAACATCACCGCTGTGTCGCGGTCTGCGTGCAGGTGCAATGTGAACACGGATGGGATTCTGGTTTTCACCGGCAATGCCAATCGGCCTTTGGCCCAAGCGGTTTGCCGCGANNTTGGGTGTGCGGCCGGGCAAGGCACTGGTTGGTACATTTTCGGATGGCGAAGTTCAGGTAGAGATCGAGGAAAACGTCCGACGTCAGGAGGTTTTCGTCATCCAGCCGACCTGCGCGCCAACGGCCGAGCACTTCATGGAATTGCTGGTGTTGATCGACGCGCTGAAGCGCGCATCAGCGGCCAGCGTCACGGCGGTGGTCCCCTATTTTGGCTACGCACGGCAAGATCGTCGCCCGCGTTCGGCACGTGTGCCGATCACCGCAAAAGTGGCTGCCAAGATGTTCTCTGCNNCTGGCTGACGTGTGGCGGACGTATGGCACGGACAATTTGATTGTTGTTTCGCCGGATGTGGGCGGTGTGGTGCGCGCGCGGGCGATTGCCAAGCGCTTGGACGACGCCGATCTGGCGATCATCGACAAGC